>PHCH01000001.1 GCA_002840785.1 Betaproteobacteria bacterium HGW-Betaproteobacteria-4 | reverse complement strand
CAGCGCGGGGTTTTTGCGGTGCAGGGTGTCGAGGGCGATTTTGGCTTGGGCCGGGATGGCGCCGTTGAGTTCGGCCGGGGGGACGATGGCGGCAGCGGGTTGGGCGCCGACGAGGCGCTGGTAGCGGGCGCTGACGTCGTGGAGGTTGGCGCTTTCGGTGATCAGGTTGATTTCAGCGAGGGCGAGGCGGCTGCCGGCTTGTTCGAAGTCGACGCGACGGCCGACGCCGCTTTGGGTGCGCCGCTCGATCTGGTCGTAGGTGGCTTTGTGCTGGATGTAGTTGTCTTTGGCGAGGTCGACGAGGTGGCGGTAGCGCAGGACGTCGAGGTAGGCGCGGCCGGCTTCGAGGGCGGTGGTTTCGGAGGCGTCGAGGAGTTCGTAGTAGCGGACCAGCCGGGCTTTGTCGAGGCGGCGGACTTCGTTACGCGTGGCGAAGCCGTCGAAGAGCATCTGGTTGAGGCTGAGCATGATGCCGCTGCGGGTGTAGTCGCGGTCGGCGGTGGTGGGTTGGCTCAGGCTTTCGCGACCGGCGCCGGCGGTGAGGTCGATGCGCGGGTAGTAGCCGCCGCGGGCAACGCCGGTTTCTTCGTCAGCGGCGCGGTAGGCGTGCCATTTCGAGGTGACTTCGGGGCTGTTGAGGATGGCCCGCTGGGCTACTTCTTTGAGGGTGGCGGGAGCGGTGGAAACCTGTCCGAATGCGGGGAATGCAGCGGCAACGAGCAGCGCGACGAGAGTTGTTTTTTTCATGACGTTCTGGTGTGGGAAAAAGATGACATTTCGGCGAAGCGGTCGATTCATGCCGCCTTGGTTCGCCGACGATGCCGAGAAAATATCGACAGGCCGGAATTATATGAAGCACCCGATGACGAGGTGTAAAGAATGTTAAAACCAGGCCATTTCCGGGAACTTCCCGCCGGAAGGACGCTCCGGACGGGCCAATTCCTACGGTCAACCGGAAAATTTGGCCAAAATCGAAAGCCCGAATCGTCCGGAAGGCGCGCCCTGTTCAGCTGCCTTTCACATCCTGCAGTTTGCGATACAGCGTCCGCTGACTGACCCCTAGACGCGCCGCCAGCTCGGCTGCGTCGAGGCCGTCCCGACGTTTTGCCCAGGCCAGGTAACGCCGCTCCAGCGTGTCGAGTGTAACCAGCTGCTCGACATGGAAGGCATCGTCAGTGAGCGCCGAGAGAGGCGGCGGGTCGTCGGCCATCTCGTCAAGAGGAGGAAGGTCGATGAGATCGCCATCGGCCAGCAGGGTGGCGCGTTCGATCAGGTTGCGCAGCTCGCGGATGTTGCCTTCGTAGCGCCGGCTGCTCAGCCAGGCCAGCGCAGCCGGCGTGAATGTGCGCCCGGCGATGCGGTCCACGCGTTCGAGCAGCGAGGCGGCAAGCAGGGGAATGTCCTCGGCCCGCTCGTGCAGGGCGGGGGTGTGCACGGGAAAGGTGTTGATCCGGAAATACAGGTCACGGCGGAAGCTCTCGGCCTGGACCATGGCGCGCAGGTCGCGGTGGGTGGCGACGACCAGCCGGAAATCGGCCGGCAACCAGTCCAGCCCGCCGACCCGCCGGTAGGTGGCGGTTTCGAGCAGGCGCAGCAGCTTGACCTGGAGAACGAGCGGCAGTTCGCCGATTTCGTCGAGAAAGAGCGTCCCGCCCGAGGCGGCTTCGACCAGCCCCTGCTTGCGGTGCGTGGCGCCGGTGAAGGCGCCCTTTTCGTAGCCGAAGAGTTCGCTTTCGAACAGCGTTTCGGTCATCCCGGCGCAATCGACTGCGACAAACGGCCCGTCGGCCCGGGCGCTGGCCTCGTGGATGGCGCGGGCGACCAGTTCCTTGCCGGTGCCGGTTTCGCCCTGCAGCAAGACGGCGGCGTTCGAGTTGGCCACGCGCAGCACTTTTTCGAGCATGCCGACAAAGGCCGGTGAGCGGCCGACCAGCCCCTGCGCTGCCGGCCGGCCGCTGGCCTGGCGAACGACCTTCATGGTTTCGACGAAATAGACGACCAGGCCGTTTTCGTCGCGAATCGGCGTGGTCTCGACGGCTACGTGCTCTTCGCCGCGCGGCGTGTGGTGCAGATGGAGGACGCGCTGCGGCACGCCGGATTTCTGCGTCTGCTTGAGCGGACAGGACTCGCCGGCCTGGTCGCAGGGCACGTCGAAATGGTGCGAGACCTCGTAGCAGGTCCGTCCGGTAATCGCCTGACCGCCACCAAAATCGCGCACATAGGCGGCGTTGGCAGCGACGATCCGATACTCCGCGTTCATTACGATACGCGGCTCTGGCAGGCCGTCCAGAAAGGAAATCAACTCGCCCAGTGAATTTTCGCCCATGTCATCTCCGTCAATACTGACACTCAATGTCGCCAATATTGACACAATTTGCCAACAGGGTGCCTATTGAGATATATAAGCGAATGATTTTTAAGAAAATCACCCCAACTTTTTTTCAGGCACGCATCTTGATAATAGCTTCCGCTGGAAACCGGCAACACATCGTGCGCGGCGCGCTAGCGGCGAATGTGACCCCGGCAGCAATCGGCCTGACGCGTATTTCCATCGCCCCGCAGGCTTGCTTGACGCAACAGCCTGTTGCTGTCGGTAGCGTCGGTTTCCACCCCTTTTCACATCACTGAAAATTTCAATGACCCAGCCACAGCAAAATCCGGACGAACTGAAGCCCGCCCCCGTTTCCTTCTACGAGAAACACAAGGTCATCTACGCCAAACGCGTTCGTGGCTATTTCGACAACTGGCGAATTGCCCTGGTCATCTTCACCCAGGTGCTTTTTTACGGCGGCCTGTGGCTGACCTGGAACGACCGCCAGGCGATCCTTCTCCATCTGGTCGAACGCAAGTTCTACATCTTCGGCGTTGTCTTCTGGCCACAGGACGTCATCTACCTGACGGCCTTGCTGATCGTCTCGGCCTACGGGCTATTCCTCGTCACCGCCATCGCCGGGCGGCTGTTCTGCGGCTACGCCTGCCCGCAAACGGTCTACACGCAGCTCTTCATGTGGATCGAAAACTGGGTCGAGGGCGACCGCAATGCGCGGATCAAGCTCGACAAGGCGCCGATGGACGCGCGCAAGTTCCGCATCAAGGCAACCAAGCACCTGCTGTGGGGCATCGTTGGTCTATGGACGGGCTTTACGCTGGTCGGCTACTTCACGCCTGTCGATGAACTGATCAACAACGTCCGGACCGGCCAGCTCGGCCCCTGGGAAACCTTCTGGATCTTCTTCTACGGCGGCTTCACGATCCTCATGGCCGGCTTCATGCGCGAACAGGTGTGCAAGCACATGTGCCCGTATGCCCGCTTCCAGAGCGTGATGTTCGACCCGGACACGATGATCATCACCTATGACGAAGAACGCGGCGAGCCGCGCGGCGCGCGCAAGAAGAACGCCGACCCGGCGGCCCCCAAACTGGGCGACTGTATCGACTGCAACCAGTGCGTCCAGGTCTGCCCTACCGGCATCGACATCCGCAAGGGCCTGCAATACGAGTGCATCGGCTGCGCCGCCTGTATCGACGTCTGCGACCAGGTCATGGACAAGGTCGGCCTGCCGCGCGGTCTGGTCCGCTACTCGACCGAAAACGCCATGGCGCAACATCTGGGCAAGCAACAAATCCTGGCCCACATCATCCGCCCGCGCATCCTGCTCTACACCTTCATCCTCATTGTCATCACCGGGCTGGCCGTGTGGTTCCTGAGCACCCGCATCCCGCTCAAGGTCGACATCATCCGCGACCGGTCCACGCTGGCCCGCGAAGCCGACGATGGCCGCATCGAGAACGTCTACATGCTGCAGATCATGAACACCGAGGAACAGTCGCATCGTTACAAGGTGACGGTCGACGGCCTGCCTGGCGCCGAAATCACCGGCGACGTCGAAGTCGATGTCGCGCCGGCCTCGCTGCAGTCGTTCAACACCGTCGTCGCCGTACCGCCCGACGCCGGCAAGACGGGTTCGAACCCGATTCACTTCGAGATCGTCGCCATCGACAACCCCGACATCAAGGTCCGCGAAAAAGCGGCTTTCCTGCTGCCCAGGTAGTTTTCCGGCAGATCGGGACAAAGCGGGAGCGCGTCTCCCGCTTTTTTTCGTCTGGCGATTTAGCGAAAAGCCCGATCCAGAAAGTCGCCCAGCAGGCCGACCTGTTGCGCCAGATCGCCGTAATCGTCGTGACTGCCCGGCACCAGCAGCAGCTCGACCGCCTCGCTCGTCCGCGCCGCGTAGATCTGCCGGGCCTCGGCCACCGGCACCGTGGCGTCGTCGAGGCCATGCACGATCAGCGTCGGGCAAGCAATCCTGGCAATCGTGGTGCACGGCGCGATGTCGTCGAAGCGATGTCCGATGACCCGCTGCACATAAGCCAGGATGTAGGCCCCGAGCGGCCAGAACGGAATGTGCATGCCCGCCAGCCAGCGCCGCATCATGGCCGCCGGGTGAGCGAACGCCGCCAGGCTGACGACGGCGCGGATGGCCGGCTGCCGCGAAGCAGCAAGCAAGGCCGCCCCCGCCCCGACCGAATGGCCGATCACCCCAAGCGCCAGCGGATCGACCTCGGGCCGCCCGGCCAGCCAGACCAGGGCCGCCTCGATATCCTCGGCAAAGCGCGGCAGCGAGGCAAAACTGTCGTCATCGCTCCGGCCGTGGCAACGGGCATCGACCAGCAGCAGCGAATACCCCGCAGCATGCAATGGCGCGGCCAGAGGCAACATCATCGCGGCGTTGCCACCCCAGCCATGCATGACGACCAGAGCGGGCCGCCGATCGCCGGCGGACAACAACCAGCCATGAAGATTTTTGTCATTGACCGTCGGCACCGTCACCTCAAGCCAGGGCAAATCCTCTGGCCAACCGCTCTCGACCACACGCGGCGCCGCCAAACCGCGCCGGATAAAATAATTCAGACCGCCGATACCGCCGGCCAGCAAAGGAACGCCCCACAACCAGGAGATTCCGGCGCTCAGCGGCATGGCGGCGAAACAACGAGAAATCCCGGGTAATTCATGACGCACTTTCTCGACATTCTGATTTTGGCCATTTTATCCGGTTGACCGTGGCGGCGGCCGTTGGCGGCGATATACTGCCTTCAAACTATATATAACGAATCGGAGACCGGGCCACCACCGAGGGCCCAGCCCCTATGGACACCTTGTTCCTGCTCGCCGTCGTCACTGTCGTCATCGTCCTGGTGTTCGACTACACCAACGGCTTCAACGACGCGGCCAACATCGTCGCCACGGTCATTGCCTCGCGTGCCATGACACCGGTGCAGGCCGTCATCATCGTCAGCTTTTTTGAATTCCTCGGCCCGCTGCTCGGCGGCACTGCGGTTGCCAACACCATCGGCAAGTTCGTCGTCCTCGACGACGTCGCGCCGATCCTCTCGCTCTCCATATTGCTCTGCGGACTCGTTGGTGCCATTGCCTGGAACCTCAGCACCTGGTATCTCGGCCTGCCATCATCGTCCTCGCATGCACTGGTCGGCGGGCTGATCGGTGCCGTCGTCGTTTCGGTCGGCAGCGACCATGTCGTCTGGGGATTCGAAGAACTGGCCAACGGTCACCTGACCGGCATCGCCAAGTTGCTGGCGGCGCTGGTGCTCTCGCCGCTCCTCGGCTTCTGGGTCGGCTTCCTGATACATCGACTCCTCCGCGCCTTGCTGACCACCGCCAATCCGGCCGCCAATTCCCGCCTGCGTGCCGCCCAATTCATCACCGCCGCCATCCTGGCCTTCTCGCACGGCGCCAACGATGCGCAGAAAAGCATGGGCATCCTGACCCTCGTTTTGCTCCTCGGCGGCTTCATTCCAACGTTTGACGTCCCCTTCTGGGTCATGCTCGCCTGTGCCTCGGCCATCACCCTCGGCATCCTCTCCGGTGGCTGGCGCATCGTCCGCACGCTGGGCTTCGCCATCTACCGCGTCCGTCCCATCCACGCGCTGGGCTCGCAGATAACCTCGGCCGCCGTCATCATGACCGCCTCGATCGGCGGTGCGCCGGTATCGACCACCCATGTCGTCGCCACCTCGATCATGGGCATCGGCGCTTCGGAACGTCCCCGTGCAGTACGCTGGAGCAAGGCCAAAAATATCGTGACGGCCTGGCTCATCACCATTCCCGGCGCCGCCATCGCCGCCATTCAAACCTACGCACTGGTTCATCTCTTTCTTGGAAATATGCCATGAGCGAAGAAAACAGCCCCTCGATCATTCGCCGCCTGTTCGACCGCGTCTTCCCCAAAATGCCCGACTTTTTCACGCTGCTCGCTGAGCAATGCCAGCACGTCGGCGTCACCGCCGGGCGCCTCGTCGAATTCATGGAAACCGGCGACCAGACCGTCGGCCGGCTCATCCGCCAGGACGAACACGAAGCCGACCGCGTCAAGATCCGCAACCTGCACACCCTCAACGAAGCCTTCTCGACGCCGATCGACCGCGAAGACCTCTACCGCGCCATCATCGACCTCGACGAAATCGTCAATTACTGCAAGACCACCGTCAGCGAAATGGAAGTGCTCTGCCTGGCGCCCGACAAGCATTGCCTCGAAATGGCCATGCACATCAAACTCGGCTGCGATGCGCTGTCTCAGGGCTACTCGCGACTGGCCAAAGAACCGAAGGCCGCAGCCGCCGATGCCGACGCCGCGCGCAAGGCCGAACGCCGGGTCGAAAAAAACTACCGCCGGGCCATCGCCGAACTCTTCGTCGGCGACGACTACATCCACATGTTCAAGCGCCGCGAAATCTACCGCCACCTGTCCAACGCCGCCGACCGCATGGCCAACTGCGCCAACACCCTGCACGACATCGTCGTCAAGATGTGCTGACCTCGACTGCCCATGCTGAAAACGCTTTCCCGCAGCCTGCTCAAACTATTCGGCTGGACCGTCATCGAACCGCCGGCGCGCCCGGCCCGCGCCGTCCTCGCCGGCTACCCGCACACCTCAAACTGGGATGGCGTCATCGCCCTGTTTGCCAAACTGGCCCTCGGCCTTGACGCCCGCTGGGTGGCCAAGGACTCCCTGTTTTGCGGCCCGCTCGACTGGATATTCCGCCGACTCGGCGGCATCCCGATCAAACGCAACGTGCGTAACGGCTTCGTCGCCGAGATGGTCGCCCAATTCGCTTCCAGCCCCGACTTCCTGCTGGTCATCGCCCCGGAAGGCACGCGCAGCCTGACCCAGGGCTGGAAAAGCGGCTTCTACCGCATCGCACTGCAAGCAAAAGTCCCCGTCGCCCTCGCCTTCGTCGACTACTCCCGCCGCCAGGCCGGCATCCTCGCCTACCTCACCATGACCGGCGACCCCGCCACCGACATCGCCGCCATCGCCGCGCACTATGAGGGCCGAGTCGGAAAACACCCCGAACTCGCCGCGCCGATCCGCTGGCTCGACTAACGCCAACTCCGTCGGCCCGTTTCATTTTTGCCCGTTTTTTCCGGTTGACCGTAGCAATCGCCCCCAGCCGCCAAATGCCCGGCTAAAATCCCGCCATCATGCAAATCGACACCTTCCTTGCCCGCTGGCGGGCGGCCGGCGGCTCCGAGCGCGCCAATTACCAGCTTTTCATCGCCGACCTCTGCGCCTTGCTTGACGTCGACAGCCCCCAGCCCGCCAACGAAGACACCCGCGACAACCCGTACGTTTTCGAGCGCCGCGTCATCTTCCATCACGGCGACGGCAGCACCAGCAACGGCTTCATCGACTGCTACAAACGCGGCAGCTTCATCGGCGAAGCCAAGAAAATCCGCGCCGGCTCTGAAACCCGCCAGTTCGACGACGCCCTGCTCCGGGCCCGTGGCCAGGCTGAAAACTACGCCCGCCACCTGCCCGCCGACGAAGGCCGGCCGCCCTTCCTCGTCGTCCTCGACGTCGGCAACGTCATCGAGCTCTACGCCGAATTCACCTGCACCGGCGGCAGCTACACGCCCTTCCCCGACCCGCGCAGCCACCGCATCCGGCTCGACGACCTCAGCAAGCCGGAAATCCGCGCCCGCCTCCAGGCCGTCTGGCACGACCCGCACAGCCTCGACCCGGCCCGCCGCACCGCCCGCGCCACGCGCGAAATCGCCGTCCGCCTCGCCCGCGTCGCCCAGTCCCTCGAAGGCAGATACCAGCCCGAACGCGTCGCCGCCTTCCTCTCCCGCTGCCTGTTTTCCATGTTCGCCGAAGACGTCGGCCTGCTGCCCAAGGTCGACAACGAAGGCGCCTTCACCGGCCTGCTCAAAACTCTGCAAAAAGCGCCGGAACAATTCGTTCCCCTCGTCGCCGAGTTGTGGAAAGCCATGGATGAAGGCAAATTCTCCGTCGCCATCCGCGCCCAGCTGCCGCGCTTCAACGGCAAGCTCTTTAAAAATCCCGAAGTTTTACCGGTTGACCGTGGGCAAATCGAACTTATGCTCGAAGCCGCCCAAGCCGACTGGGCCGAAGTCGAACCCGCCATCTTCGGCACCCTGCTCGAAAGCGCCCTCAACCCGCTCGAACGCCACGACCTCGGCGCCCACTATACCCCGCGCGCCTACGTCGACCGCCTCGTCCTGCCCACCGTCATCGAGCCACTGCGCGCCAACTGGCACGACACCCAGGCCGCCGCCCTGCTGCTCGCCAACGAAGGCAAACTCAAAGACGCCGCTGACCTCGTCCGCGCCTGGCACCACAAGCTGTGCACCACCCGCGTCCTCGACCCCGCCTGCGGCTCCGGCAACTTCCTCTACGTCACGCTCGAACACATGAAGCGGCTCGAAGGCGAAGTCCTCGACACCCTCGCCCAGCTTGGCGACACGCAACAACGCCTCGAAGTCGAAGGCCTCACCGTCGACCCGCACCAACTTCCGCACCCAGGGCAGCGGCCTGCCGCCCAGCCCCATCCTGCGCGACTTCAAGAACATCGAATGCCGCGACGCCGTGCTCAGCGCCGACGCCATCGCCTTCGCCACCGACGACAGCGGCAAGCCGCTCACCCGCTGGGACGGCCGCAGCACCAAACCCCACCCCGTCACCGGCGAACTCGTGCCCGACGAAGCCGCCCAAATCCCGCGCGAACGCTACACCAACCCGCGCCCCGCCACCTGGCCGCAGGCCGACTACATCGTCGGCAACCCCCCCTTCATCGGCGCCGCCGCCATGCGCCAGGCCCTCGGCGACGGCTACACCGAAGCCCTGCGCGCCGCCTGGCCGGCCGTCCCCGAATCCGCCGATTTCGTCATGTTCTGGTGGCACCACGCCGCCGACCTCACCCGCCGCGGCCAAGTCCAGCGCTTCGGCTTCATCACCACCAACAGCCTCAAGCAAACCTTCAACCGCCGCGTCCTCGAACACCACCTCAACGCCCAGCCGCCCCTGGCGATCGCCTGGGCCATCCCCGACCACCCGTGGGTCGACGCCGCCAGCGGCGCCGCCGTGCGCATCGCGATGACCGTCGGCCAACCCGGCGACGCCCCGGGTGTGCTGGAAACGGTCGTTGTCGAAGGCGGCAATGACGATGACGCGGTACATGTCGAATTAACGGCAAAAACCGGCTGCATTCACGCGGACTTAAGGATCGGTGCCAATGTAGCTTCCGCGACCAAGCTTGCTGCTAACGGCGGTCTGAGCAGCATGGGAGTGAAACTGCATGGACAAGGATTTGTAGTAACAATTGAAAAGGCAGCTAGTCTCGGCTTTGGTACAGACCGCTGCAAGCACCTTGTTCCGTTTGTAACATCACGCGGCTTGGCCCAAGGAGGGCTGGGTGACTATGTAATAGACTTTTTCGGCCTAACCGCAGAAGAAGCCCGTCAAACGTTTCCGGCGGCTTACCAGTGGGTTCTAGAGCGTGTCAAACCAGAGCGGGACCAAAACAATCGGTCGACCTACCGTGAAAATTGGTGGATTTTCGGCGAGCCAAGAAAAGACCTTCGTGTAGCTCTTGCAGGCCTGCAACGCTTTATAGCTACTCCGCGCACTGCCAAGCATCGCGTATTCACATTCCTGACAACCCCTTGTTGCGCAGAAAGCGAGATTGTTTGTTTAGCAAGTGACAAAGCCTATTCTTTGGGTGTGCTATCGAGTCACGTGCATCAAGTCTGGGCTCTCGCCCAAGGCGGCACCCTAGAAGATCGGCCACGCTACAACAATTCTCGCTGCTTTGACACGTTCCCCTTCCCTGCCGCCAGCCCCGAGCAACAAGCCCGCATCGCCGCCCTCGCCGAGCAACTCGACACCCACCGCAAGCGCCAGCAAGCCGCCCACCCGGACCTGACGCTGACCGGCATGTACAACGTGCTGGCCAAACTGCGCAGCGGCGAACCGCTCACCGCCAAGGACAAGACCATCCACGAAACCGGCCTCGTCGCCGTCCTCCGCCAACTCCACGACGAACTCGACACCGCCGTCCTCGCCGCCTACGGCTGGCCAGACCTCGCGCCAACCGCCACCGACGCCCTCCTCGACCGCCTCGTCGCCCTCAACGCCGAACGCAGCCGCGAAGAAGCCACCGGCCACATCCGCTGGCTCCGCCCCGACTTCCAGAACCCGTCTTCCACGGTCAACCGGGAAAAACAGGCAAAAATGGAATTGCCCGACAATTCCCCGTCGACCGCAGCAATCCCCCCCAAACCCACCGAAAAACGCCCCTGGCCGCCCACCCTGCCCGAACAAGTCCGCGCCATCGCCGACGCACTCACCCCCACACCCCAGGACGAACCCGCCCTCGCCGCCCGCTTCACCGGCAAAGGCCCCTGGAAAAAACGCCTCCCCGAAATCCTCGCCATGCTCGCCGCCCTCGGCCGCGCCAAGCAGTCGGACGGCGGTTGGGTGGGATGATTTGTGCCATGTGTTGCAACATGAACACGCGCCAACTCGACCCCGCCACCGACTTTGCCGCACACGCTTTTCTTGAGCGCGTGCGAGCGCAGTTCGACGTCGCCGAAGCCATTCTTTTCGGCAGCCGGGCGCGTGGAGACTTTTCGCCGGACAGCGACGCCGACGTGGCCGTGCTGCTACGCGGCGAACCGGGCAAGTTGCTGCCGACCAAACTGGAAATGTCGGATATCGCCTACGATGTGCTGCTGGACACCGGCATCAATGTTTCGCCGCTACCGGTGTGGCTCGCCGAGTGGGCGCACCCCGAGGCCTATTCAAACCCTCGCCTGCTGGAAAACATCGCCCGCGAGGGAATCCGACTGTAGCGGTGAAGGCTCGCCGTAACAGCGCTATTCGGCGACCAGCACCACTTCTTCACCAGCAAAACTGACGACCTGACCGGGTTTCATTTTTGCCCGTTTTCTCGTGTCGACCGTAGCATCGACTTTCACCCGCCCTTCGGCGATGGCGGCATGCGCTGCGCCGCCCGATTCGCACAGGCCGGTGGCCTTGAGCAGTTGGTCGAGTTGGATGTATTCGCCGCGGATGGCAAAGGTGATGCTCATGATGTTTCTCCGATCAGGATCAGATGCACCCGGCACGGCCCGTGGGCGCCGAGGACGATGGTTTGTTCGATGTCGCCGGTGCGCGAAGGACCGGAGATGAAATTGACGGCGCGCGGCAGGCTGCCGCGTTCGGCCCGAAGGAGTGCGAAGGCGTCTTCCATGGTGGCGACGATGCGCGACACCTCGACCAGCGCGATGTGGGTTTCCGGCAGCAGGCTGACGGTGGCCGGGGTTTGCGGGCCGGAGAGCAGCATGAGCGTGCCGGTTTCGGCGATGGCGCAGAAGCAGCCGGAAATGCCAGTTTTATCGGCGTCGACCGCAGGACGCGCGGCGACGGTGAGGCCGCTGGCCGCCCAGTCAAGGCCGCCGACATCGGCCGTCGCCACCGCCTCGGCAGCCAGCCCGTTCGCCACCAGGTAGGCGGCCACGGTTACCGGCACCTGGGCCGGAGAGGACACAGCCGCGACGGTGCTTGCCAGGTATTCGGCCTTGGCCCGGAAGCGGCCGACGAGATCGGCGCCGATGACCGGCTGCGGCCCGCGCTCGGCTGTTGTCAACGAGGCGACGGCGGCGGCCCGGCGCCCGGCAAAATCGTCCTTGCCAACGCCGCGTCGGACGCGCCCGAGGATGTCGTCGCGGGCGCTCATGCCACGCGGTTCTTGGGCGCCCCGGCGACGAAGGCTTCGATGTTGTCGATGAGCTGATCGGCCAGCGTCTGCATGGCCGGCCGGCTGGACCAGGCAACATGCGGCGTGAGCAGGAAATTGGGCAGGGCGAGCAAGGCGGGATCGACCATCGGATGATCGGCCGGCGGCGGCTCGGCGGTGATGGCGTCGAACCCAGCCCCGGCGATCCAGCCTTCCTTGAGGGCGCGGATCAGGGCCGGCTCATTGACGATGCCGCCACGCGCCGTGTTGATAAGCAGGGCCGACGGTTTCATCGCACGCAACTCGGCCTCGCTGATCAGGTCTTTCGTTTCGGCCGTCAGCGGGCAATGCAGGCTGATCGCGTCGGCCGTGGCGAGGACTTCGGCGAACGCCGTGTAGCCCGGGCGAACGACCGTCGCCCCCTTGTGCTCGGCGCGCAGCACGCGCATGCCGAAAGCCTCGGCCAGCCGCGCCACGCCGTTGCCCAGCGTGCCGCTGCCGATCAGGCCGAGTGTCGCGCCGTGCAGGTCGCGGATCGGGTGATCGAACAGGCAGAATTGCTCGGAACGCTGCCAGCCGCCGGCCAGCAGGGTTTCGCGCCAGGCGACGAGGTTGCGCGAGAGGGCGAGCAACAGGGCCATGACGTGCTCGGGCACGGTGTGCACGGCGTAGCCCTGAATGTTCGAAACGACGATGCCGCGCGCCCGGCAGGCGTCGAGATCGACGTTGTTGGTGCCGGTCGCCGAGACGGCGATCATCTTGAGATCAGGCAGCGCGGCGACGGCGGCGGCATCGATGGCCACCTTGTTGGTGATGGCAATCGTCGCCCCGGCCAGGCGCTCGACGACCTGGGCCGGCGCCGTTTTGGCATGCTCGACCCAGTCGTGCGCAAAGGCCGGCCGCCGCACTTCGGCGATCAGCGATTCGCCTTCGAGCTGGACGATGCGCAGCATCAGGCGGCTTTCATCTCGAACGGGATGCCGGCCGTTTCGGCGATGGCGCCGACCTGGACGCCAAGTGCCGGCTGGCCGCTATACACCAGCCGGTCGACGCCGGCCGCACACAAGCCTTCGATGGCCGCCGTGTCGCCCTGCATGAGGTTGAGCACGCCGGCCGGCCACTCGCTGCGGGCGGACAGTTCGCACAGGGCGTAGGCGGCCGAGGGCGCCTTCGGGCTGGGCTTGACGACGACCGTGGCGCCGGCCATGAGGGCCGGGGCGATGGCTTCGGCCAGGCCGGCGAGCGGCCGCGAGGCATCGAGAACCAGGGCAAAAACGCCGGTCTGGCCGACGGCGGAGTCATGCAGCGCGGCAACCGCGGCGGCGACTTCGGCGCTGGCCCGCGCTTCGTCGAAGCCGCAATCCTGCATGAGCAGTTTGGCGAAGTGCCCGCTGTAGTTGTCGAGCGCGTCGCCCAGGCTGGCCAGGCAGACTCGCCGCGCCGGCATGCCCATCATCGCCCAGGCGGACTGGGCCACTTGCGCCGCGCCGACGGCTTCGGCCGCCTCACTCGCCCCGCACAACGGGACGCGGCGAACGGCCTCGCCGGTGGCCGGGTTGGTCACGTCGAAAAAAGCGTCGGTCACGGTCAAATAGGCATGACCGTTGATCCACAAGGGGATGGCTTTCGGGCCTTCGGGAGCAAATTCCATGTTCAGGCTTTCTTTCTTGCTGAGTAAAGTTCGTGAAATGTCTTGCCGGAGGATACCGGCAGATCGCGTCCTGCGGTCCACTCCGGTGCCAGGCCGAAAATGCGGATGCGGCCTGAGCCGTCGGCCAGCCAGTGCAAATAGCGCGCCACGCGCCGGGCGAACCAGCGATAGAGCACCGGCTTGCCGGCCAGCCAGGCCCAGGTCTTGAGCGCCAGGCGCTCGGACCACGGGCGCAGGCCGCGCTCGTTCTGCTCCTCGCGCAGGCGGTGCATGAGGGTTGGCAGCGGAATGGCGACCGGGCAAACGGCGCCGCACTGGTTGCAGCCGGTGGAGGCGTGCGGCAGGTCGAGCGCGTTCTCGATGCCGGTGAATAACGGCGTCAGCACCGAGCCCATCGGACCGGGATAGACCCAGCCGTAGGCATGGCCGCCGAGCGAAAAATAGACCGGGCAGTGATTCATGCAGGCGCCGCAACGGATGCAGCGCAGCATGTCCTGGTAATCGGAGCCGAGCAGGTTGGCCCGGCCGTTATCGACGAGGATGAAGACAGTTTTCTCCGGGCCGTCGTGGTCACCGTCGCGCTTCGTGCCGGTGAGCAGCGAGACGTAGTTGGAGATGGCCTGACCGGTGGCCGAGCGCGGCAGCAGGCGCATGAGCGTCGCGAAATCTTCGAGCGTCGGGACGATTTTCTCGATGCCGGTGATGACGACATGCACTTTCGGCAGCGTTGTCACCATGCGGCCGTTGCCTTCGTTGGTGACGAGCGCCGCGCTGCCGGTCTCGGCGATGAGGAAATTGGCGCCCGAGATGCCCATTTCGGCGCTCAGGAAATGCTCGCGCAGAACGGCGCGGGCCTCTTGCGCCATCGCCGGAATATCCGCCGAGGTCCGCGTTTCGGGCGGCCGCCCATGCTCTTTGGCGAACAGCGCTTCGACCTCACCGATGGTTTTATGCACGGCCGGCGCGATGATGTGCGACGGCGTTTCGCCAGCCAGTTGCACGATGTATTCGCCGAGATCGGTTTCGACCGGACGGATGCCGGCGGCGGCCAGCGCCTCGTTGAGCTGCGCTTCCTCGGAAAGCATGGACTTCGACTTGACCGCCTTGCTCACGCCATGGCGGCGGGCGATGTCGACGACCAGCCGGCTGACTTCGGCGCCGTCGCGCGCCCAGAGGACTTCGGCGCCGGTCGCCGTGGCCCGTTCCTCGAAGATATCGAGCCAGACATCGAGGTCAGCCAGATTTCGATTTCTGATGTTTTTTCCGGTTGACCGTAGCATTTCGAAATCGAGGCCATCCTCGGCCAGCGAAGCGATGCCCTTGGCCCGCTTGCCGACAAACAAGGGCTTGGCCTTCTGCAGGGCGCGTTGCAGCACCGCATTCCGCACCTTTTCCCCGGCCCGGGCGTGGAAATGCATGGCATGCGAACGACCGGCTGCCGTCATCAGCAATCGTCCCCGCCGGCCAGCACTTCGGCGATGTGCAGAACGCGCGTCGTCTCGTCGCCGCGCCGGCGCAAACGGCCTTCGATGTTGATCAGGCAACCGAGGTCGCCACCGACCACCGCATCGGCCCCAACCGCCGCAATCGCCTCGCACTTGCGGTCGACAATCTGCGTCGACACCGCGCCGAATTTCACCGAAAAGGCGCCACCAAAACCGCAGCATTCCTCACAATCGGCCATTTCCTCGAGGCTCAGGCCACGCACCTTGGCCAGCAACTCGCGCGGCTGGCGCTTGATGCCGAGGCCGCGCAGGCCCTTGCAGGAATCGTGGTAGGTGACGCTGCCGGCGAACTCGGGCGCGGCCGATTCCATCCTGGCGACATCGACCAGAAAGCTCGTCAGCTCATGGCTGCGCCCGGCCAGCGCCCGCGCCCTCGGCGCCCAGTGCGGATCATCGGCCAGCAGCTGCGGATAGACATTGCGGATCTGGTCGGCGCACGAACCGGACGGGATGACCACATGATCGTAGCCCTCCAGCTCGGCAATCGCCTTCTTCGCCAGGTCGACAGCAAGCGGTCGATTTCCCGCACTCCAGGCCGGTTGACCGCAGCAAGTCTGGCCTTCCGGCACGACCACCTCGCCCCCCGTCGCTTCGAGCAGAGAAGTGGCGCCAATGCTACTCAAAGCACACCAATAAAGGAATCCAGTTGTCTGAAGCTGCCAGCGGTCCGGCCAAAGCGCCCGGCACCATCCAGGTCATCGAGCGCATGATGTCGCTGCTCGATGCTCTCGCCGCGTCCTCCGATTCGGCAAGTCTCAAGCAACTGGCCCAGACGACCGAACTCCATCCCTCGACAGCACACCGCATCCTGGCCGCCATGAGCGCCGCCCGCTTCGTCGAACGCGACGATGCCGGCAGCTACCGTCTCGGCATCCGCCTGCTTGAACTCGGCGGCATCGTCAAATCCCGCATCAACATGCGCGAAGTCGCCCTGCCCTTCATGCAGGAACTGCACGAGAAAATCGGCGAAGCGATCAATCTCGGCGCCCGCCACGAAGACGAAATCGTCTACCTTGAGCGCACCTCGTCGGGCCGTTCGCTGGTCCGCGTCGTCTATCTCGTCGGTGGCCGCGCCCCGCTCCACCTGACCTCGCTCGGCAAGCTCTTCCTCGCCGCCGAAAGCGCCCAGAACGTGCGCGACTACGCCAAGCGCACCGGCCTGCCCGGCAAGACGCCGCATTCGCTGACCAGCCTGGTTGCGCTGGAAAAGGAACTCGACAAGGTGCGTCGTCACGGCATCGCCTACGACGACGAAGAAGCCGAACTCGGCCTCAAGTGCGTCGCCGCCCCCATCCACGACGATGAAGGCAATGTCGTCGCCGCCCTCTCGGTTTCCGCCCCGGCCGACCGCCACGACCCCGACTGGGCGCGCCAGGTCAAGCAGACCGCCGACGCCGTCTCGAAAACCCTCGGTTACACCGGCCCCAAAAAGTAAAGGCCGCACACGGCGGCCTTTTTGGGTAAGCGGGTTCAGGCAAATTACGCCGGGCTACGCTCCGCCGCCAGGCTGGCGCTTTCCATCCAGCGCTTGATCCGGTTGGCATCGCCAACCCGCGTCATCTTGCCCTGCGAGTCGAGCAATACGATGACAACCGGCTTGTCGGCGACCCTGGCTTGCATGACCAGGCAACGACCCGCTTCGGAGATGTAACCGGTCTTGGAAACACCGATTTCCCAGTTGTCGTTACGTACCAGGGCATTGGTATTGCGAAACTCGCGGATGCGCCCTTTCAATTCGATCTTCGCTTCCGCCGTCGTCGAGAAATGGCGGATCTCCGGATAGCGCGCGGCGGCGGCCACCATGCGTGCCAGATCGTGCGCCGTCGACACATTGTTGCTCGACAAGCCGGTCGGCTCCTCGAAACGGCTGTTGTACATGCCCAAGGCCTGGGCCTTCCGGTTCATGGCCTGGACGAAGGCCGGCATACCGCCCGGATAGTGCCGACCCAGCGCATGGGCGGCGCGGTTCTCGGACGACATGAGGGCAAGCAACATTGCCGCTTCACGCGTCATCGTCGTCCCCACCGGCAAACGGGAACGCGTGCCTTTCAGGCCGTCTACGTCTTCGTCGCCAATGGCGATGACTTCCTGCAGATCGAGCCTGGCATCGAGCACCACCATCGCCGTCATGAGCTTGGAAATCGAGGCGATGGGGACGACCATGTCCGGTTGCTTTTCAACCATCACATGACCGTTACTTTGATCAATCACCAGAACCGAAGCGGAGTAGAGCGCCAAACGCCCTGGGTCCATATCGGTCAAGGCGGCATGGCGAGCCAGCTTTTTCGACGATTGACGGGCAACGTGCGCCTTCTTTGCCACGCCGGCTGAGGCCGTTTTGTTCCGCTGCGCCTTTCCGGCCACGGACCGGGACGATTTTCCACTCGCCACCGTGCTCCGCACAGGCTTCTTGTTGCTTGCCTTGACCTGACTTTTTTTGCTCGCCGACGGCTCTGCCTGCTTGGCCGAAGCCGCCGACAGAGGCGTCTGGACACCAAAGCCCAGCAAGGCGACGGCCAACAAGGCGGCCTTCAATTTACGCTTCATTCACAATCTCCTGCCAATATCCGGCAAATGTTACCCCAGTTTAGCAGGAGACCATGAAATATCAATTGAAATATATAGATACAACAACAACTTAAAGAAAAAACTAGACCGCATCGACCACTGTCAGCGCCGTCATGTTGACGATACGCCGCACGGTCGCCGTCGGCGTCAAAATATTGACCGGCTTGGCCGCACCGAGCAGGATGGGGCCGATGGTCAAATTGTCGCCAGCCGCCACTTTGAGCAGATTGAACGAGATATTGGCGGCGTCCAGCGTCGGCATGACCAACAGGTTGGCCTGGCCCTTGAGGCGCGAATTCGGGAAGGCGCTTTGGCGAATGCGTTCATCCAGTGCTGCGTCACCGTGCATTTCACCTTCGACTTCAAGCTCCGGCGCCCGCTGATTGAGGATGGCCAGCACCTCGCGCATTTTCAGCGAGGTCGGCGTGTCTTCGGTGCCGAAGGTCGAATGCGAGAGCAGCGCCACCTTGGGCTGGATACCGAAATTGCGGATTTCCTGCGCGGCAAGCAGCGTCATGTCGGCCAGTTGCTCGGCTGTTGGATCGTAATTGACGTAGGTGTCACCGATGAACACCGTGCGGCCGGGCAACATCAGCAGGTTCATGGCATAACAACGATCCAGGCCAGCCTGTTTGCCGATGACACTCTCGACATAGTCGCGATGCGTTTCATGGCGACCGAAGGTGCCGCAAATAAGGCCGTCGGCGTAGCCCAGGCGGACCATCAGCGCACCGTACAGCGTGGCGCGACGACGCACTTCGCGGCGGGCGTAATCGGGCGACACGCCCTTGCGTTCCATCAAGCTGTGATAGGTCGCCGAGAACTCGTCGAAGTGTGCATCGAAGAAGGCACAGTTGTCGGCATGAATAACCTCGAAATCGTCACCCTGGCGGATACGCAGACCGGCGGCTTCGATCTGCCGATTGATTTCGCTGGTCCGCCCGATCAGGATGGGCTTGGCGATCCCTTCATCGCGAATCACCTGGATGGCACGCAACACCCGCTCATCCTCACCCTCGGCAAAGACAATGCGCTTGGGTGCCATCTTGGCCTGCGAGAAGACCGGCTTCATGATCATGCCGGAGTGGTAAACGAATTCGTTCAGGCCCTGGAGGTAGGCGTCCCAATCCTTGATCGGCCGCGTCGCGACACCTGAATCCATACCCGCCCTGGCCACCGCCGGGGCAATCTTGACGATCAGGCGCGGATCGAACGGATTCGGGATCAGGTACTCGGGGCCGAAGCTGGCGACCTTTTCACCATAGGCCCGGGCGGCGACTTCCGACTGTTCGGCGCGGGCCAGTTCGGCGATGGCCTTGACGGCAGCCATCTTCATTTCCTCGGTAATTGTCGTTGCCCCGACATCAAGGGCGCCACGGAAAATGAAGGGGAAACACAGCACGTTATTGACCTGGTTCGGATAGTCCGAGCGGCCGGTGCAGATAATCGCGTCATTGCGGACGCTCTTGACCAGTTCCGGAGTGATTTCCGGCGTCGGGTTGGCCAGCGCCATGATCAGCGGATTGGCCGCCATCTTGGCGACCATCTCCGGCTTCAGGACGCCGCCGGCCGACAGGCCGAGGAAGACATCGGCGTCGGCGATCACTTCGCCGAGCGTCCGGGCATCGGTCACCTTGGCGTAGCGCGCCTTGATTTCGTCCATCTCTTCGACGCGGCCTTCATAAACCAGGCCCTTGATGTCAGTCACCCAGATGTTGCTGGGCGGGGCGCCGAGCATGACCAGCAGATCGAGGCAGGCCAGCGCCGCGGCGCCAGCGCCGGAAGTGACGATCTTGACCTTGGTGAGATCCTTGCCGATCAGGTGCAGGCCATTGAGGATGGCGGCACCGACGACAATGGCCGTGCCATGCTGGTCGTCATGGAAGACTGGAATCTTCATGCGTTCGCGCAGCTTCTTTTCGATATAGAAGCACTCCGGCGCCTTGATGTCTTCGAGGTTGATGCCGCCGAATGTCGGCTCCAGCGAAGCAATGGTATCGATCAGCTTGTCCGGGTCGCGCTCTTCGATTTCGATATCGAAGACATCGATGTTGGCGAATTTCTTGAACAGGACGCCCTTGCCTTCCATGACCGGCTTGGCAGCCAGCGGGCCGATGGCGCCAAGGCCGAGAACGGCCGTGCCATTGGTGATGACGCCGACCAGATTGGCGCGGGAGGTCAGCGTACTGGCTTCGCGCGGATCGGCGACAATTTCCTCGCAGGCGAAGGCGACGCCAGGCGAGTAGGCCAGCGACAGGTCGTACTGATTGGTCAGCTGTTTGATCGGGGTAACCGCAATCTTGCCCGGCTTGGGCTCGCGGTGATAGTAGAGCGCTGCTTCACGTAATTGACGGGAATCCATGTTTGTCTCCATTTTGTATTGTGAAACGCATTTTCGAATCGCGGAACATAATACCATGCAACGTCAGCGCTTTCACCCGTGGAAATCACTTAGACCCGATAAGTCAAGTAGATGTTTACCCTGAGTTGATGCATAATTACGGGCTTCCCAGCCGACGGCCCCTCGCCGCTCGAAGTCTCGGTGGCAGCTCCCGGCGACTGGCGAACAGTTCATCTATTTCAGTAACTTGGAGAGAGACATCGCCATGACCGCACCGCTGAACGCGCCCGATTACGTTAAACACGAAGGCCTGAAGAAATGGGTCGCCGAAATCGCCGCCCTGACCCAACCCGACCGCATCCACTGGTGTGACGGCTCGCAAGAAGAGTATGACCGCCTGTGTGCCGAAATGGTAGAGGCCGGCACCCTGATCAAGCTCAACGAAGCCAAGCGCCCGAATTCCTACCTGGCCTTCTCCGATCCATCCGACGTCGCTCGCGTCGAAGACCGCACCTACATCTGCTCCGCCAAGAAGGAAGACGCCGGCCCGACCAACAATTGGGAAGAGCCTGCCGTCATGCGCGAAAAGCTGAACGGTATCTTCAAGGGCTGCATGAAGGGTCGCACCATGTATGTGATCCCGTTCAGCATGGGTCCGCTTGGTTCGCCGATCGCCCATATCGGTTTCGAGATCACCGACTCGGCCTACGTCGTCACCAACATGAAGACGATGACCCGCATGGGCAAGGCCGTCTTCAACGTGCTCGGCAGCGATGGCGAGTTCGTCCCCTGCATCCACACCGTCGGTGCGCCGCTCGAGCCGGGCCAGCAGGATGCCAAGTGGCCGTGCAATCCGACCGTCAAGTACATCGTTCACTACCCCGAAACCCGCGAAATCTGGTCCTACGGTTCCGGCTACGGCGGCAACGCCCTGCTCGGCAAGAAGTGCTTCGCGCTGCGCATCGCCTCGAACATGGCGCGTGATCAGGGCTGGCTGGCCGAACACATGCTCATCCTCGGCGTCGAATCGCCGGAAGCTGCGGCAAGACCAACTTCGCCATGCTGATCCCGCCGAAGACCCTCGACGGCTGGAAGATCACCACCATCGGCGACGACATCGCCTGGATCAAGCCGCGCGTCGACAAGGACGGCGTCACCCGTTTCTACGCCATCAACCCGGAAGCCGGTTTCTTCGGCGTCGCCCCGGGCACCAGCGAAAAGACCAACTACAACGCGCTGGCCACGCTCAAGGAAAACATCATCTTCACCAACGTCGCTCTGACCGACGACGGCGATGTGTGGTGGGAAGGCCTGACCAAGCAGGCCCCGGATCACCTGATCGACTGGCAGGGCAAGGACTGGACGCCGGAAGACGGCAAGGCCGGCAAGAAGGCCGCCCACGCCAACTCCCGCTTTACCGCGCCGGCCAGCCAGTGCCCGTCCGTCGATAGCGCCTGGGAAGACCCGGCTGGCGTGCCGATTTCCGCCTTCATTTTCGGCGGCCGTCGCGCCACCACCGTGCCGCTGGTGTACGAAGCCTTCAACTGGAACTACGGCGTCTACATGGCTGCTACCCTCGGCTCCGAAACGACTGCTGCCGCCTTCGGCCAGCAGGGTGTCGTCCGCCGTGACCCGTTCGCCATGCTGCCGTTCTGCGGCTACCACATGGGCGACTACTTCAACCACTGGTTGAAGATGGGCAAGACCGTCGACGCCGCGCCGAAGATCTTCTGCGTGAACTGGTTCCGCATGAACGAAAAGGGCGAATTCATGTGGCCGGGCTTCGGCGACAACATGCGCGTCCTGAAGTGGATCGTCCAGCGTTGCAAGGGCACCGTCGCCGCCAAGGAAACCGCGCTGGGCTGGATGCCGAAGTTCGAAGACATCGACTGGACCGGCCTGGAAATCACCAAGGTCGAGTTCGAGGGTCTGACCAACATTGATGCCGATGCCTGGAAGTCCGAACTGGCCGGCCACAAGGAGTGGTTCGACAAGATGGGCGAAAAGCTGCCGCGCGAATTCACACTCAAGCGCGAGCTGTTCGAAATGGCGCTGTTCAAGAACGCTGCCTGATAGCCGCTTCCGCTATGATGAACGGCCACCTGCGGGTGGCCGTTTTGTTTTGGAGAACCGCATGTACCGCCCCGCCCAACGCCTCGCCGACATCGAGCCTTTCCACGTTGTCGAACTGCTGACCCGCGCCCGCCAGCTCGAAGCCGAGGGCCGCGACATCATTCACATGGAAGTCGGCGAACCAGACTTCCCGACGCCGGAGCCGATCGCGAATGCTGCGGTCAACGCGATAAAAAGCGGAAAAACGAAATACACCGAAGCACTCGGTTTGCCGGAATTGCGCGAAGCGATCAGCGCCTTCTACCGCCAGCGCTATGGTGCCAGCGTACCGGCCAGCCGGATCGCCATCACCAACGGCGCCTCCGGCGCCCTCAACCTGGCTTTCGCCTGCCTGGCCGACCCCGGCAGCAGCTGGTTGCTGACCGATCCGGGCTACCCGTGCAATCGTCACATTTTGCGTGCTTTTGATGGTCGACCGCTGAACATCCCTGTCGGCCCCGAAACCAATTTCCAGCCGACCCCGGCATTGCTACGCCAATACTGGAAGTCGAGCACCGCCGGCCTGCTCGTCGCCTCACCGGCCAACCCGACCGGTACGCTGCTGACGCTGACCGAGATCGAAGCCCTGGCCAAGGTGTGCCGCGAGCACGAAGGTCACTTTCTGGTCGACGAGATTTACCACGGGCTAACGTATGAAAGCGAAGCACCAACGGCCTGCGCGGCGGGCGACGACATCTGGGTCATCAACAGTTTTTCAAAGTATTTTCAGATGACGGGTTGGCGACTGGGCTGGATGGTCATTCCAGAACCCTATGTGCGCGATGTCGAAAAGCTGGCCCAGAACCTCACGCTGTGCCCGTCGACGCCGGCCCAGTACGGCGCGCTGGCAGCGTTCGAGCCGGCAACCATTGCCATCCTCGAAGCCCGGCGTGCCGAGTTTCGTCGTCGCCGCGATTTCCTCGCCCCAGCCCTCGAGCAAATCGGCTTTCGCGTTACCGCCCGCCCGGAGGGTGCGTTCTACCTTTATTGCGACTGCTCGACACTGGCCGATGACAGCTTTGCGCTGGCCGGGGATTTGCTCGAGAAGACCGGCGTCGCGGCAACGCCGGGCCTCGATTTTGGGTGCAACCAGCCGCAACGTCACATCCGCTTCGCCTACACGACCGGTGTCGAACGCCTGGCCGAGGCGGTCGAGCGACTAAGCCGTTATTTCGGCCGGTAAGTCCAGACCCGGATAGCGCGCCTGCAGCGCCGGCCAGTCGAAACACGGCCCGGGATCGGTCTTGCGCCCCGGGGCGATGTGGCAGTGGCCAGCAATGGCGGCAATCGGATAGCGGGCGCGCAAGGCGTCGAGCAATTCCCACAGGGCGGCATACTGTTCGGCAGTGAACGGCTGCGTGTCCGAGCCCTCCAGTTCTATCCCCACCGAGTAGTCGTTGCAGTTGTCGCGCTCGCACCAGCACGACTGGCCAGCATGCCAGGCCCGCTGGTCGCAGCCGACGAACTGGATGACCCGGCCGTCGCGCCGAATATAAAAATGGGCCGAGACCTGCAATTCGAAAATTGTCGAAAAATACGGGTTGACCGTAGGATCCAGCCGATTGAGGAAAAAATCCTCGACCCAGTCGCCGGCGAACTCCTCAGGCGGCAGACTGATGTTGTGGATGACCACCAACGACACCTTTTCGCCGGCCGGGCGCTCGCCAAAGTTGGGCGAAGGCAGCCAGCGCACGCCCTCCAGCCAACCGTCAGGCTGCCACGCCATCACTCGATGCCCAGGCGCTCGAGACGGTAGCGCATCGAGCGGAAGGTGACGCCCAGCAGGCGGGCCGCCGCCGTCCGGTTGCCTTCGGATTTTTGCAGGGCTTCAAGTATGGCCTGGCGCTCGAGACGGTTGAGATACTCGTCGAGCGTTTCGCTGCCGCGCCCCTGCTCCTCGCTCCCCGACATTTCTTCCGGACCGAGATGCAGATCCTCGACCTCGATCAAGTCGCCGGAGCATAGCGCCGTCGCCCGCTCGAGAATGTTTTCCAGTTCGCGGACGTTGCCCGGGAACGAGTAAAACGACAGCGCCTTGACTGCTCCGCTCGACAACTTGGGCGGCGAATCGCCAAAGACCCGGCGCAGGATGGCCTCGACCAGCGGCGCAATATCCTCCATCCGCTCGCGCAGCGGCGGCATACGCAGTTCGATGACATTGAGGCGGTAATACAAGTCCTGGCGGAAGGCGCCTCGATCGACCAGTTCACGCAGATTTTTGTGGGTGGCGCAGATGATCCGGACATCGACCGGCTCCTCGGCAACGCTCCCCACCTTGCGCACGCGCTTTTCCTGAATCGCGCGCAACAGCTTGACCTGCATGGCCAGCGGCAGATCGGCCACTTCGTCGAGAAACAAGGTGCCACCGTGGGCCGCCTGGAAAAAGCCTTCGCGCTCACTATCGGCGCCGGTAAAAGCCCCCTTCCGGTAACCGAAGAACTCACTCTCCATGAGGTTTTCGGGGATCGCCCCGCAGTTGACCGGCACGAAGGTGGCAGCAGCTCGCGCGCTGCGACCATGGATCAGCCTTGCCGCCAATTCCTTGCCGCTGCCCGACTCGCCGGAGATGTAAATCGGCGCCTGGCTGCGCGCCAGCTTCTCGATCATCGCCCGCACCTGCTGCATGCTCGGCGAATCGCCGATCAACGACTGCAGCGGATTCTCGCTATCCTGCCCGCCACCCGGCAAGCGCAGGGCCGACTTGATAAGGGAACGCAACTGCTCAAGGCCGACCGGCTTGGCCAGGTAATCAAAGGCCCCGGCCTTCAACGCGGCCACGGCATTTTCAGCGCTGCCATAGGCGGTGATCACGGCAATCGGCGTTTGCGGATGGTGCTCGGTAATGTAACGAACGATCTCCAGACCATCGCCATCGGGCAGGCGCATATCGGTCAGGCAAAGCTGAAAGACGGCGCTATCGAGCGCTGCCCGCGCCTCGGCCACCGAGCCGACACACTCCGTCGCCAGCCCCATGCGGACCAGCGTCAGATCGATCAGTTCGCGAATATCGGCCTCGTCGTCAATGACGAGGACCCGGCTCATTTCGCCGCGCGGGCGCCGTTCGGTTCTGGCAACAGACACGTGTCGTTTCTCCCTGCAACAATGAAATGCGCCCCGGACGTGGAAGCCGCCAGCTCCAGGCTGGCCCCGTTGGTCGCACACAATTCACGGGCGATAAAAAGGCCCAGCCCCGTTCCCTGCGTATGCGTCGTGAAGAACGGCTCAAAAATCTGCTCACGCACGGATTCCGGAACCCCCGGACCATCATCGACCACATGCAATTCTACCCGGCCATCGCCCCGGCCGCCGTCCAGTTCAATGCAGACCGCCCGAGGACCACGGCTCGAATGGCGCAACGCATTGCTCACCAGATTCCACAGCACCTGATGCAAATGGGAACGATCAAAGCAAAGCGTGAGCGGCAACACGTGCTCAAGGACAACGATCCCCGGCGACAGGCATTCTGTTGTCGTGAAATTCTCGACAAATGCAACGCAAAACTCATCGACACGCAACAACTCGGGCTCAGCCCGGCTCTGCCGCCCAAGTTCGAGAATATCGCCGACAATCCGGTCGAGTCGCAGCACGTTGTCGTTGAGGATGCGTAGCAAACGATCCTGCATCTCGCCACGCCGCTCCTCTCGCAACAATTCCCCGGCATGACCTATGGCGGAGAGCGGATTGCGGATTTCATGCGCGATGCTTGCGGTCAACCGGCCCAAAGAAGCCAATTTCAACTGCTGGGCACGCTCCTTGATCCGTCCAACGTCATCCAGAAAAACCAGCACCTCTCCATCCGAACTCGCCGTCCGCTCGAAACGCGCCCACAATTCACTACCATCGGCGCCAGCAAAACTGAAACTGCTATCGCCATCACTCTTATCCCAGGCCGCCAATGCACTCGCCAGAGCGGGAGCCTGGCCAAGCAATTCGCCCGCCGCGTTGCCATCGGAGAAACCGAGCATCGATCTGGCCACGGGATTACAGTGACTGACCACCCCACCGGGGGCAACAATCAACACCCCATCCTGCATCCGCTCGACGACGCGCTGACTGATCAGCATCTGGTTCTCCAGCGCCACCCCACGTCGCCGCGCCAAGTCCTCGTTGACCATGACCCGCTGACCAAGCATTCGGGCAAGAATTGCTGTCGCAAAGAAGCCGGCAGAAATAAAGCCAGCCTGAACAATCGACGACTCTTCAAATCCCCGGGCGGCAATCCCCAAACTCTGACTCAACAAAATTGCCAAGGTAGCCAGCGCGGCATAGAACAGCACCAGACGCCCACGCCCGACCAGACTGGCCGCCGCCAAAGAAACCAGCAACAGCACACTCAATCCGCTGCCTACGCCACCAGCCAGATACATCACAGAACTGATAACGCCCACATCGACCATCATCTGAAACGACAATTGCCGGTTGAATCGATGTTGCCAATGCATTGCCAGCAACAGGCCGGCAACCGTTCCCGCCATATAACCGCCAGTCAGCCCGAACATCAGTGGCGACGGCACCAATTTCAGTCGCGATGTCCACTCCAGGGGAAAAACAATCGCCAGAAAAAACAAGGCTGCCAGCACCAACCTATACAGATTGAAATACTGGAATGAACGCCAATTAGCCTCCCAGGTCGACGAAAGCCAATTCTGCATCAGTGCTCCTTGGCACCACCTGCCAAGCGGTGAGCTTCACTGCAATAGACCTGGCCATCGACACAGATGCCCTCGCTCTCCGGCAGGTGCACACCACAATACGCGCAGGCAACCATCTTTTCGGGAGCGACATCCTGTCGAGGCGAGGCATCTGCACCTCCGTTCGACTGACGCTTGGACCACAACAACCAAACCACAGCCAGGAAAGCAAGCAAAAGCAGGTATTTCATCATTTACCCCGGGCACAAAAAAAGCTCACGAAAAATCCGCAAGCTTGTATTTTTACCACACTTCAATACCTCGGCCATTATGACCCCAGAAAGCAAAAAGCCACCCCGAAGGATGGCTAGGTGCTTTTTTCTTTGCAGTGTTTTGGTCGGAGTGACAGGATTCGAACGCGTCCCGAATGCAGTCCAATATAGACGTATTGAACGTTTACTGTAGACATAATTTGGCGGAAAATGATGAGAATCAAGCATTTCACGGTTTTTCATCATGGCATCGAATTTACGACCGAAATCAAACCAACTCGACCAACCCCTATTATCTGATCCAGATGAGCCCCTGCAAGAGGCCTCCTCACCCAGCGAAAAGCCGACTACTGCTGACCAAATGGAGTTTTATCGCGTTCTAGATTGGATGCGGAACTCAGGGGTAGAAAACGACTGGAAGAAGGTCGTTGATGTAACGCTTTTACTCCAAAAGCCGAACGCGATTCGGAATATGCTAGACGTAATTGGGTCAGAACTAGCTCTGCAGGTTTTACAGCGATGGTACAGAGATGGCTCTCGGCACGCAGGAGTGCTCTATCGAATTTCCAACGCTTTGCGCACTAAAGACCTGAGTAACCTTTCAGAAATTCGGGCCTTGGGTTTCAACAAAAAAGCCAGTCACCATTTTCCGGGCGTGGTCGAACAATACTATTTATTGGCACTACTCGTGGCCCGCCCTTTTATTGGTAAGCACGAGGATGTTGCCAGGTTCGAGACTTTTAGGCTGTGGATATTCGTCCGCGCATTGAATATCGCGGATAGGGGATACCGGAGGGAAGAGCATCTCTCAACACTGTGTGCTTCGCTCAGACTCGCTCATGATGGGATCGGTGTATGGCCAGATTTCTTTTGTCGACTTTTGCCACATCATCGTCGAGAGAGTCAGCTGATTTTTCAGCTCAAAGGCGCCTTGGAACACGAGCGTCACATTCAGACGGACAGCCAGGAGCGAGGTCTGCTACTCGCACTCGAACGAGTTACCAGATTTGAAAACCTGAAGAGCAAAGGAGACATAGGACTCCCAACTCCGATTGCCCTCGACACCACCCCTCAGGATGAATTTGATGACCGCGAGGTTGATGAAAACGAAACCAGTCGAGGGTCGGATAGAGATACCGAAACAGAAGGTAACCTCAATGCGATTGTCAAGGCCAAAGTAAATCCTGACGACTCCTACGCATTTCACAAAATCGGCTTGGGACGCCTGCTTCTGCAACGCCAAGAGGACATCCAGTTTCTACCTTGGTCTTTACCTCAGGTACTCCCGTTTCAAAAACAAAGATTCTGGGGCCAGCTAGAACAATGCTTGGCGGCCACCGATTTCAGCGTTTGGGCAGTTTCCTGCATAACTTGGATTGGGGTTGCTGCAGCCAGATCGATCAATCAGGTGGAGCAGCTAGAGTTTGGCGATGTACCTGGGCCCGAATGGAAGGTTTCACTGACCTTGAAGGCGTTGATTCGTCTCCCCTCAAGGCGAGCCTCCGGTTGGCATCCAAAGACCAAGGAGGAGCAGGAATGGATCAAGCCACATTCGGCACAGCAGTCAATCCCACTTATTGAGCCAGTTGTCCGATTTATATCTCTTCTGAGCGAAAAACCTATAGAAGGGGAATCTACCTCTACCCTCGGGCAGGTATGGGAACACGCAGGCTTGGAGCCGCCGGAAAAAGTGTTTCGTGAGGTGTTTAAGCTCGATAGTTTTCCAAATATCACCTCACAGACGATCGCTAAGCTTTTGCAGCAAGACGTGTTCGCGCGCTCGGGCGACCATGTACTTGCCAATTTGATCGGGGCTCATCCGCGAACTTCGTTGCCGGGGGCAACGGCATATTCCAGCTGGCCAATGGCAATTGTAAAAGCAGCGACAGAGGCATCGTTGCGTATCCCTTTTGTGGCAGAAGCCTCCGATCAGTTTAACGGCTTGGGTAGCTTGCTTGCTGTAGCCGAACCCCGCCTGATTCAGGAAATTCATTCGCTGGAGTCACGACTGAATGCGTTGAGTCGTGGAGAGTCAATCATCGACTTCCACAATGCACTGACCCTTCACTATTTACTCAAGCTCTATGCCGCAACAGGGGCAAGAGTTCTTCAAGATCCATTTTGGTCACCGAGCCATTTTGACTGGATACAGTCGAATCTATTTCTCAATGACAAAATTTCTGGGAAGGCCCGAAATGGGCGCCTGATAGCTGTTGTTGATGAACTTCTTAACGAACTCCAAACCGGCTATTTGAGCTATTTGGGAGTTTTAGCCAACGTGATTTCTGACGTTTCAAGTGAGCTGTCGGAGGCCATCAAAAACCTATCTAAAAAGAAACGCACACAACTTCCGTTCTTCTTTCTGCTGGGGGCTGAAGGCGGCTTGCATTGGAAGCATGCTTCTCAATCAAATCTTTATGGTCTGAATTTATTTAGATGCCCATTGCCGCTGAATCTATTTCGCCACCGTCTCGCATCAGGCTTAAGAGAGAGGAGAATTTCAGCCGAAATTGTCGATGCGTTCCTTGGTCATGCGGAACGCGGGGCATCCACACATGGGGATATGTCATATCGCACATGGCGCGAAGACATGGATACCATACGCGTTCCCTTGGCGGAGCTCTATCAATCGTTAGCTTTCTCACTGACCCCTCACTGGCGTGGTGAACCGCAAGACCTACAGGACTTGCCAGTTGGTAAGTCACCAACGAAATTTGGCTCGGAGCTTCGCCTTGAGTACCAAAAAAAGCAGCGCATCGAGGCTCTGCGAAGTGTTCGCAGGATCACTGTTGAATTCCTTGGAGGTCGCACACTCGATGAGTTATCTGCCGACGACATAGAAAAATTATGTCGAAGATTGCTCTGTAATCGAAAGGGATTGCCCCATCCCCATGGACTTCTTCGCTACTCGGTATTTCTTAGATTCGTCGAGATGCGATGGCGCAAGCTGGGCAAAAGGATCAAGTTAAAGAAGCGTTACGGGGCACTAGTAGAGGAGCCAACGGTAGTTACTCAATTTGCCCCCGGAGCAGTTCAGACACTGAGTCGATTGACATCAGTGGTTACCGAATTGGCAGATTCACTTCAACCTTCCCGCACAGGAAAAGACGATGCGGCGCTGCATGCAGTGATTCAGTTGGCTGTTCTATCGAGGATCTCGAACACAGAATTATTGCGTGACGTGATTGTCGGGAAGAACTTCCGTTTGATCACTAAAGGTGGGTTGCCATTTCTCGAACACGCTCCGGAACTAAATGAGAAAGATTTAACCGCGCCTGTTCAGCGCTTTCGAATTCATCCAATTACGGCAAAGCTCTTGGATCGAGCCTTAGGCAGGTCAAACAGAAAAAAGGATTGGGTAGCCAAGGTAGCGCCAGATTGGGTCGGTGGTACGAAAGAAATTATCTCGGCGCATGTCGGCCACCAGTTGATTACAACGTCCGAGCTATTAAACAGCTTGGCAGAAATAGTTGATCAAGCAAATTTCCAACAGTTGCCCGGCGTAGTTGGTGGCTACCTGTCTGGGCGTCTGAAGACATATTCGCTGGAGACTCAAGAATGGCTAAGGGTGCGCTGGCGAGAAAGTCGTTTGATTGAAGATTTGAATGCGCCGAAAGAGGAGGACGGAGAGTTGTCTGTCCGGCGCTTGCTGCAGTTAAAAGACAAAAACTCAGAGCGCCTACAAAACAACACGCGCACCTTCTTTTCTAAACTGCGCGGAGCGATAGGCGATGAAGGTCCGTCGCCATTACCGACACAGCAAACCAAAGGCAGTCGAAGGGAATGGCAAAAAAAAATCCGGACCATCATTCGCGCCTATAACGGCCAAGTAGAAGAGGCTGCACTTCTACTGGGAGATTGGCTTGCTTGGTTGCTTTTGAGACCCTACCGAGGCGGGTTACTGGCAATTGGAACAGTTCGAACTTATTTCACGACACTGTCCGGCGTGTTCGAACGTACAGCCTACGACGCGAATTTAACGATGCTCGATGATGACGGCATTACGGAGTTGTATTGTGACATTTTGGAGGCCGCCACCGCTCAGGATTGTAGAACTGTATTGAATCGGCTCCGAGAATTTCATCGTTGGGCAAAACTGCGCACGGAAATTCCCGAGCCGGACTGGGGCGAGTTGCCCGTAATGAGTAACGGGGTTTCTGTCGATCCAGGGGTATGGACTGATACAGACTATGGCAATGCACTCCAACTACTTCTGCAGCTGGAGTCAGAAGAAGGAAATTACGCAGCGTTCCTGATTCTTTGTATTTATCATTTTGGGCTTCGGCGCTCCGAGACGTTGGGTTTGACGACAACGGACTGGATAGAGACAGAAGATTGGATTGTGGTCTTCGTGAAATCCCGGCCTCATCGAAAGTTGAAAACACAAGCAGCAAGGCGAGCTGTTCCACTACTGAATGAATTCACAGATAGAGAAAAACGGCTAGTTGGGCAAATCGTCAAACGGGCGCAGGCGAGCGTTGCCGAGGGCGTTTCTAGTCCTCTCTTTTCGTTAGGTAGCGGAACATTTCTAAACCTCAACGCGATTAGCTCTTTAGCATTGAGCGCGATCAAATTTGTCACAGGGAATCCCCGTCAGAATCTTCATCGCGGACGCCATGGGGTAGGCAATCGAATTACGCTAAATCTCTTGGGCCTTGATCTGAAAAATTGGAAACCTGTGAGCGCACAAGGTGGAGATCATCAAAAAACGGCAATGGTATTGATGGATAGGCAGGAAATATCTCGCCGGATTCCATGGGCCGTGGCGCGCTATTTAGGGCACGCGGGCATAACAACGCAGTTCGGCAATTACCTACACTTTCTGTCTGACTGGACAGAGCTGCTGACCTATACCAGCGGAAGAAAAATAGTCGCCGAATTGCAGTTCGGGGTCGAGCTAGAGAACTATCCGCTGCAGCATCCCCGCCACAACACCGACTTTCACACAAATAATACGCAAGACAAGAAGAACAGATTAGCCGATGTGCTTCGCGCAATGCGTCTCTTGGGGAGAGGATTGCCTGCGGCTGAGGTAGCGCAATGTCTGGGATTTGCTCGCGAATCGATATTTGATTTAGAGCGGGCAATAACCACGGTCGGGGAGCGAATGTATTGGAACGGAAAAGCTGTCGAACCTGAGCACGAAGCTCCGCCAGCAAGTAATAAATCTGGCGTGGATGGCATGAACTGGCTGGGAAAAATTTACGAAGAGTCTTGGAACAGGTTGATAGCTTCGGGTAACGAAAATAAAAATGACCTGGGAGCACTCCTCCCACTTAGAGAAGGAGCACGAATGATTGGGAGTAGTCGTCAGCTACTGGCCTGCAACCGCGAGCAATTTTCAACGCTTCAAATATTCTTGAAAAGTTGGGGTATAGATTCGAATCGATTTGATATTGCGAGGTCAATCGAGGATCCGACTCTGATAGAAAATGCGCGGGAGTTCGATTTTTCCCCGAGGTCGTTCAAGGAAATTGGTGGCCGTGCTCGCGGCGTACAAGTAGACAAGATGCTATTCAACGACGAACCGTTCGCACCGCTCGTGCAGAGCAGATGCGGATTATTACTTACTGAGAGTTCAGACGGAGTTATTCGAAATCGGTTTGAGCTTGTTGTTGCATTTTTAGCATCATTGACTGCGGCAAACGTTCAGAAAACTCAGCCTTAGGACTTAAGCGCTTGGCAAACCACCCTCATGAAGCAAAGTGTCTGGCTTAGTTTGCACAATACACATTTCAAATGGTTACAACCCGCTACACACAGCGTGGAAAAACAGGGGGTTGAAAATTCTTGGCAGATAAGATATTTTAGCCAAAACAACTCTGACCATTTCAATTGAACAGCACTGACTTTATCTCGTTTTTAAAAGCAATTTTCTCGCCGAAGGAGAAAACAGCAGTGACTTCGCGAGAGAATAATAACGGAAATATATTCACCGATGATTTCTCCAGTCTTTTTCGGTCGGTAGGATTTTTAATTTTCTTCTACACTGTATCTCTATTAAGAACAAACGGGTTAAATCCCGTTGAAAAACAGCATGCAGTTAAACTAGTCAGCTATTTTCGCCGGAAGGCAGAATTTGCCTGCAGCCCAAGATTTATTCTGGCCATTGCCTCCTACCCGATTATTATTTTTATAAATTCCATTATTTTTAATGGGCCAGTCGATATAATTCTACTGTTCTCAATAACCGTTTCAACTTTATTTTTTTACTTTCTCTTTGGTTGGGGAAAATACCTTCTCGAAAAAATAATCGAGAATTTTTCTATATACGTCCCGATTTGTACAAAATTCAAATCACAATTTTATTTGCCTTTTAGCTTTTTCCCGCCCCCCCCGGCACGTCCTCCTCAGCGATAGATCAAAACTCAATCTGTTTTATCTATTCGCGACAATTTTTTCATGAGGGCATTATGAAAAAGCAAAAAAATGTGACTTTGCCACGCCCCGACAATTCAATTTCCGGCAACTTTCTAAAATCGAGCGATTCAATTATTGTTCGCGGTGATTTTGTTCCTGTTCTAAATAACAATGGCTCGCATTTAATTTTCGAGCAGCCTCTGTTTTTTGAACAGACTGAGAAATATGCAAGCGATATAGTTAATCTATTGGTGGATTGTTTGTCTATAAATCCTGACTCTGTTACAACCTATAGATTTATTGAGCATTGCACAGATCGCTCCGGTTTAGAGTATGGACATGTAATTAAATCCAGTTCTACTTGGCCTAGTGAGGCTGCTGATTTAGCATTTAATTATTTAGACAACCTAGTTAATCAGCGTTCGGTTGGCAGTTACGTTTCATCCGCAAATTTCTCAGATGACATTAAAGATAAGGTAGATATTTTTACAAAATCGAGACTAACCGCTGACGGCGGAAAAGATTTGATTTCGTGTTTTTCAGTCCACTTCCAAGGCAAGAGCTTTTCTTTGTCAGGTCGACTAAAGGAAAAGCCAATTGAGGCCATCGGATTAACTGAAAAAATAAGCTTAATAGGTGAAATTGATGGCTTCTTGCGCCAGCCAAGAGTTACAAAGATTTTAGTGGGCAAAAAGAGGAAATCAATAACTTTAAAATTTGATGTCGACAAGGACCTACCGTCACTAAAAAATTCTGCGTGTGACAACAAAAAATATATTTTTTTAATCGATAAAAAACATACTGGCGGGGGTAGTTTTGAATTTACACTTATCGATTTTGAAACAATTGATTCACATAATGATGAAACACAGACTGAACGGGATTTGCTAACCGACCTTGACCAAAAAAATCAGTGCAAGTGAACAAATGTGCTGACTTAGCGATGGCCAGTTCTCCGCGATATGGGAAAATATTGGCCATCGCTATCGCGATAGTAGGCGTCAAAATATTGCGGGCATTCTGCTCTTTGCTGTAAGCCAAAAAATATTTAACGCATACGCCGTACACACAAAATATCGGAGACGCCCGTTTCTCTTCGTACGTAATGTCAGGCGACCAAAAGCCTTTTAGGCTCGATAAAGTTAAAATCCGTCGATGAGGGCCTTCAAACTTCCAGACGTGGTGCGAAGTTCTTCCGCTCTGGCGAGCTGCGCAGCCTGCAGATTACCGCGACAGAACCCTCAATTCTCGTTTTGCAAAAAAAACCATGCACCAATTGCAAGCGCGGGGTCTAGCACTGCAAACGAAAACAGTAGATGCGGGAACACGCCCAACACACCGAGGGGAACCAAGACTGCCGGCACGATGATAATACGATCAAGGATGGCGGCAGCCACAATCTGTTTTGCACCAGAGCGGCCTCCAAAGAAGTAAAAACAACCGACTATGGCAAGCATCATTCCAACAAGACGCACCAGTCCTTCTTCTCTCCCCACAAATGCAGGCTCCATGTAAATGTTTCGCACTACATCAGGCATGATCAACATCAAGGCACCGAATGCCATATAGATGACGCCATTCATCGACGTGTATCGCGATGCCTTGGACAAAGTCTGCGGTATTTCCATCAGCGTTTTTAAAAGGGGCTTGGTTTTCCTTGATTTCTTCATAGTTCTTGTCACTTTCTTATTTCGAGCCGACGGCGGTGGTTCCCGAGGCGGGATTTTTGGAGGATGCGTTGCGGACATACAGGTTTCTTAGGGATGGCGGCAAGCACCTTGGCGGGGTGACTGTGCAGGCCTTGATTCTTGTTGTCCAAACCCGATAGGACAATTGTCAGAAGCGCCACAAATTTGGCATATAGTGCCAACATGAAGGCACTCCTAGCATCGACCACGCACGCCGCCAGCATGGCCTAGGAGATGGGACTAGGCGGCGACTGGTTCGAGCCCAGCGTGCCCTCGACCTACTACCAGATCGTCTCCATGCTGGTAAGGCCATTGAAAAGCTGACTGCAAATATTGCTGATCTGGCCGAGCACAAGAACAAGCTTGGTGCTGAAATAAATTCGCTGTGTGATCAGCGCTCTGCATTAAAAGCCCTAGCTGTAAAAAATAACTCAGCAGGTGAGTCAGCTAAAGCCGCGCGCCGGGCTATGGGTTGAAGAACAAGTAAATCAAAATAATAAATAATCGCTGACATAACCCCAAACTCAACAGGAGTGCTTTTGCTTCATGTTCGTGCGTAGGCTTATCAAGGTTCAGTGCTGCGGTGGCAGGTCCCGTCGCCCGCATCGAATCGACCGTCGATGAACCTGTGCAGTGGCGCTGGAACCACAACATGGCAATTACTGTGTGCAGCGACCTAGCGGATGGGCTATCAAGTTACTACCGGTGTTGACGTCAGTCTTTCGGCGACGCAAACGACCAGTTGGACAGAGTTGGCGGTTTGACGAGACCTATATCAAAGTAGCTGGTCAGTAGAAGTACCTCTACCTCACTGTTGACCGTTATGGCGACACGGCGAACTTCCTCCTCACTACCAGGCGAGATCTGGCCGCGGCGCGTCGCTTTCTGGAGCGCGCCATTAACCTGCACGATGTGCCGCAGAAGATCACCATCGACAAGTGCGGCGCTAACACGGCCGCCATTGAAAGCGTCAAAGCTGATGCCTGCGTCGATACCCTGATGCGCCAGAATAAATATCTGAACAACATCATCGAGTAGGACCAACGAGCCATCAAGCGTATTGCGCGACTAATGCTTGGGTTCAAATTATTTTGCAGCACCAGGATCACATCGCCGGAATCGAAACCATGCACATGATCAAAAAGGGGCAGATGAATTGTCCCGGCTGCAAAACCAGTTCTACAGCCTTGCCGCCTTGCCGCCGGGTCGTAAGACCAACCGAGCAACTTTTCCGGCCCGACCCCACTACCGCGACGGAACCGCATCACCTCCACTCTTGAATGAAAGCCCCCCGCGCTTTGTAGCGATGCACTTCGAACCAGTCGCCGCCTGCTCCATCTCCTGCGCCGTACTGGCGGCGTGGATAAAGATAGCGCCTTCATGTTGGCACTATATGCCAAATTTCTGGCGCTTCTGACAATGGTCTTATCGGGTGTGGACAGTAAGAATCAAGGCCTTTGCAGTCACTCCGTCAAGGTGCTTGCCATCATCCCTAAGGAACCTGTATGTCCGCTAACGCATCCTCCAAAAACCCCGTCCAGGAACCGGCCCACAAGAAGTCCGAGTTGTACCGCCTCACCAACCCGCCCTTGGTGGCCTGGCCCACAGTGGTACTGATGTTCTACATCGTGCTGGGCGTGGCGGGCACGGACATCGCCGCCATAAAGGGTCTAATCCCGCTGTGGGCCGGCGCGCTAATGAACATCGTGTTCCTATGGCCCATTTTCCACGTAGTTCATGACTCGATGCACCGCGCGGCATCCTCCAATATAACGCTGAACGACTGGATAGGCAGCCTAGGCCTGCTGGCCTTTGCACCCCATGTGTCGCTCGGCGTGTTTCGTTAACCCGACCTGAGTGATTCCTTTCGCAGGCCCCGCACCAAGCCTCTTAAACGAGAGCGCCATTTCAGAAACGACACAGGTACACACGTGGCGCGAGTCGCTCCAGCGCTGGATCATCAATGATGCTGTCGGCTTACCTGTCTTTCGAGTGCCCGACTCTGGTCGGATCGGCCATCGTCATGGCTGAATGATATTTTCCGATGCTCGGTCTTCTGAGCTTCGGCATCAAACGCAGGCCCGTTGGCTAGAACCATGGGCCGTCATCCCGCATTTGCCCGCCGGCAAATGCTAAGTAGCTCTACCTGACGGCCGAGCATCCCGAACGGGGACCGGTCCCGAACAACCTCTAAATGGGACTGATTTGCGAATTAATTGCAGAAATCAATCGGTCGGTAACAAAGCAAAGAAAAGCTCTGCAAATACTTCAAGCGGGATCGCAGTTCGTTCAAGCTTGGCCCGTAGAATAGCCCCCTCCCAACCTATCCAGAAAAAGGCAGCAAGCTGTTTTGTATCGGCCTTCGATGACAATTCTCCCGTCTTCTTGGCTTCGAGCAAGCACACAGAAAATCGGGACTGCCAATCTTCAAATGTATCTTTAAGTCTGAAACGGAAGCTTTCAGGAAGCCCCCCGATTTCCTGACCTAAAATTCCAATCAAGCAGCCACGGCTGAATTCATAACGAGCCAGTTCCCCCTTCGCATCATCAATAAACGCTCGCAAACGATTAAGCGGAGAAAGTTTTTGATTGCAAAAATGGTGGTCCAGTTTTCTCGCGACATTTTCGGCATATTGCTCAATGAGTTCGAGAGCAAAGGCTTCCTTGCTTGAGAAGTAGTGATAGAACGAGCCTTTGGGTACGCCAACTCGCTTGAGGATTTCTTCGATGCCTGTTGAGGAAAATCCCTTTTCAGTTAGAAACTCCTGCCCAGCACGCAACAACAACTCACGTGTCCCGATTAGGTCTTCACTCTGTTTTGGTCTCCTGCCACGGCAACGAGAGATAATGAATTTCGTTTCCACGACTCAATACCAGACCGATTGTCTATACAAAGAATAAAGGAGTCGGTTATTGGCGGTTATAGTCATTGAGTTATGTAGGAGTCCACGCCAGTTACAATACGCTGCCGCTTCCTCTTTTGATTTTCTTACCATCGATCACCCTAAATTTCCCTAACAGGTTGTTGAACAGCCTGACTGCAGATCCCTGTGTGGATGCTTTGGAAGAAGCCATCAAGAAGTACGGCTTAGCGTGCGCAATCGCCATCTCCAAGCGGTCAACGAACAGTATTCGATTGGGCAGCTTGGTGAGAAGGTCATGAAATGCCTGAAAGGTGATCGTTTCTTCAGCTTTCTTGCGTTCCGAAATATCCCTAGCCACGCCCGAGGTGCCAAGGAAGGTTTCCGAAGATTCGCTAGGGCGCGATTCGTAGACACCCTGCGAACTCAAAATTGCCGTCATGACCGAGTTCCCTCCCATGCGCGGTATGGAGGGTTTGCGTTTGAAGCGCACTTCAAGGTTACTCGTGGCGCGTTCTCCGACTCGTCTTTCGTTGAAGGCATATTGCACATGCTCGTGGTCACGCGGAACCACGACACTCATGTAGTTTTGTCCGACCAACTCGTCCGGGGCATATGGGTCACCGAGTGCTGTCAGCAGGATCAACTCTCCGATGTCGTGCAACATCAACCTCGCAGGGGCGACCGCCCAGTGGGACATCGCGCACCGTTCGCCGCAACCAGCGATTGACCGAACCGCCACGTCCGAACATGGAATCGACAGGCCGATGCCGACGGTCGCTCCGGCATATCACCGTTACCTTCCCTGTCGCCTCGTCATGTCGAACTTCCTTGATCACTTGCCCCTCGTACCCCAAAATCCCAGCCGGGATGACTGCTCCCATATCGTTTGCCTATCTGCGTCCTCAGAGAACACCGGTAGATACTCGGTTTCAGGGATGTCAGTCATCCCTTTTTACCGTCGTCAAACGACGAAGAGCCAAAAATTCGCTTACGGGAAAATTTGCTGTTCTCCGTTTCTATGGTCGGATATTTATTTGCGGCAAGCGAAATTCAGACAACTCATACTTGATCTGAAAAAAATGGGGGGTGTATCCACCCCCCACTAAAAGCGGAGGAGAGACATCCCCGCAGAGGTTTTCTAAATTCAACTCACTTATGACGTGTATCGATGTAGGCAATTTACCTACATGACACCCCATGCCATTCATTCTCACTAGCCCCCATCTAACCGTAAGACACGTCTCGCACCGATGCCAAACAGTTAGCGGGGGTACGTGGGGAATGACGCAGAGGCACTCCCAAGTACTTAACGAATAAAAATGATAATTCCGGGCAAGGGCCTCTCAATCGGTAGCGGGAAAATAGGCGTAGGAAGGATCATTTCTGTCCCGCGTGCCGTGCTTCAGCTTCTGGACTAGATCTCCCTCCATGCGCGCCTTAACCTCATCGATGCGATCCCAGTCGCCTGTGGTCACTCGATGAACGATTTTCCACGCGCCCTCTCGACATTCGAACCGATCAAGATATCTGCCGCACCCAAGGAGATCAAACAGCTTTCCATCCTGCTCGTAGCGCATGTTCACTTGCACGGCGGTCTCGACCTTCGCCTTGTCACCATCCAGTTCAATGTAGCTGTTGGTGATGTAGTGGTGAACCCAGACGAAACCGTCAAGCATGGGGAGAACCCAGTCAACAAATTCGGCCGCAGGGCCGGCAAAGCTGCCGTGATCATCCCAGCCATCAGAATGGTACGCCGACAGCGTCAGAGCCCGATCACCCCGATCCACGCCACGGCAAAAGCGGACCAAAGTATCCTGGATGTCCACGCGCGCCTTCAATTCGCGAAGAATCGCAGCCTGTTCGATGTCCATCATTGAATCTCCTCTCAAGCTCTCTGTTCTGTTTGACTAATTTAATCGCAACTGGGCACCGCGGTGGCAGCTGCACAGACACGACAAACGTATAACTGCGGCGAAGACTGATATGTCATATAGGAACCTACGCTACTGGATCAAGCGCAAATCACTCCGCCCTCTTCATAAAGCGCCGTGCCCGCTTCGCTCCTCTACCGCCACCCTCAGGGATGAAGCACAGAAACATCACGAGGAAGTTCCTCGACTACTTCCATGGCGGTGAAGATACGCTTGCCAGTATCGGTCTGATAGCAGAGTCCGCCAGCCACGCCAAGGACTGGCATCTCGTTCAACGGATCTCCAGGAATCCCACCGAATTCAATGAAACCTCCATCAGCCTGCCAAGCACGCAGCACTTGATTCTCGTTTGTCGGTGTCCAACAAATCGCGCGGTCAACGAAACCCGAATAACTTGGATCGGGGATCTCGCGCACCGTGAAGGTGCCGTTGACGTTGGCCTGGTTGATCTGTGCAACCGCGTCGGCCGACATTTCATCGCCCACACGCAACCGCATTGTTAGCAGTCGGCTGCCGCGGCGATCAACAGTGACCTCAAACTCTTTGGCGGAAACCGGGAGGAAGTTGATATTGGCCATCTTCTTCAACATTCCGAAATAGACGCTCCAGGGCCCCATGATATCCATATCGGACTTGTCACCATGGAGCGCGTCCACGTACTCCCAACCCGCACTACCCTGCTGCCCGCGATGCTCGGCGTTCGCCATGAACATCAGCCCCTGATAGGGGGTCAGTTGTCCATCGAACGCACGGCAGTTCCGGTTGACGAAGTACATTACCCGGACTTCCGGCGGAAGATTGCGGTCAACTTTGAGCGGCGGCGGCAAGATCAGCTTTTCGATCGATTCGTAAGTCGTCGTAAGGGTGAGCGAATACCAGATCATGTCAGCCATGACGGCCCCATCGTAACGGAAAGCTTCGCCAGGGCGAGCGCCCATCATATTGAAGATCCCGCCAACATAAGCGTTCTCACTACTTCCCATCTTATCCATGGTGCCTCCCTAAATAATTCACAGAGCTTCAGATGCTGACATGGCATCTATTTAGCGCAACTCATTAAAATGCCAAGTTTCTCCGCTACCGTCTGTCGTCCTAATTCCCGCTTGTTGCGGCCACTTGTCATGCCTTCGCCAGCACGAACAAGCTGGATTAAAGCTCGCTCCCTAACCCTTCGTCTTGACTTAAAACGACAGCCGCGGCAGAGCCCTGTCGAGCTCGGCGAAGCCTGTAAAGGGAGGACTCAGGGCGTGGTCTTAGCCAGACCAACCACTGATCCACCAGCGGGGCCGGAGCAGAGCGTCCTGCCAAGTCTCTAGTTATGCGCAAATCCGCAGGCGGCCAGTACTTTCCCCAGCGCGGCCTCAGTACCCGCGGAAGGCGCCTACTTAGAACTGGGTGGACGAGGAGAATTCCTAAATTACGGTTTGGATTTCCGCAATGGATATAGTCATGGAACTATGTAGTAGCCCCCAACAGTTACAATCGCGAGACACGCCCGCAAAGCGTTTTTTGGAAAATCGCTTCTCGAAGATAAAAGCAGGCCCCGACACACCCGGCATTTTCGGGTGGAGGAGATGCTTAATGCTACCAATTGGCTTTTGGTGCCAACTTGTCAGGCTGCAAAATAGCTTTTCTCCATGTACGAATTGTATGCCAAGGTGGAATTCACCGCCTTTGGACGGTACTGCAGACCTGGGGCAACCATACTTTTCTTTACAGACAAACCATATCAAAATCTGCCTTACCGGTACCGCATTGGGGACAGTACCAATCCTCCGAGACGTCCTCCCAGCGCGTACCGGGGGCGATACCCTCATCGGGGACTCCCAATTCCTCGTCATACACGAAACCGCAACTCTGGCATTTCCATTTGCGAAACATTACCGCTTTCTCCTTTCCGAGCCGCACCTAATACCCATTGTTCACCACGCGTACGATCAGCCCATCCAACTCGGGCCTCATCTTGATCTGGCAGGTTAGCCGGCTATTGGACCGGTAATCCTGTACGCAGGTCAGCATGTCGGCTTCAAGCTGTTGCGGCGGTTCGAGGCGATCCAGCCAGCCTTCGTCCACCAGAGCGTGACAACTGGCACACGCGCAATTCCCGCCACACTCGGACACCAGGTCCGGCACCAGGTTGGCAATGCCCACCTGCATGACCGACTGGCCGATTTCAGCTTCCACAGTATGTTCGGCCCCTTCGAGATCGATGAACTTCACGATCGGCATTTTTTCTCCTTGAAATCAGCCGCTTTTAGCGGCCGGCAGCAACTTAATCAGTGGTACAGATTCGTCAGCGAGCGTTGCGGGGTCGACCACCGGCCTCTCGCCTACCAAGCGCTTCGCGATCAGCAACTCGGGCGGCCGATTGACGATGTCAGCCGCCACCACGTACTCCCCGTTCATATAGAACACCGAAAACGCAGGTGCTCCGATTACCCCGCGCACGACCACGCGGTCATAGCCTTCACACAGGCCGACCGACTTGAGCTTAATACCGTACTGATCGGACCAGAACCACGGAACCATGTGATAAGGCCGCTCGCGCCCGCACAGTGTGGCTGCCGCGGTGCGCGCCTGCTCCACCGCGTTGGGTACAGACTCCAGCCGGATGCGCCTGCCGACCACCGGATTGGGATGATTGCAACAGTCGCCGAGTGCGACGATATCGGGATCGGAGGTACGACACAGTTCATCGACGATGATGCCGTTGTCCACCTCCAGACCGGCAGCGGCAGCCAGTTCGACGTTCGGTAGCAGCCCGACGCCGACGACGACAAAGTCGGCCGGAATGCTTGCGCCATCGCCGCAGAGCACCGCCGAGATCCGCTCGCCATCGAACTCGAAGCCACGCACCAGCGTGCCAGTGCGCACATCCACGCCGGCCCGACGATGAGTCTCCTCGAAAAAGGCCGACATCTCCGGCGATGTCACCCGCGCCAGCAGGCGCGGCGCAGCCTCGACCACCGTCACCTGCAATCCGTGGGCGACCGCGGTGGCGGCCACCTCCAGCCCAACGTAGCCCCCGCCGACCACCACCAACCGCGCACCCGCAATTAGGCTTTCACGGATGCGCAGCGCGTCATCCACGGTGCGCAGGTAGTGGAAGTTGGGTGCCGCCACTGCCCGCTCCGCATCCTCCCCAGGCAGTGCGCGCACACGCCCGCCGGTGGCGATAGCGAGTTTGGTATAGCTCAACGAGCGGCCATCCGACAGATGCACCGCACGTGCCTCGCGATCAATGACATCCACCCGCACGCCGCGGATGAATTCGACATGGGCCTTCTCGTAGGTTGCCAGCGGCTTGAGCAAGAGTCCCTCAATGGCGACCTTGCCGTCGAGGAAAGCCTTCGACAACGGCGGGCGCTGGTAAGGCAGATGGGCTTCGTCGCCGACCACTACAATCTGCCCTCCCCAGCCCTGCTCTCGCAGGCCGGTAGCAAGTTCGCCGGCGGCATGGCCGCCGCCGACGATAACGACCGTGCCAACAGCCTGATCCGGGATGATGTCTTGTGCGTCCTTCATGCTCACACTCGATCGAAAGCGATGTTCAGCGCGGTCACACCATAGGCGAAGGGGTGGGCGAAGTATTCCGGTTCTTTCTGCAGACGGAAATTCTTCATTCGCTGCAACAACAGGTTAAAGGCAATGCGCAACTCTCCGCGCGCCAACTGATTGCCGACGCAGACATGGGGGCCGAAGGAGAAGGAGAGATGGCGGCGTGCATTTTGCCGTGCCGGGTCGAAGCTGTCCGGATTCTCGAACATAGCCGGATCACGGTTGGCACCACCAAACGCCAGTTGAATGATCGAACCAGCCGGCAGCTTGACGCCGCCCAGCTCAGTGTCGCGCGTGGCGCGGCGGAACAAGCTCTGGATCGGTGCGTCCTGGCGCAGCACTTCCTCGAAAAAGCCGGGAATCAGCGCGGGCTCGGCCCGTAGTTTGTCCTCCAGACCCGGCATGCGAATGACCCTCAACATCCCGGCAGCCAACGTTGCGGAGGTCGTCTCATAGCCACCGACCAGCAACTGGATGCAGATCGCCGCCAGCTCCTCGTCGGTAATCCTGCGTCCATCAACGTCGACGTTGGCCAAATCGCTGAGGATGCATTCCTTAGGCGCAGCACGGTATTCCTCGGCACGCGCCAACATGTAACGTTGGCACTCCGCAAGCACGTGGGTGATGCGGATCTGCTCCTCTTCGGAGTTGTCCTGGCGGCCTTGGGCAACTGTGGTATCGGCCCACATCTTGAACTGCTCCCAGTTCGAGCGCGGCACTCCCAGCATGTCGGCGAACACGGACATCGTCATCTTCATCGCCATTTCGGACAGAAATTCCACCTCGCCGCGGTCGATGAACTCGTCGATGATGCTGTTGACCATGCCTTCGATAAAGCCTTCAAGCTGGCGTACCCGCACCGGCGTGAACGCCTTGTCTACGAAGGAGCGATGGAAGGTATGGTCAGGAGCGTCGGCCACTGCCAGCACCGAAACGGGCATCACACCTTCGTCTTTCCAGATTTCGTCCAGTTGCGCCTTGATTGGCGAATATTCCTTCACTAGGATCAAACCGGAATGATTAGAGAAAGTCGCCGCATCCTCCGCACACTTGCGCAGCAGTGCATAGTCAGTCACCACGTAGAATCCGGTCTTCGGATCCAGGTACACTGGCTCTTGGGCGCGCACCTTCGCATACGCTCCGAAAGGGCACTTCTGGACCTCGGGATCGGCAAAACTAATCTGGGCACTTGTCATCGTTATCTCCTTTGCCTGTCGCCAAGCTTCAGTTATTGTCAGTAAAAACACTGACAAATTATGTGTCACATGATCTATAGCGTTGCGTGGATCCGATTACGTAAAGCGCGCATCACTGTTGTATTGCGAGCACACGCCACTCCCGACAGCCAACTTGGGGAATTGCTCGATCCACATGGGGCGATAAGCCCCATCTGAATCGCCCCGGGTTTGATGGAGGCTCTAACTCTTGAGAAGATAGAGCCATGAAGAAACCAGTTAAGTTCTCCCCCGAATTTCGTGAGCGCGCCGTGCGCATGGTTACCGAAAGCCGAGCCGATCACCCATCGCTATGGTCAGCTGTTGAATCCATTGCTGCGAAGATTGGTTGTACGGCGCAGACGCTGCTGATCTGGGTGCGTCAGCACGAAAGAGATAACGGCCAGCGCGAAGGGCCAAACACGGCAGACCAGAAGCGTGTCAAGGAACTGGAGCGCGAGGTCAAGGAACTGCGCAAAGCCAACGAGATACTCAAGCTTGCCAGCGCGTTTTTCGCCCAGGCGGAGCTCGACCGCCGATTCAAGTCCTGAGGTCGTTCGTCGATGAGCACCGTGATGCCTTCGGGGTCGAGCCAATCTGCAGGCAATTGCAGATTGCCCCGTCCGGCTACCGGCGCCACGTTGCCCTGCGGCGCAATCCTGAACAGCGTAGCCAGAGAGTAAGGCGCGATGAGGTGTTGGTGCCTGAGATTGAGCGTGTCTGGCAGGCCAACCTGCAGGTCTATGGTGCCGACAAGGTCTGGCGGCAACTGAACCGCGAAGGCATTGTGGTGGCCCGTTGTACGGTCGAGCGACTCATGCGGCGGCAAGGCTTGCGGGGTGTCATGCGCGGTAAGGTGGTGCGCACCACGATCAGTGACAGCAAAGCGCCTTGCCCGCTGGATCGGGTCAATCGGCAATTCAAGGCCGAACGTCCCAATCAGTTGTGGGTTTCGGACTTCACCTATGTCTCGACCTGGCAAGGCTGGCTGTACGTTGCCTTCGTTATCGACGTTTTTGCCCGACGTATCGTGGGGTGGAGGGTGAGCAGTTCCATGCATACAGACTTCGTCCTCGATGCCCTGGAGCAGGCGCTGTACGCACGCCAGCCGAGTCCGGAGGAGGCGTTGATCCACCATTCTGACAGGGGCTCGCAGTACGTCTCGATCCGCTACAGCGAGCGGCTGGCCGAAGCCGGGATTGAGCCATCTGTCGGCAGCAAGGGCGACAGCTACGACAACGCCTTGGCTGAGACGATTAATGGCTTGTACAAGGCCGAGATGATCCACCGTCGTGCCCCCTGGAAAACCAAGGAATCCGTAGAGCTGGCAACCCTGGAATGGGTGTCTTGGTTTAACCACCACAGACTACTTGAACCGATTGGCTATATCCCGCCGGCATAAGCTGAGGCAAACTACTACAGGCAACTTGCCAATCAGGCCGCCGTCGTGGCCTGACTTAAACCAACCGGCCTCCACGAAACCCGGGGCGATTCACATCCGCATGCGGCCCCTGCTCCCTTGCTTGCAGTGACGCCCCTTTAGATCAGTACGATGCGGCAGTTAAAGCGATTGCAGCTCTTCCCCGTATGGCTCGGATTCGCACGGTTGAGCCCGGCACCTTTTGCAAGTAACATTGAGGGGCTGTGGCACTAGCAGCAAATAAATATCAAGATACTTCATACGAAGTACGGAGACATTGAAGATGGCAGCATCAGTAATTTCGACCTTGCTTTATAGTGCGAAGACTCCTGCTGGGGTTCTTCAGCTTGTTGACCATCGTTGGGATTCTGGCGCCGAAATCGAGGATTACTCATCCGAACCGATGGTTCGGTTTAGGCTATGGCCATCGAGACTGGCGGTGCGCGGCCGGATAGACCCAGGACACGAACGTTCGTTTGGGCAACTCATGCTCATCCCGCCAAGCGTCGTAATTCGCGGACGCGGTTGTGGCGACGTAGAAACAGAGATGGCACGTACGCTTGAATTTACGCTGGACCACCATTGGCTCAGAGAATTGCCCATCGACTCCGCTGACTGGTCGACGGCCGATCCAAATGCATTACTGGACTTGAAAAACCTCAACATTGAGCACTCTTTGCGCCGAATCAGTGAAGAGATATCTCACCCGCAAAGAGATAGTGACTCAATGATTTCGGCACTAGCTGAATCTATTGGCATCGACATATCTCGCACCCTCACATGCCAAAGCAAGGCTAGCTGCACCAGCGATATAAAGGGCACATTGAATAAGGCGAAGCTGCACTTCATACAGGATTTCATCCTGTCTTACCAAGACGGCTCCCCCAACCTTGCAGATGTCGCCAATGAGTGCGGTTTCAGTGTCGCGCACCTCCGGCGCATCTTCAAGAATACAGTGGGAAAAACATTGTACGAATTCATTGAAGAAATTCGTATGGAGCGCGCTCAGCAATTGCTTAGGGAACCTACGTTACAACTCAAGGCTATCGCATACCGGCTCGGATATGCACAACCTAGCGCCTTTGCGTCAGCGTTTAAGAAGGCAGTCGGCGAATCGCCAAGTGACTATCGGTCTCGATTCGAATCCTCACCACCCAGTTCGAACACTTAGTACTAAAGTGTTGCTTAACAGTCCGTTGAAAATGGCCAGAGCCCGCGTGGCTCTGGCAAAATGGCGGCCATCTTTCTCTGCTGAAGCCAGCCCAAGCCGATGCGTGGACTCAACCTCAAACGAAACGAGCTGTTCAGTTATACGACACTGGAGCAGCGCATCCCGAACGATCACCCGCTACGTCCACTGCACGAGCTGGTCGATGCTGTCCTGGCGTCGATGGATCGGTAACTTCGACAACGACGTCGACCCACGTCATCGACAACTACTGCCGCCAGTGCTCGATCACGATGACCTGCGTGGAACCGCAATCCCCATAGCCATCGCCCGTCCGGTGGTCCAGTCCAACGAGGTTTATCCGCCGATATGACCTCCAGCCCTCTTCAACCTCGTCCGCGTCGGCGAAATTAGGCTCTTCGCAGTGTCATATGGACCTGGATCATTTCGCGGATCTGCATGGACAGGCCTCGGCCTATTTTCCCTCCAACCAAAAGATGCAGCAGACCGGTGGTAAATGCCCATGTATCGCAAGCTGTAACGAAGGGATCTAATTCCTTCCGTAGCTTTCCTAATGAGGCCGCTTGTTGATAGACATGTACCATTTTGTCGAGAAATTCCCGAGCAGGACGAGCCACCTCCTCCTGAATGCAGGCAAACTCATCAACATATTCGCAGCGGGAAATCATGATCTCAAACATCTCCCGCACCAGAGGGGAAGTCTGAAACACTCGGAAAAATTCATTGAGAGCGGCTTCGATGGCGTCTAACGGATCGGCGAACTGATTAAAAAGTAGCAGTTCATCTACTCCGGCAAGCATGGTGTCGAATACCTCCTCGCGCATCGCAAAAAAGAGTTCCGCTTTGTTCTTGAAGTGCCAATACACCGCTCCCCGGGTCACGCCTGCATCCTTGGCAATTTTCTCTAGGGTTGATCGAACGACACCGTTTTTGTGGAAGACTCGGCGTGCCGCGTCGATAATTTCTTTGCGAGTCTTTGCCGCTTCCTCTTTTGATTTTCTTACCATCAATTTCCCTAAGCTCCCCTAACAGGTAGTTGAAAAATCACCGTAAGCGAACAAATCCAGTCGGCTTCTACACAAAGCTATATGAGACGATCCAGAGCAGAGGCTACTCAGCAGACTTCGATAACCTTGCCTCGCACCGTCATCCCCGCTGGCCTTGACTTCGGCGATGGCCCGATCGATTGCCGCGATCAGTTCGCCATTATTCGCTTCCATATGTTCGAAGGCGGCCGTGCTGTGTTCACCGCTGCGGCTCGATTCGACAGCGGCATGAACAGCGGCGAGCAGCCGCTTGCCCAACTCGCGTACGTTGCCCTTCTGTGCCAGCGGCAATTGCTCGATCAGCGCATCGAGGCTATCGATAGTAATCACCTCGCGGTTCGCCTCCTTGAGATTGCGTTCCTGGCGGTAGGCCACCTGCTTCAAGGCGAAACTGCCGACCTTGGTCAGCGATGCGACGGTCAGTGATTTGGCCAATTGCGAGGAGGCGTACGATACCGCCGCCGCGCCGCTCACCGCATCAAGCTTTTCGCGTACCAGGTAGGTCTGGATAAAGGGAACTACAGCGCGGACACCAGTTCCGGCACGGCCACGAACAGGTCCGCAACCAGTCCGTAGTCAGCGACCGAGAAAATCGGCGCATCGGCGTCCATGTTGATGGCCACGATTACCTTGGAATCCTTCATACCGGCTAAATGTTGAATGGCCCCCGAAATGCCGACCGCGATGTACAACTGGGGTGCGACGATCTTGCCGGTCTGACCCACCTGCCAGTCGTTGGGCGCATAACCAGCGTCCACTGCCGCGCGCGATGCCCCCATGGCGGCAGCGAGCTTGTCGGCCAGCGGCGTCATGATTTCCATGAACTTCTCGTTGGATCCCAGCGCACGACCGCCCGAGACGATTACCTTGGCGGCAGTCAATTCGGGACGGTCGTTCCTGGCGATCTCACTGCCGACAAAGGTGGTGTTCCTGCTGCCAGCGACGGCCGCTACGCTGTCCACCGTGGCGGCGCCACCAGTGGCGATGGCCGCATCGAAACCGGTGGTGCGCACGGTCAGGACCTTGATCGCATCGGTGCTTTGTACCGTTGCAATTGCGTTCCCGGCGTAGATCGGGCGCTCAAAGGTGTCACTGCTTTCGATCTTGGTGACATCAGAAATCTGAGCAACGTCAAGCTTGGCGGCCAAGCGCGGTGCGACGTTTTTACCGCTGGCAGTCGAGGGAAACATGACGTGGGAATATTGGCCGGCGATGGTCAGCACCTGAGCCGCCACGTTCTCGGCTAAACCATGGGCAAACTGAGTGCCGTCGACATAGATGACTTTGGCGACGCCCGTGATCTGTGCTGCCGCCAGCACAACCGACTCGGCCTTGTGCCCCATGATCAGAACGTGCACCAGCCCGTCGGTGAACTTGCTGGTCTGTGTCGCGGCCATGACGACGTTCAATGTGGCACTTTTGAGGCTGACGTTGTCGTGCTCAGCAATTACTAATACTGTCATTTAGATCACCTTGGCTTCATTCTTGAGTTTGGCCACGAGCGTGGCGACATCGGGCACCATGATACCGGCGCTGCGTTTGGGCGGCTCGCTGACCTTGATCGTCTTCAGACGAGGACTCACGTCGACACCGAGGTCTTCGGGTTTGACAATTTCCAGAGGCTTTTTCTTGGCCTTCATGATGTTCGGCAGGGTGGCATAGCGCGGCTCGTTCAGGCGAAGGTCTGCCGTGATGACGGCTGGCAGCGTGACCAAAAGGGTTTCCAGGCCACCATCAACTTCACGAGTGACGCTGGCTTTGCCGTCCGTGATCTCAACTTTGCTGGCAAAGGCGACTTGCGGCAGGTCGGCCAGGGCCGCCAACATCTGGCCTGTCTGGTTGCAGTCGTCGTCGATGGCCTGTTTGCCCAGGATGATGAGACCGGGCTGTTCCTTGTCGACCAAGGCCTTGAGCAGTTTGGCTACCGCCAAAGGCTGCAGGTCTTCATTACTTTCGACCAGGATGGCGCGGTCGGCACCGATGGCCATGGCGGTGCGCAGGGTTTCCTGGCACAGGGTGACACCGCAGGAGACGGCAATGATTTCAGTAGCCACACCTTTTTCTTTCAGGCGTACAGCTTCTTCGATGGCGATTTCGTCAAACGGGTTCATGCTCATTTTGACGTTGGCGATATCTACACCGCTGTTGTCCGACCTGACGCGGACCTTGACGTTGTAGTCCACCACGCGCTTGACGGGGACAATGATTTTCATGTGCTGCATTTCCTATTTAAGAACCTATCCGCAAATAAATGACAATTGTGTTCAATGCGCGACGACCGCGTAACGAGCAATGATGACAAAGGCGAAATCATGGGAAGTCACCGATGAGTTTTGGGGCGCGCAAAATCGGAGATGGGCGTAAACCCAATGACCCTCGGCTTGTCATTGAAGCCATCGTCTATGTTTTGAGAACAGGAGGTCAGTGGAACAATTTCGGCAGCGCCAGTGCAATCTATGCCCGACTCCTGGAGAGGGAGAAGGCTGTGGAAGGCCGGGCAGGCCGAATACGATGACTTTGAAGGTGCCCGTGAACCTCATCACATAGTTAGTCTGCAGCGGGATCGCCGGACCGCTGAACTTGTACCCCTCGCCCGGGCGAGCACCGGTGATGTTCAAGATGCCGCCTCCATACTTACCGCTCGCCATGGTTTTCCGTCATCTTGTCTCATTAAAAGAAGTCCACCCGCTCACTGGCGAGCAATGTTGGGCTGAGCAGCGTTGCTGCCCGTGAATTTAATTCTACGGTCGTTGAATTTCCATGTCAACTTCAAGCCTTGTCCAATGTGGTGTGAGCCTGAAAGGTTTGCTCATTTCCACCCTGGAATGAGCCTGAGCTGGGGAATTGGGAGGTGAGCTGATGACTTGATCATCCAAGGATGACGCCAGGGAGAGCAGCAATATCCTCAAGAGAAGAGTGGCTCACGCCATAATTCTCAAACACCAACTCCGCCGCGTCCAGAATGGCCTCCCGAGTCGCCAAGGCTCCAGTTTTTGGTAGTGATACTACATAGACTGATAGATTGGGCCTTGTCCACCCTGCGGGGCAACCCAATTAATGTTCTGAGTCGGATCTTTGATATCACAGGTCTTGCAGTGGACGCAGTTCTGGCTATTGATCTGCAACCGAGGATTCTCACCCTTGTCGTTGCGCACGATCTCGTAGACCCCGGCCGGGCAGTAACGCTGCTCAGGAGCATCGTATCTGGCGAGATTTACCTGAATTGGCAGTGCAGGATCCTTCAACTGTAGATGGCAGGGCTGGTCTTCCTCGTGATTGGTATTAGACAGAAAGACCGACGACAACCTGTCAAAAGTCAGCACGCCATCAGGCTTCGGGTAGGCAATTGGCACACATTCAGCGGCAGTCCGTAATTTGCTGAAATCAGCTGTGTTATGCAGCGTCCATGGCGCCTTTCCGCGAAACAGCAGTTGATCGATACCCACCAGCAGTGCACCGGTATAGGTACCTTTGCTCAGATATGGTTTGAAATTGCGTGCTCGATACAGCTCTTCATAAAGCCAGCTTTTGCGGAATTTTTCGGGATAACTAATCAGTTCATCCCTGGCTCGCCCCTCAACCAGAGCTTCAGCCAAGGCTTCGGCGGCTAGAGCACCGCTCTTGATAGCCGCGTGCGATCCTTTGATGCGCGAGGCATTGAGAAAGCCTGCATCGTCACCAAGCAAAGCCCCACCAGGAAAAACCAGCTTGGGCAGCGACTGAAGTCCTCCGGCAGCAATAGCCCGTGCCCCATAGGTAATTCGCTTGCCACCAACAAAAAATTCTCGGATGGCGGGATGAGTCTTGAAGCGCTGGAACTCTTCAAAGGGTGAAAGATATGGATTGCTGTAGCCCAGCCCAACAACGAAGCCTACGGAAACTAAGTTATCTCCCCAGTGATAAAGAAAGGCGCCGCCGTAGGTATCCGATGACAGGGGCCAACCTGCGCTATGCAAGACCAAGCCGGACTGAAACTGCTCGGGAGAAATCTCCCACAACTCCTTTATGCCCAGTCCATATGTCTGCGGGTCGGAGTTTTCCCGCAGATTGAACCGTGCCTCCAGTTGCTTGCCCAGATGTCCTCGGCAACCCTCAGCGAAAAGGACATATTTGCCACAAAGTTCCATGCCAGACTGGTACGCATCGGTTGGATTGCCGTCGCGGCCGACCCCCATGTCACCGGTGGCCACGCCACGTACAGCACCATTCTCATCATAGAGCACTTCAGCACCTGCAAATCCGGGATAGATTTCGACACCAAGTAACTCCGCCTGCTCCCCCATCCAGCGCGTCACCTGACCAAGACTGACCACGTAGTTGCCATGATTCTGGAAACATTTTGGCAAGAGGAAGTTGGGTATCTTGCTGCTAGCAGAACGAGTCAGCAGCAGAAAGCGGTCCTCGCTAACCGGCGTCACCAACGGTGCGCCGAGTGTCCGCCAGTCAGGTATCAACTCATCCAGGGCGCGGGGATCCATTACAGCGCCGGAAAGAATATGGGCACCGATCTCAGCTCCCTTTTCGATCAAACAAACGCTGATCTCATGGTTGATTTGTTTCAGGCGAATGGCTGCAGCCAAGCCTGCCGGTCCCCCGCCGACGATGACCACGTCGAAGCCCATCGATTCACGTTGATGCATGATTTTGCTACTCGCAGGTGGAGATAGAGTCGAGTGGAACTGCCTTGGGCTGGTCGAGCTTGTCTTCGTAGGCGTGATATTCGAGGTAGTGATACCACTCGTTACGATTCTGCAACAAGGCAATACCGCAATTGGGTACTTCAACTTAAAGTGGAATATTCGCCCGGTGCGGCGGGTGACCCGGCACATCCACGCGCAGACTGATCAACCCACCGGTGCCGGTTTCGGAAAGGCTGCCACCCGTTATGTAGAGTGTGCGGAGATCATCCCCACCAAAGGCCGCACTGGTCACACAGGCAAAAGGGGTTTCCACTATGGCATCGACCATGCCATTCGCGGTATAACGCACCAGCGTATTACCCAGATAGCGCGCTACCCAGATGCCACCAGCTACATCCAGCACGATGCCATCGCTATCCGCCAAGGGACCAACCACCAAACGTCGGTGCGATAAGGTGCCGTCCTGGCCCACGTCATAGGCAAATACGCCTTCGCCAGTGTCGGAAAAATACAGCACCTTGCCATCCCGGGAAAACTCCATGCCGTTGGCGATCGTGGAGACATCCATCTGTCTCGCAGTGCCATCGCCGGAGAGGCGGAAGATCATACCGGGGCTGACTGGTTTCCCACTCTGCAGCGCATCATGGTCGATCGTACCCCCCCACAGATTGCCTTCAGGGTCAGCCTCGATATCGTTGATGTCAAGGATCGGTTTGCCATCGAGGGCGGCCGTGATCGGGGTGATGTCGCCCGTTGCCGGATCGAGCAGGGCCAAGCCATCACGCGCGGAATAGATCACGCGACCATCGCGGTGCATTACGCATCCGCCCGGTGATAGCCGTTTCGGCCCGAGCGTATCGAAACTGCCATCTGCGTTATACCGATACAGCCCGCGACCGAACACGTCGGTGAAATAGATATTTCCTTTGCCATCGGGCCGCGGGCCTTCAGCTAGATTAAGTCCGGTAACCAGCGTATTGATTTTGTTCATGATCCATATCTCCTTTACTGCAGTGCTGCTACATGTTTAGGTGGATTCGAGCCCTGGAAAACGGTTTGTGACCGTCCACCAGATACGGCCGCAGGGAAGAACCGTTGGAGGCGACGCGGCTTGACGTCCGGTGCAGCGCGAAGATCACGCCCTGGCCTTCAGCCCGGCCTCGATCATCGCGCCCGCGTCGAAATAGAAGAGCTTTATCTCGACGATCTTGCCGTCGTGTACGATGGAACGTTCGACGAGTTGCAGCAGCTTGCCCGTCTTGCGGTCGCCAATCTCAAGGCAAACAAATACAGTGTCACCCTCGGCAACGATGCTTTCCATCTTCGTCGTAGCCAGGACAAGGTGTTCCTCGATTTTCTCCAACAGTTGCAGGAATTCAGCCTTGCCGCGATAGGTGCCGCCGTAGGGCAAATAGGGTGGTTCAACAATGGCGATGTCGTCAGACATAAACGACAAGGCCTTGGCGAAATCCCCATTGCTGGCTGCGCAGTACATATCGAGAACTGTTTGCTTGCTAGCTTGGCTTTCCAGGAGGTTCATAGTCCTCTCCTTTGGATACTCAGCACCTGAGAATGTTGAAAATGCCGTAGTCCGCACCCACAGAGCAGCACACGACGAGTATGTCCATGACCCTGCTCAATAGGGACGCAGCTTACGGAAAACGAGGCCAACTCAAAACTGAGTCCATACTGGCAGGCCCAATCAATGGCCTCACATGCATCTATTGTTGCCCCAAGGCATGCATGGCGGCTCGTCGCCCGGAAAAGACGAGGTCTGCCAACGACATGCCGCTCATGTAACCCGCAGAGCATAGTCCGACGGCTGTCCGCCCGGCGGCGTAGAGACCGCTGACGGTGCTGCCGTCTCTGCGCAGAACACCACCTGTCTCTTCATTTACACGAAGTCCGCCCAGCGTAAAGACCGGAGTCAGGCTGAACTTGTTTCGGATGGACATATTGAGCGCGTAGTAAGGCCCTTTACCAATAGGTGCGATGTTCGCAGGCTGTTTACCGAACGGATCCGACTTTCCGGTGATGATGAATTCGTTATATCGCTGAACGGTGTCTTGGAGCGTCTTTCCCGGCAGGCCAAGCTTTTTCGCAAGGCCTTGCAGCGAGCCACTCCGACGCGTTCCCCCTTTGAGAATATTCAGCAGTGTAGGCAGGCCAAAGAACAGAAACATCGAGCGACCGATTGTCAGCGCGTTCCAGAATGCTGACCAAAATGACTTGGCATCCAATACAAGATAGGCCGTTCCGTTATTCGGCTGTTCAGCGACCGCGCCGCCAACCACTGAGACATAAGCGTCTTCGCTGATGAAGCGTTTGCCCTCAGCATTGATCAAGAGGCCATGAAGCAACGACTCCGGTGGTGAGGTCGTTTTGCCGATGAACATGTTTTTCATCAGATCAACATAGCCGCCCGCGGTTGCGCCCAAGGCCATGCCACTTCCATCGCAGCCCGGCGAGCCGAGCCGAAGAATTTCACCGTAGGCACTGGCCATCTCGGGCCGATGCTGCCGTAGCAATTCCAGATTGTATACAAAGCCCCCCGTAGACAGGACTACGCCGCGATGCGCCCTGATGAACGCCGGCTCGCTATTCTCTGCCTCGAATTTCTGGCATTTCTCGATTGCGACCTGATATTGCAGCCCCTTGAACGGCATCTGCGGATTGACTTCGCTATAAAGTTTCTGGTGCTCATCAATGGCATCGGGTCTGATCCTGTGAACTTCGACACCAAGAATTTGTCCCTCCGTGTCCATGACCAACCGACGGACGGGAGCGTGTGTGATCAGCTTGACCCCTGCCTCCATGGCCGCCTTGCGCAAACCTTCAAAGAAGACGTTGCCCGTATAGCCAGCGCCCAAAGCGCGATGGCCGCGGGGGGCTGGCTTGGCTACCTCTGCGTACTTCGGCACCTTCTCATTTCCGCTGTAATAGAGAAACTTGCCTTCCGGAGGATATTGCGCCTTACCGGTATATAGTGCGCCGCTGAAAGGCACGTACCGATTGACCCAGTCGAAATCGGCGGAACTTCCCTGGCAAAAGCGCTTCAAGGTATCTGCCTGAACAGGCGCCGACTCCGCCGCGAGATATTTTTCCATCTCATCCGCGGAATCCGTAACACCGGCCTCGCGTTGAATCGAGGTATCGGAAGCGTAAAACACACCGCCGCAATAGGCAGTGGCCCCCCCCCCATCGAACCGGTCGATTGCGATTACATGGCCACCCGATTCGGCACCTTGCAGCGCGGCCGAGACACCGGCGCCACCAAACCCTACAACGACCAAGTCGGCTTCTTCAGCCCACTCGACATCCGCTGCGGAGCGTACCGTCAGGGCAGACTGAACCTGTGTCGTCTCCAGCAATACGTTCTCCGTGTTTGTCATATCTCACTCCTCCAAATCTCTGTCTTGTAAAAGGGCGACCCGCCGGTCTCGACACCGTGCGCGAAACACAGGCCAATAAGTGAGCGGTCAGCCGCATCCTCTCAAACTACTCAGGGAAAATCGCCTCTACAGCCTTTTGCCCATCATTGCGATGGTGTGCGTTTTGCCGCATGACGGGCACCGATGAAACCAAAGACCAAAGCAGGCCCAAGTGTCCCACCGGCTCCAGGGTAGGTCTGTCCCATCACGGTTGCCGTCGTGTTCCCCGCGGCATAAAGACCAGCGATCGCCGACCCGTGTTTGTCAAGCACACGGGCATACTCGTCGGTCAGCAAGCCACCCTTCGTCCCGATGTCGCCTGGCATCAGTTTCATAGCGCGGAACGGCCCAGTCTTGAGTTCGCCCAAATTCGGATTGCGCCGGCCACTCGGATCACCGTAGTAGTTCTCGTACTCGTTTTCGCCACGATGGAAATCCTCGTCAACACCTGTCTGCGCGAAGCGGTTGAAACGTTCGACCGTGGCCGCCAGATTGGCTGCGGGCACTCCGATCTTTGCAGCAAGCTCCGAGAGCGTCGCCGCTTCGACAATGGTGCCTTCTGCCTTCAAGTTGTCTACGCCGACCATATAGGCGAGATTCAGGTACCTTTCGTGGGAATGATCGGTAACGATCCACGACGGAAAGCAAGGGGTGTTCTGGCGGTGATCGATGATCGCCTGAATGAATTCCACATAGGGAAGTGACTCGTTAACGAAGCGTTTCCCGTTCTGATCGATAACGATGGCGTGTGGCATTGAGCGCTCCCAAATGAGCAGCATTCCTTTCGTTGGATCGCCGGGGAAGGGAATCACCGGAACCCACCAGCCAAGATCAAGCAACGCAGAATCGGCCCCGGCATTCAGCCCGATCTGAATACCGCTGCCATCGTCGCCAGGCGCGGTGGAAGACCATCCCGAAAAACCATGATGCTTTTCGCGCCACTCCCGGTTGTGCGCGAAGCCGCCCGTACCAAGAATGACACCTCGTCGCGCGCGTACTCGCTGCGTTCGGCCTTCCTTGTTGATGATGGCGCCAACGACCTCGTTACCCTCAAAGATCAGGTCAACGATCGGGGAGTTCAGCCAGACGGGGATGTTCTTGCTGCGCACGATGTGCATGAGAGCGCACGCGAGCGAAACGCCCATGCCGCGCAGCTTGCGGCCCGTGAGATCACCAGATAGCTTGCGAAACATCAGTCTCGTCAGGCGGATCAGCGCCCTGGCGTTGCGAAAACCTCGCGCCAGATCCGAGAAATCGCCGAGGCACAGTGGCAGCTGCATGACAGCCTCCGCTCGGGTTTTCGAATACCAATCGCCCAGCTTGTTGACGTCGAAAGGCTTGACCTCCAGGCACCGCCCGAGGCGGCCACCCGGCTTGTGGGAGAAGTAGTCCGGATAGTCTTTGCTGCGCAACCACTTGACGCCATATTTCTCAAGTGTCGAAACCGAATCGCCAACGCCCCTCAGGAATGCCAGTTTGCGCGCAGGAGACGATGCTGGACCGACATCATCCACCACGGCGTTCAGGTATTCGAGGGCTGACTTTTCCGAGTCTCCAGCCTTGTCGCGCTTCATCACGGGGTTGTCGGGCAACCACAAGGCTCCCCCCGAGAGGAAGGTCGTCCCTCCCCACTTGTCAGTGCTCTCAACAACAAGCACCTCCGCACCCGAGTCAACTCCGGCGATTGCCGCGCCAAGTCCGGAAACACCGGTCCCTGCAATTAACAGATCGGTCGTTATATCCCATTGCTGGCTAGATTGTTGGGACATCAACCAGTCTCCATTAAAATTTTGTCAAACAGTTCTTGTAGGCTCTTTTGCTGTTTAGCATCTATCAGCCAGCCCAAACGATTTTTCGCGTGCTTGCGCTTCATACCGCAAAGCACGCGCTCTCGTTCCTGCGCACCTAACCTGCCGTCGCGCGAGTTGCCGTGCCATAGCGCGACTTTTTCGCATAGCTGTCGCGCAAGAGGAAGTACGACAACGCAGGCACCAGGATCAAACAACCCAGCATGTTGAACAGGAACATGAAGGTCAGCAGTATTCCCATGTCGGCTTGAAACTGAATCGGTGACCATGCCCACGTCACCACTCCGGCGCCGAGAGTTATGCCAACCAGCGCGACGACTTTTCCGGTGAACCCGACAGCTTCACGGTAGGCTTCGGGCAGGGACTTCCCACTTCGCATCAGCGCCAGCTGCACGCTGAGCAGGTATAGCGAATAGTCGACACCAATCCCCACGCCCAAGGCGATCACCGGCAGGGTGGCGACCTTGACGCCGATGCCCAGCATCACCATCAATGCTTCGGCAAGAATAGAGGTCAGCATGAGGGGCAATACGGCCACGAGTATGGCCCGCCAGTCACGGAACGCGATTCCGCAAAGAACGATCACGGCCGCGTACACGTAAAGCAGCATGGAGACGTTAGCTTCTTTGACGACGATATTGGTCGCCGCCTGTATTCCGGCATTGCCTGCGGCCAGCAAGAATTTTCGGTCGGCTGTATCGTGCTCCGCTGCAAAGGCCTCTGCAGCACTCACCACTCGGCTCAAGGTCTCGGCCTTGTGATCCTTTAAGTAGGCGAGTACCGGGGTAAGTGAACATGCCGGCGTGAGAAACTCAGAATTCCACCCCACCGCCGTGCTGATTTGCGGGTCGATAACACCTTGGTTGGAACTGATCGTCAGCCACTTCGGGCTGCCCTCAAAGCTCCCGGCAGTGTAGTTGCGAATCGTGTCAGCAAGCGACTCTGTTCTTTGAACACCGGGCACCTCGGAAAGGGCCCAGGCTAGTCGATCCAGTTCAACCAGCGTCTCGTAGGTTCGGCACTGATCAGGAGCCGTCTTGACCATGACCGCGAAGACGTCGCTGGACAATCCGTAATGGGCATTGATATACGCATCATCAATGTTGTACCTGGCATCCTTCCTCAATTCAGGAGCGCCAGAATCGAGATCGCCCGTTTGCAGGTTAAGCGAAACGAGATATCCCACCACGGCAACAACGAGAGAAACTGCCAAGGCTGACGAAGCCCAGCGGCGTTCAGTGAATCGATCAAGCAATTGCCAGAAGGAACCCAAACCCCGCCCGGTGCGCTCTTGTTGCTCCTCCTGAAGGCTCCGCTTTGCTGCCACAGGACTTACGCCGGTAAAGGAGAGCACGACCGGCAGCAAGAGCAGATTGGTGAAAATCAGCACCCCAACGCCAATGCTGGCGGTGAGAGCAAGATCACGAATCGCGGGAATATCGATTAGCATCAGGACAGCAAAACCCACCGCATCCGCCAACAACGCGGTGACACCCGCCATAAAAAGGCGACGGAAGGTATAGCGTGCAGCAACCAATGTGGCAGTCCCACGCCCGACGTCCTGCATAATGCCGTTCATCTTCTGCGCACCGTGGCTCACGCCGATCGCGAAGATCAGGAACGGAACCAGCGCAGAAAATGGGTCCAGCGCATACCCCAGCAAGACCACAAGACCCAACTGCCATGTGACCGCGACAACGGAACAAAGAACCACGACGACCGTGCTGCGAACACAACGCGTATAGGAATAAATAATAGCCGCCGCGATGAATGCCGATATGCCGAAGAAGGTCATCACCTTGATCAGCCCATCGATCAAGTCGCCCACCAACTTGGCGAAACCTACTATGCGCATCTTGATGTGATGCGGCTTTGCATTGCCTTCGCCGGCCACAGGTGCATCTTGCTCGTATTCCCTGCGGATCTCCTCCAACTGCGTCGACATGACATGGTAGTCAATCGCATTTCCACTGGCGTCCTTGGCCAGAAGCGGAACCACGATCATCGCCGATTTGTAGTCATTCGCGACGATGTTTCCGACGATGCCGGAACGATTGATGTTCAGTCGGAGCGCGTCGATGGAGTTCTGAGATCCGTCATAGTCAGGCGGCATCACAGGGCCGCCCGAAAAGCCTTGCTCCGTTGACTCGGTCCATCGGACAATCGGCGTCCAGATAGATTTCAACCAAGCGCGGTCAACGCCGGGGAGAAGGAAGATGCGATCATTGATCTTGGCCATGTCGGCCAAATAATCGGCATCGAAGATATCACCTTGCGTTGTCTCTACAACGATGCGAATCGAATCACCCAATCCGCGCAGATCGCCGCGATTCTCCTGGTAGTTCTTGATGTAGGGATGGCTGATCGGGAGCAATTTGTCGAAACTCGCGCTCACCTGTAATTTCATCACAACCTGATAGCCAAGCCCGACCGTCAGCATTGTACAGATAGCCAGCATCCACACCCTGTGGTTGAAAACCAGGCGTTCAAGCCAGTTTCCGGAAGAGCGGTCGAAATGTTTGGAGTCGGCCACGACCGGCATTTCGTCCAATTCACTATTATGGTTTTGCATGATTTTGCCGACTTCCACTCAATTTTTAGCGTCAATGGCACTCATGCCAATGACCTGGGCACCGTTGCTGCCACTCAACACAAACCCGGACTCTTTGGCGGCACTGATGCCGAAGTACGCTGGCATCGCATTTGGCAGCCGCAACGTCCTGAACGATGCTCCTTGATCGTTGCTCAGCAGCAACTCGCCGGCCGAATTGACCAGCAGGAATTGATTATCCCCAAGGACCAAGCCGCCGTTGATTCCGGCCCGCGAGCCATTCGCGACAATCTCCCAGCGCTTACCTTGATCAAGCGAACGAAATATCGTCCCATTCATGCCGTATGCCAGTACGGCACGTTCAGTACCAACCAATCCGAATAGCGTCCCCTTATAACCAGTGGGAACACGAACAAACTTGTTTTCCTTGGCGTCCAGTCGCCAAACCATTCCTTGCTCGCCCGTGAGATATAAATCGCTGCCGGATCGACGGATCGCATAAAAATGCAACTCTTCAGGATTGTCGACGCGCGCCATCCAGGGGTGCCATGTCTTTCCCGCATCTTCCGTGCGGAAGATGCGATTGAAGGCTCCTACGACATACCCAGTGGTTTCGCTTTCGAAATACACATCCAGGAAGGGTGGCAGCGCTCCCATCTCGGCGTCGGCCAACTGGCCTTCGGACTGCCTTACAAGCTGAGCAAATGCCGGATCATCCTTGTGCTTGCCCATGTAGTCTGCCGCCAGTTTGGCTGCCTGCTTCCCCTCCAACTGACGCACCCAGGTCAAACCACCGTCGGTGCTATGCAACACAACCCCCCCGTGTCCAACGGCCCATCCATTCGTTTCGGAAGGAAAGTAAACAGCGACCAAATCGGTACTGACCGGCACCTTTGCTTGTTGCCAGGTCTTCCCACCGTCCTTGGAGACAAGGATATGACCTCGCTGACCGACAGCCACGACCCTTTCTCCCGCGACTGCAACGCCGAGCATAGGACTTGTCGCCGCCATCGTGCTTGCACGGGCTGGCGTATCAATTGGATTTGCAAAAGGGGCAGCGGCAGCCGGGACAATGCCGCTGGTGAAAACCGTTAGCCAGAAAAATAAACGTTTTAACAAAACCTATCTCCAATGAATGCGGTACAGCGACCTCTGGTCCAACAGACTCGGCTGATCACTCGTTTGTCCAGCATCTATACCTAACCCACCTAAAGCAACTCCGGACGCAATAGTCAGACTGCCGTCCACAACACGGGAATGGCCATTGATGAAACTCGACATCGAGCCAGCCAGAAAAAGAGCGGCACCGGCAATATCATCTTGCCTTCCGTCTCGCTTCAAGCGAGTCCGATCAACCCATTTCTGAATCGCAGAGCGATCCACGCCTTGAGTTCCATGGCTCGTCGTCACTCCTGGAAGCTTCGAGCTCACCCGGCTTCACAAATCCCTTTTGCGCCGCCTGTGACGACGCATCTCTTGCCGTACAATCAAGATGAATTATCAATGCTCATTACCTGGACCGTATTCGTCATCCCGCCCGTGAACCGGACTAGTAGGATCAAAAAGCTGATATTCACTCATGACTTTCTCACTCTGCCTTTCTCTTGCTGGGTTCATGGTTCGCGGCCATCCGGGCCGCTTACCGGGTCGCTCGCTGCCGTTTGGAACAGGCTGGCGGCGACCTCTGGATAAGCCTGCGCCGAGGCGCAGTCAATTCGTTCGGAATTCGGCCTTCGACCGGAAATCTCTGTCGAAGGCCGATTCAATTTAGCGAATACCAGAGGCACCCAACGAGTCAGGTGTGTAGTAAGTCTCTGGTTTGACCGGAGTGGGGTACCACCCCCCCAGGTCTCCCGCCAGACCGTAGGTGTTGTACACACCGGTGACGAAGTCATTGTTTGCAGCGTATTCCATCATGTTGTCGTCCACAGCAAAAGCCGGATGGAAGTATGTTATGGCACTCCGATAGAGCTTTCCTGACGCATCATAATTGTCACCCAATCCGTGGCCAGGACCATCCTCATCAAAGTAGAAGGTTCGCTTCGAATAGATGTGTCGGAACTCCGGCTTCTTCGTGCCCTCGACCACCCAAACACGATGCAATTCCCAACGAACGCAATCCGGGTTGAAATGATTGGGGGTCAGCAATTTCGCTTCCGAACAAGCCCCCCCTGCCCCGCCAGACAACTTGTAGTTGTTGTACGGGATGTACATTTCCTTCTTGCCGATCAACTTAAAGTCGAATCGATCCTGCTGCCCGAAAAACACCCAGATATCATCCATGGTGGACGAGCCACCACTCTGCGGCTGCGGCGTATCGTAAGCCAAGTCCGGGGAAAGTTTCACACGACGCTGTCCGGGCAGATACTGCCAGACGAAATCCGAGTTCTTTTTTGTGCCGTGGCGGATCAGCAGCTTTTGACCCGCCATGCGAGCCGGAGCGGTGGTGTCTTGACGATACTGATAGTAATCGGTACCAATCGGTAGCGTCGAGTTGCCGTCATTTCGAAACCACGGGAATGCATAGTCGATTACGTTATCGCCTTGCAGAATTGGCGCGCCGGTCGGGTTGATCACAAAAGACTTAAATTTCGCCGACCACCCTTCCAAGGAGGTGTACTTCACCGCATGATTCCACATGACTTGGTTGCCATTCTTCGGAATCGGGAATGGAACACCGCCGTAGCAGTCCGACAATGTCAAAAAATCAGCCGAGGTCTTGCAAGAAGTGGCGTTCTTTATGGATAGATCCTGAACTTTCTTCGGGTAGGCATACGTACGGTGGCTCGGGTAGACATCCAACCGATAAGTTGGGTATTTCCTAAGCATCTCCTTCTGTCCCTCACTCAACTTATCTGCATACTTGTCCATGTTCTTCGCATCGATCGTGAATAACGGCTTCTCGTGCGCAAAGGGATCCGGACCAATGCCGGGATTCTTAGGGTCATAACCCTTGGGAACCGGCGGACGGCCAGTCCATTCTGGAATGGTCCCCTCTTTATTGCCTGCCTTGGTCGCACCCCACGGAGTAAGTGTTGTACCCAGTGCCTTAGTTTCCTCGGGCGTCACCTCGGCCAATGCAGTGCCGCATGCGCAAAGCACTGCAGCTACGCCCAGTCCAATTCGAAAAGTGTGTTGCATAAGAATTTTCCTCTTTGTTTAGAAGGTCGTCTTGAATGTAAAGGTTACGTTTGCTCGATCCCACCAATAGCCGATGCCACCCGTATCGGCGATCGTGCTGCCAGGACCTTCCTTCTTTTTCGCAAAGACGCCGTTGTAGGCCAATGCGAAGTTGTACTTATTCAAATAATCGGCACTCAGACCGGCGCTGTAGCTACCATTGCCTTCGTAACCACCAAAGAGGACAGGCGAGGTTCCTTTGAGGCCCGTGGTATAGAAGAGCGGCATCGAGAGATCCACCCCATCAAGTACCTGGAACCATTTAGGCTCAACTTTAACTGCGATACCCAAGCTGTCTCGGGTCGAACAACCCAATGTACCCGCGCCGGAGCTTGCGGAGGAGAAGCCCGGCAAGTTGCAATTCGCGACCGAGCGATACATGTCCGCATTCGCTGTCACCTTATCCAAGCGGCTATAGGTCAGCTCGCCCATCCAGACCATGGAATCGAACAGCGCGGTCTTGCCGGCATAGCCCACCGCATTGACGAGCGCATGAAAGGTATTGCCGACGGGCTCCTTACCAACCATCAACAGATCCGACATCAGCAAATTCGTCCCCTGTCGATACACAACTTCCGCACCCACCGCGACTCCCGCCACGTTCTTGGCTAAGCTCACGCCGTAAATCTTGGCACGCTTATCGGTATAGTCATGACCGAGTCCGGTGAAGCCGCCGACACCAGCGGTACCATTCGCAAACAGCGGCAACTTGTCCGTGTATTCACGGTAGTAGAAACCCATAGTCCCCCCCAGAAACTCAGGAGACCACTTCGCCATCAAGCCCCAATCACCCGACTTGTCCTTCGGCACGTGGTTTGCACCAACCCACGGATATCCACTGGGAAGAACGGTGCCACCTGCGCCATGCACCGCATCGAAAATACCCCAGTAGGTTCCACCATCCGGAAATTGAGATGGCTTCCAATCAAAGAAGTATTGACCAGAAACCGAAAGGGTCGGCGCCAACTGGCTGGTGAACGAAAACTGTTTCAGCGGTTTGAACAGTTCCTTTGCCTCGATACCCGGAGTCGCCACGGCTTTACGAATGTCAACAGGCCCTTGGCTGTAGGAAACGCCATGAATAAAGCTAAACAGGGACTCACCCCAGTACAGGTTATGGCTACCCAGTTTTACGTTATTTTCGATGTCACCGAAATTGAACTTGGCGAATACAAAGTAATCAAGGAACTCAGCTGCCGGACCGGCGTTATAGCGCTTGGTGTACCTGTCGTACTGCCCATTCGGGTACGCCGGAATCGGATTTGCAGGATTCAGCACTTCCTTGTCGTCTTGATAAGCGTTGTCATACCACCCCTGCCCGCTGACACGGAAACCCAGGCGATTTTGATATACAGCATCGAACTCAGACAACACATCAACTCGATTAGTGATTACATCTCCGCGATCAAATTTAAGATCAGAGTTCGCGCCCGTTGCCGTATTGACAATACGATTGTCCCGCTCCTGTGCTCTCACCCCCACGTTGTACCGCACCGTATTGTCCCAACGGACAACCACATCCGGATTTCCCGTATTAATTTCGAATGCATGCGCGGAATAGCAAGGGCCCGCCAGCGCGAGCAGTGCAAGCCTGCGAACCATTATTTGACGTTTGCTTCTTAAGTTTTTCAGCATTAAGTGTCCCCTCTCGCTGTTGGTGATCAGATAGACCTCACTGAAGGTATCTGTGTTGAGCATTACATCCCATCCCTTTATTTTTCGTCTTTACTCAAAGCGACAGTTGCGGCGGCGCCCTGTCGGATTCGGTAAAGCCCCGGGGGGTGCTAGCCTGATCAGCCGTGGACGACACGCCCATGCTGCGCGTTGATCGGCAGCCAGGCAGAAGACGCGTGTGATCGCGCGTCTTCTGCTCACCGGGGATGAGCGGCCGCGCCTTAGGTTGTGGGCACCCGAGCTGCCCCGCAAAGGGGGGCAGCGACTGATGGCCGAACCACCCGGCATGCCGGTTACGAGGTTAGCTTGAAGAAGAGCGGCCGGCACACGAGAAACAGGAGCACTGCCGACACTCAGGCCTCGATCAGACCGTTAAACAATGATCAGGTTGGGAACTTCATCTCACCTGTGAATTCCCAGACCTCAAGCGGGTCCAAATATTCGCGAACGGCCTGAATCTTCCCGTCGCTGACTACGAATAGGAGATGGTAAAAGTTGTGGTACTTGTTCCCGTCCGCTGATTCACCAAATGACTCGGCTTCGACGGACACGCGATCTTGTTCGGCCGTCATAGCGTTCGGCACGAAGTTGAACTTCACCATGGAGCGCAGAAATCCTTTAATTAAGCCGGTGAAGATCGCCTTGGTCTTGGGTCCTGCATAAGCGAAGCGTCGTGGCTCGCCCATGACTGTCCATATGGCGTCGTCAGCGAGCAGATCCATTGCTTGATCAATTTCCGTTAGTGTGAACCGGGCAAACAACTGCCTGACGATTTCTTTGTTCTTCTCAATTTCCATGATGGATTCCTCTTTGAAATAAAATTACAAAAGGTAACGGGTGATTGGCTGAATCTTTCACTTGAAAAACGTCTATTGATGTTGCATTAGTCGGAGTGTTTTGGCTTTCTCATCGTTAGCCTGGTCTGCCATGGCAGAGACCGAAGTAAGCATGACAAGGCAGGTCAAACCAGCGAGCAGGGTGCGATGAATCATGATGAGGTTCTCCGATTGATGAAAAAAGGTTGTGTCGCATTGACAACCGATGAACGTATTTTTGGCAGAGAGGAGTGTCAGTTGCTCAAGCGGGAGCGTATCCGCCGCAAAACCCATCTCGACCGCGAGGAAGCTCGCCGAGAGGTTCTACAATCCCGAACGTCGTCACATCTATGCAAACGACGTTTCCCCGGTAGAGTTCGAGAACCACTATTTCAACCGCTACAGAGTGTCTAGGAAAGCCGGGGCGATTCAGTCGCGCCTTGCCGTCAGCAAGAAGTCGACCGTTTTGCCTTCCTTGTCCAATGCGCGGTAGATGTATTCCAGACACCCTTGACCTTGATATAAGCTTCATCTATCCGCCAACTCGTGCCTAGAGGACGCTTGTGTCTGCGGAACACTTTCTCAAGCAAAGGCAGAAACCGAATCGCCCAGCGGTTGATCGAGTAGTGGTCGACAAATACGCCGCGCTCCTGCATTACTTCTTCCAAGTAGCGGCAGCTCAACGGATACGCGGCATACCAGCGAATGCACACCAAAATGATGTCGATTGGGAAGCGCATTCCTTTGGCAGCCAGCGTCTCGTTTCAAGCCATTTCATTCAAAGTCAGCATAGACCATGCAGGCGGCTTACCCGTCAATGCGACATAACTATTTCAGGTCAACTGCTCGATCACTTCCATCGCGGTGAAGACTGGTTTGTCCGTCTTGATCTGATAATGCAAAGCCTGGTTGATGCCGAGCACGGGCATAAGCTCGGTTGGACCTAGGCTGCCGGGATGTCCGTCGAACCTGAAAAGGATCTGAGTGAAGCCTCTAGTGCTGTATTGACGATTCGCTCGTCCCACTTTTGCGCCCTCGCCCCGAGGTCGTAGCGGACCGTGCTGTCCCAATGGACTGCCAGATCCGGATTTCCCGTGTCGAATTCGATTGTATGCGTGGAATACCAAGGGCTCGCCAGTGCGAGCAGCGCAATCATTATTTGACGTTTGCTTCTCAAGTTTTTCAACATGAAGTGTCCCCTCTCGCTGTTGGTCATCTGATACGGCTCTTTGAAGGTATCTATGCGAAGTATTAAATCCCACCCCTTGATTTTTCGTCTTTACTCAAAGCGACAGTTGCGGCGGCGCCATGTCGAATTCGGTAAAGCCCGGGGCTGCTAGCCTGATCAGCCTTGGACGACACGCCCGTGCTGCGCGTTGATCGGCAGCCAGGCAGAAGACGCGTGTGATCGCGCGTCTTCTGCTCACCGGGGATGAGCGGCCGCGCCTTAGGTTGTGGGCACACGCTCTACCCTGCGGAGGGGGCAGCGATTGATCGCCGTACCACCCGGAACGCCGGCCACGCGGTCAGCTTGGAGAAGCGCAGCCAGCACACGCTTCACAGGAGCACGGCTGACACTCAGGCCTCGATCAGACCGTTGCGCACAGCGACCAGCGTCAACTCGGCGGCGTTGTGCACATTGAGCTTCTGTTTGATGTGATAAAGGTGCGTGCCGACCGTGCTCGGGCTCAGGCAGAAATCCTCGGCCACGTCGTTGACCGAACGGCCTTCGGCCAGCTTCATGAAGACGGCCAGCTCCTTCTCGGTCAGCGTGTCGACCGGGCTGCTCGAGCCGGAAAGCTGGGCCAGCGCGACGGCCTGGGCCAGTTCCGGGTCGAGGTAACGACGATCGCTCGCCACCTGACCGACGGCGCGCAGGAACTCCTCCGGCGCCGCCCGCTTGCACAGGTAACCGCGAGCACCGAGGCGCAGGGCGCGCACCGGCACGATGTCGTCGTTGTGGGCCGAAAGCATCAGGACTTTGGTCTTGCCATCCCAGGCAAGCAGCCGTTCGAGCGCCGCCAGACCGCCGATGCCGGGCATCGAGACGTCCATCGCGACGACGTCCGGGTTGGTTTCGGCGTAGAGGCGGACGGCGTTTTCGCCGTTCTCGGCCTCGCCCACCACCGTGGCGCCGGCCCCTTCGAGCAGGCAACGGAAGCCGAGGCGAACCATCGCGTGATCGTCGGCGAGCAGGATGCGTTTGCCGTGCAGCGCGTTGCTCATGCAAATTCCTCCGGGGAGTGTTGCGCTACGGCGTCCGGCAGGCGGGCGAAGATACGAAAGCCGCCGCCGGCCGGTTGTTCGAATTGAAGATGGCCGCCCAAAGCGGCGATGCGTTCGCCCATGCCGGCCAGACCGAGGCCGCAACCGGGCTGCGCCGAGGGCTGGCCGGAACGGCCACGGCCGTTGTCGGCCAGCGTTAGTTGCAGCCAGCCGGCGACACGGCTGATAGCCAGATCGACCTGCGTGGCGTGTGCGTGGCGGACGACATTGGTCAGGCCTTCCTGAATGACGCGAACGACAGCCATGGCGAGATTGTCGGCGACGGGCTGCATGCCAATGGCCAGACTGCTGTTCACGATGATTTCCGGGTGCTGCTCCTGCCAGCCGGCAAGCTGGCGCTCGAGCGTCGCGGCCAGACTGTTGCCGGCAGCCGGACGCAGGCGGTGCAAAATATTGCGCACGCCATCCTGCATTTCGCCGGTCACGGCAACGATGCCCCGGGCCGGAACGTGCAGCGCCGGCGCATCCGTTGTGCGTTGGACGATGGCGCCAGCCAGGGCGCGCACGGCGGTAATACCCTGGGCCAGCTCGTCGTGCAGTTCGCGGGCGATGATCCGGCGCTCTTCTTCGAGGCGGTCATGCATCTGGCGGTCGACTTCGCGGGCGCTTTCGAGGCGGACGTTGTCATCCACCGCTTCGCCCAGCCGGTCGGCCATGCCGTTGAAGGCGCGCGAAATGCGGCCGAGTTCCGGCGTGGCGAACACCGGCAGGCGGGTGTCGAAACGGCCGCGGCCGGTACGGTCGAGGGCACGCATGATCTGGGCGAGCGGGCGCAGGGCCCGGCCCAGCGCTGTGCGCGTCGCCACGAAGAGCAGAGCAAGCAGGGCCAGCGCCCAACCGGCCATGGCGGCCAGATCGTCCCAGGCGTCGAGGATGGCGCGGGAATCGTCGGGATGCAGGGTCAATGTATAGCCCTCGACGGCCAGGGTGCGGGCCGGGAATTCGCTGGCCAGCAGCCCGCCAAACCAGCCTGGCACCGTGCGCCCGGCCTTGTAGCTCGGGGCCGGCGAGCGATAGATGGTTTCACCGGCCAGCGAGCGGATTTCGAGCTCGTTGGCGCGCACCCGGCCAATGGCGCGGGCGACACTGAGCAGGCGCTCACCGCGTGTCGCCGCCGGCACGTCGTGCATTTCGCCGAGCACGGCCTTGAGCCATTGCTCGGAAACCCGGCTCGCCGCCTCGACTTCTTCGTGGATGGCATTCCGCGTGCCGTGCAGCCAGAGCCCGGCAAGTACGATGAGCAGGCTGGCCGCCAGCGCGGTGAGGACGACACCGACGCGGGTGTGCAGGCTGAGTTTTGCATTCCCATCGCCCAAGGGGACTTCCTTCGGGGCGCGGTCAACCGGAATAAAGGGCCAGAAATGAAATGTCATTTGCCACCAAACACATAACGCACGCCGAGCCAGGCCGAGCGCGGGGTGCCTGGTGCTATAAAGGTTTCACGGTACCAGTTGCCCGGATCGGCCTGGAAGCTGCCGCCGACGAAGGGGTTTTCGGCCAGTGCGCCGGCCGTGGCGTAGTGCTTGTCGAAAACGTTGTTGACCTTGGCGAACATCTGCCAGCCGTCGCCCAGTTTGGCCTCGGCGTTGAGGTTGAGGATGGCGTAGCCGGGAATCTTGCCCGGGCCGTCAAAGGTGAGCGTGCTGCCCAGGGCGTCGGTGACGGTGCCGCTCTGGTGCACTCCGCCGCCGTGCCGTGCGTGCTGTTGTTTTCCGCCAGAATGAAGGCGTCGGACCGGAAGCTGGCGCACAGCCAACTGTAGTTGGCGTACCAAAATGGTGACGGCGATCAGCGAGCAGGCCGAGGCTCCTCTCTTCATGTTGCTTTCTTGAGTTTGAAATTGATCGGCACGACGACCAATATCTCGTTCCTGTCGAGCGCCTCGGGCAGCGGCGGCAGGCCGGCCAGCGCCTCGAGCATGGCCAGGGCGTGCTGGTCGAGCACCTCGAAGCCGCTCGAACGGTCGAGGGCGACGCCGCGCAGGTTGCCCTTGCGCGCCACCTTCAGGCGCAAACGGACTTCGCCCTCCCAGCCGCGCAGGGCGGCGACGCGCGGGTATTTCTGATGGCGGGCCGGCAATTCGCCGAGGCGCCGGCGATAGGCTTCGAGCACTTCGCCTTGAGGCCGCTGCGCGGAAACGGCGTGTTCCGACGGGACCACCTTGGCGACCGGCGCCGCATCTACCGCCGCCATCTCGGCTGACGGCGCTGGCGTTTGGGTCGGCACATTGGCCGGCCCGGCAGGTTGCGTCACGCGAGGAGCCGGCCACTCCATGCGAATTGCGTCCTGCCGAACCTTCTGGGGGACCGTGGCCGGCGCAGGGGCGGCGGCGGCAACAGCTCCCGGTTCGTGAACGGCGATGAGGCGGATAGAGGCCAAGAGGGGCAGCAGGCTGCGCGGGCCGTTCTGGCGCTGCCAGGCGATAAGGGCGAACAGTACAGCGCGGAAGAGGATGGACAATCCGAGAATTGCCCAAAATCTCTGGTTAACCGCACCCAGAGGGAAGTCTTCGTGGGGGAGGAGTCTGCAAGAAAATTCGCGCAGCGCGGCGACTATCACGGTTTTTCCCCGAGCGCTTCCTGTTCGGCCACCGGCAGGGCGGCGTGCAGCGGCCTAGTCTGAGCGCAGCCGTTAAAGATGAGATCGCCTGAAAACAGCCTCTCTCTGCCCGCCCGCGCCGATGCCAAGGCACACGCGACTCCAGCTTCTCCGAATATAGTGCCAATCAAAGCGCGGAGCAATTCAAAATGACATGTATTGCGTGTCGATAGCGGGCGGGCGATACCAAGCTCTATCCCCGCCCAACTCAATCAAACAGCCATTCCCCGTTCGCGGGCCATGGTCATGGCAGTGTCCTCGATCATGTCCTCCTGCCCGCCGACCATGCCTCTTTGGCCCAGTTCGACGAGAATGTCGCGAGCCGGCACGCCGTACTTGACCGAGGCGCGCTTGGCAAAGAGCAGGAAAGAGCCGTAGACGCCGGCATAGCCCAAGGTCAGCGCATCGCGGTCGATGCGAATCGGGAAGTCCATGATCGGCACCACCAGGTCTTCGGCAACATCGGTGATCTTTGCGACATCAACCCCGGTCTCGATGCCCATCAGGCTGCACACTGCGATCAGCACTTCCATCGGCGTGTTGCCCGCCCCGGCGCCGAGGCCGGCTGCGGCCGCGTCGATACGGTTGGCGCCGACTTCGATGGCGGCGATCGAGTTGGCGATGCCCATCGCCAGGTTGTGGTGGCCGTGGAAGCCGAGTTCGGTTTCCGGTTTCAGGGCGGCACGCACGGCACCCAGGCGTTCCTTGACGCCGTCCGGCAGCAGGTGGCCGGCCGAGTCGGTGACGTAGATGCAGTTGGCGCCGTAGGATTCCATCAGTTTGGCTTGCTTGACCAGGCCTTCGGCGCTGTTCATGTGGGACATCATCAGGAAGCCGACGGTGTCCATGTCCAGTTTGCGGGCCATGGTGATGTGCTGCTCCGAGACGTCGGCTTCGGTGCAGTGGGTGGCGACGCGGATGGTGTGCACGCCGAGGTCACGCGCCATTTTCAGGTGATCGACGGTGCCGATGCCGGGGAGCAGAAGCGCTGAGACTTTGGCCTGCTTCATTTTCGGGATCACGGCACCCAGGTATTCCTCGTCGGTATGTGACGGGAAACCATAGTTGACCGAGGAACCGCCCAGGCCGTCGCCGTGGGTCACCTCGATCAACGGAATGCCAGCCTCGTCGAGGCCGGTGGCGATACTAACCATCTGGTCGAGGGTCATCAGGTGGCGCTTGGGGTGCATGCCGTCGCGCAGGGTCATGTCGTGGACGGTAATGATCTTGCCATTGAGATTCATGGTTTTCTCCTGGGGGTCTCGGTCACGGTCGGTTCAAGGATCAGCCGCCCGCTTAGGATTTCTTCGGCGAACATTTCGGCGGTGCGGGCACCGGCCGCAGTCATGATGTCGAGGTTGCCGGCATAGGTCGGCAGGAAGTCGCCCAGACCCGTGACTTCCATGAAGACCGAGACACGATTGCCATCGAAGACCGGGCCGTTGACCAGGCGGTAGCCCGGCACGTATTTCTGGACTTCCTTGATCATGGCGTGGATCGATTCGGTGATCTTGACCTGGTCCGGTTCGGTCTCGGTCAGGCAATGCACGGTGTCGCGCATGACCATGGGCGGTTCGGCCGGGTTGATGATGATGATGGCCTTGCCCTTCTTGGCGCCACCGACCTTTTCCACGGCACCGGCCGTGGTACGGGTGAATTCGTCGATGTTCTTGCGGGTGCCGGGACCGGCGCTCTTGGAAGAGACGGTGGCGACGATTTCGCCGTAGGCGACCGGTTGAACGCGGGAGACGGCAGCGACCATGGGAATGGTGGCCTGGCCACCGCAGGTGACCATGTTGACGTTCATCTCCTTGCGTCCAACCAGCTCCTTGAGGTTGACGGGTGGTACGCAGAAGGGGCCGATGGCGGCCGGAGTGAGGTCGATCATCAGCACCCCCAGGGCGTTGAGTTTGCGGGTATTCTCGGCGTGCACATACGCCGAGGTGGCGTCGAAGGCTATCTGCACACCGTCGGCCAGGACGTGCGGCAACAGGCCGTCGACGCCTTCCGAGGTGACCTTCAAGCCCATTTCGGCGGCGCGCTTGAGGCCTTCGGATTCAGGGTCGATGCCGACCATCCAGACGGGGTCGAGGAAGGGGCTGCGCTTCAATTTGTAGAGCAGGTCGGTGCCGATGTTGCCGGGACCGATCAGGGCGCATTTGATTTTTTGGGTCATATCAATTCTCTGTAAGTGAGGTGAGATTCAGGTAAACAGCGTGCTGACGTTGCCAAGCCCCTCAATGCCGACCTCGAAACACTCTCCAGGCCGGACGGTGACCATCGGGCCCAAGGCACCGGTGAGCACGATGTCTCCCGCCTGCAAGGGGCGGCCATAGCGGACCATGACGTCGGCCAGCCAGATTGCGGCGTTGAGTGGGCTGCCCAAGCAGGCGCGACCATCGCCACGGGAGACCACTTCGTCTCCCCGCTTCATCGTCATGGCACAGGTGCCAATGTCGAATTGCTCGAGCTTGCGGGGACGACTGCCAAGGACGAACAAACCGCTGGATGCGTTGTCGGCAACGGTGTCGACGAAGCGGATGTTCCAGTCGGTGATGCGGCAATCGACGATCTCGATGGCCGGTAGCGCGTATTCGACAGCCCGGACCAGATCGGCGTAGGTGTGGCGCTCGTGGGGCAGATCACGACCGATGACCAGGGCGACCTCGGCCTCTACCTTGGGCTGGATCAAACGCCTGAGGTCCACGGCTTCAGCGTCGCCCACAGCCATGTCGGCAAAGAGCATTCCGAAATCGGGCTGGCGGACGCCGAGCTGATCCTGTACGGCCTTCGAAGTGAGGCCGATTTTGCGCCCCACCAGACGCCGCCCCTCGGCGAGCCCCGCCTGGGTGTTGAGTTCCTGAATGGCATAGGCGCCATCCTGGTCGGCCTGGGCAAGCCGGTCACGCAGCGGCGCTATCGGCTTGCACCCGGCTGATGCGGCCCTGAGTTCGGCGGCAGCCGCACGTGCGTCAAGAAGAGTACTGTTTGACATCACTTCACAAGTTTCCATTGGTTGTTTTCGACCTTGATCAAAACGATGGCACTGGGGTCGTAGCCAGCGTGATCGCTCGGCGTCATGGTGTAGACGCCATTGGTGCCAACCAGCTTGCCGGTCTTCTCGATGCCGTCGCGCAGTGCGGTCCGGAATTCCGGCGTGCCTGGCTTGGCCTTACTCTTCAGGGCGCTGTCGAGGCCGTTCTTCAGCAGCAACCAGGCATCCCAGGAGGAACCCGCGAAGCTGGAGCGCGAATCAGGACCGTATTTGCCCTCCAGATCCTTGGCGAATAAGGTGCTCGTCTTCTTGGTCGGATGGTTGTCCGCCAATTGTTCCGCGACCAACAAAGGGCCAACCGGCATCAGAGCACCTTCGAGCGCCTTTCCGCCAACCCTGAGGAACTCTTTGCTCGCCACCGCATGGGTGTGATATATCCTGCCCTTGTAGCCACGCTGGCGCAGAGTGATCTGCGGCGTGGCGGCAGGCGTGCCGGAGGCGCCGATGAATACGACGTCCGGCTTGGCGGCGATGATCTTCAGCACCTGTGCCTGAACACTGGCATCGGTGCGGCCGTAGCGCTCGTTGGCGACGATGGTCAACTTGCCCGCAGCCGATTTGGTGAGCGCCTGGAACATGATGTCTCCGAGGGGATCGGAGAAGCCGATGAACCCGACACTCTTGGCTCCTGTTTCGACCATGTCGGCGACGATGCGCTGGACCATGAGGTCGGACGACGGCTCGCTGCGGAAGATGAAGCTGCGCTTGTCACCTGCGACGTCGAGCGGCGCGACCGACACCATCGGGGTCTTTTCTGCATTAGCCACGTCGGCGATGGCCGTGGCGATGCTGATCAGGTTGGGCCCCAGAAGGGCGTCGATCTTGTCTTCGCTGATCAGCTTGCGGACATTCTTGACTGCGTTGGTCGGGTCGGTGCCATCGTCGAGAAGAATGAAATTGACCTTCTCCCCACCGAGCGCGCTCGGGAACATCGTCACCGCCTTCTTTGTTTCAGCACCGAGCGCTGCAGCGGGACCGGTCAGCGAAGCGATGACACCGACGTTGATGTCGGCGAAGACCGGCATGGCAGCAAAGGTTGCAACGGTCAAGGCAAGCAGTTTGTTGAATTTCATCGCTTCTCTCCTGTGTGATGGATGGGTACCGCGTCCACTCTACTGAGGAACGCGACGGAAGTTGCCGTTCAGGTAGATCAGCGCTTCGCCGTCGTTGCGCTCACGCATCGCCAGTACTTCGCACAGGAAGGCGTGGTGGGTGCTTTCGTCGAACACCTTGATGACGCGACAGTCGAAATTGGCCAGCGCCCCATCCAGCGCTGGCGCACCACTCACCTGCTCACACCATTCACCATACGCGAAGCGGGCATCGCCATGCACGTCCTTAATCATGCTGGCGAAGGCCTTGGCCACCTCCTCCTGCTCGCCGGCCAGAACGTTCACGCACAGGGCACCGCTGTTAAGAATGATCTCGCTGGCCACCACGTTCTTGTTGACGAAGACAACCAGACGCGGTGGATCGGCGGTCACCGAGCAGACGGCGGTGGCCGTCAGCCCGGCTTTCGCCTCGCCGTGCCGGGCGGTGATGACGGTCACGCCGACCGCGAAATGGCGCATGCCGTAGCAGTGATCCTTGGAAGTCACCGTCGGCAAGGCCGCCAATTTGGCATTGGGATTCCAGTCGAGGCGCTGATTGATTGCTTGGCTCATATCCGATCCTCCTTCCCTGCTCACTGTGCCGGCGCTTCGGCTGCGGGTTTGACGCCGAACGGATTGGGCTGCGGCAGCGGATTGCCAAGCAGATAACCGCCGAGCAGGTCGCCGATATTGTCCTGGTTCTGCGAGATGTGGTTGGCACCGACCAGGATGTCGCGCATCTGGCGCTGCAGGGGGCTGTTGAGCCAGACGCCGCGGGTCGAGGTCTTCTTGAAGAGCATGTGCGCCGCATCGAAGCTGTCACCGCCGCTGAACTGACATGTCGCGAAATGGCGGACGCGAATGTCGGTCGGTACCAGTTGCCCCTTGGAGACGTAGCTCCAGGCCTCTTCGGAGTTGTGCAGCACGCGCGTGGAGGCGGCGAGGATCTTCGCGTAGGCCTCGCCCAACCGGCTCTTGATGAACGGATCGTTCACCGCCGCACCGACTGCCTGGTTGAGGTTCTGGCGCGGCACCATGTGCTCGATGTACATGTCGACCATGCCGCGTGCCATGCCGATGATGACCGAGGCAGCAGCGGCGTAGAACATGTAGAAGAACGGCATCCGGTACAGCGTGTCGAGATGCCCGTGAGACTCCTGGTCGTAGGCACCGATCGCGTGGCTGCGGTAGGTAGGGACGTGGACTTCCTTCAGGACAAGCTTCTTCGAACCGGTTCCCTGCAAGCCGACGACGAACCAGTCGTCGACGATCTCATAGTCCGAGCGCTGGATCCAGAACGAGCGGAACTCCATTTCACCCTGATCGTTCACGACCCGGCCGCCGACGAAGGCGCCCCCGTTGGCATGATCGCAGCCGCTGGAAGTCAGCCACTCGCCGTTGAGGATGTAGCCCCCCTCGACCTTGTTGACCGTGCCGAACGGCGCATAGGACGAAGAGACCAGCCGCGTGTTGTCTTCGCCCCAGAGCTCGTCGCCGACCTGCGTGGGCAACACGCCGACCTCGAAAGGATGCAACCCCAGAACCATCACGTTCCAGGCACTCGACGGGCAGCCGCGGGCCAGCTCCATGAGGACGCGGTTCAGCGTGTTCGGGTGCATTTCATAGCCGCCCCAGCGCTTGGGCTGGAAGATGCGGAAGAAGCCGGCCTCGCGAAAGGCCTGGATCGTCTCCTTCGGCACCATCCGGGCCTTCTCGCAGGCATCCGCGCGATCGCGCAGCATCGGGATCATTTCTTCAGCACGCTTGACGATTTCGTCATCGCTGGGAATCTGGATATTGCTAGTTTCGATGTTACCCATGTCGGGTCTCCTTAAAATCAATGAATTACATTCCGGCTTGAAGACTTCGCCTTCCAGACCGACGTACCTTTATTTACCGTCCGCACTGACAATGCCGTACCCGGCAATCCAGGGATTGATCGGGCGGTAGTAATCCTTGCGGGCCGTATATTCCCCGGCCGCATCCAGCGCTGAAAAGGCTGCGATCCAGGTTCTAACTTCTTGCGCCGAACGACCGGCAACCCTCGATACTTCTTCAACATCGAAGTTCTCGACCTCTGCCAATTGCTTATCGAGCAACAACTGAATAAACGCCAAGTCCCACTGAGGATTAAGCGGCGTCTGAGAACATTCCGGAGTGCCGTATTTGATACCTGCGGCCAAGGTTCTGGCCTGGCGGGCGGCGCGAAACTCCGGCGTCGGGTTGCGTCCGGCGATCAGGAAATCGGCGATTTCCTCAGGTGCACCGGCCAGCAAAGGCACGGGCGGCTCATGCGACAGTCCGCCAGTGCCGAGAATCAGCACCCGCTTGCCCAGCTTGCTGACGAATTTGCCGACCGCTTCGCCCAGCTTACGCACCCGGCGATAAGGCACGAACGGCGGAGCCACCGAATTGATGACAATGGGAATCACCGGATAGCGCGTCAGACTGCCGGTCACTTCCGCCAGCGTCTGCGTACAGCCGTGATCGACCTGAAGACGGTGCGAAATGGCGATATCGACGTCGCTGTCCAGGATATGTTTGGCCAAGTCGCGCGCCAGATCCTTCGGAATCGACAGCGAACCGCGCATGGTCTGGTAATCGCCAACCGATTCGGCCGCCGTGGCGATGACGAAGGGCGGCATCATGTCGTAGAACAACCCGTTGTAGTGATCCGGCGCGAAGATGACGATCAACTCCGGGTCGAACGCCTCAACCTCCGCCTTGGCACGCTCGAGCGCCAACGCCACTTCAGTATCAATATCCAGCCCTGGATCATTCAGCCCTCGGAGCGGCGTATGGGAAAGGCATTTTAATTTGATGGTCATGAAGACTCCTTGCTGAGCATTTCGAAAAATTCTAGGAATGGCTGTGCTCTCATGCGAATCTATTTAGCAAACGTCCACACCGTGGACGTGCACTCAAGCACCTTTGCTGCGACCTCAACGCGTGCGTCAATCCTGGCCAGCAATCGCCGAAATTCAGCCTTGCCGGCGGCAGCATGCATCGCAAGGACTCTTTGTCTGCCTCTTTCGCCTTTCGGAATGCTCATGATCTTCTTCGGGTTCCGCGTTTAAGAATTAGTACCAGCCTTCGCATCAGCGGAAGCTGGCCTGTTCATGGCTAATGCAAATCAGTAGCCATGCGTATTTAAAGTTTTTCCCGGGGGCTCCGTCTTTACCTGATGCGACTATTGCGCAAGTGATCTGTCGGACTTGGTAAAGCCGGCGCCCGGGCCCTCTGGCTTTGGCTGGCAAGGCTTGCGCAGCCGGAAACATGACCCGGCGCTGGCAGTGGAAGAACCATGCACGTGTCGTCCAGAATCAAGACATGTCGACGTTGCTAGGACGAAACTCCGTTCGTGCCAATGGAGAGCATCACTTGATCGATTGGGACGTATCAGGCTCCGCGCGACGACGTTCGCCACCACCTCTACGTCACCGACTCATTCAAGCTCCACAGCGACCGTGCCTGGCCGCTGACCTCCCGGCAAAGCAGATAAGCCTCGTGTCGTGTTGGCGAGAGATAAATTTAGGGGAATGAACGCATGAACGAAACTAACTACGATCTCGTGGTCGCAGGGACGGGAGCCGCAGGGTTGGCGGCAGCCATCTTCGCTGACACGCTGGGCCTGCGTGTCCTGATCGTCGAGAAGACGAAGTACATCGGCGGCACCACTGCCTACTCGGGCGCTGCCTGCTGGGTTCCGGGCAGCGACCAACAGCGGGCGCAAGGCGTTGATGATGGTTTCGAGCAGGCGTCCGTTTATCTCGATAATGTGATCGAGAATCCGGCGGGGCGCGAGGCTCGTCATCGGTATCTGCGGCGTGCCCCGGAAGCGTTTCGTGAGCTCGAACGAATCTCTCTGGTCAAGTTTTTTGCGCGTCCTTACACGCCTGACTACTCGTCCGAAGTTGAAGGGGCGTTTTGCCATGGGCGCGTCCTGATACCCAAGAACTTCGACGGCGCTGTTCTCGGTGAGAAGTTTATGGACCTCCGGCCGCCCCTGCCGGAACTGTGCCTGTTCGGCACGTCGATGATTGACGGCGACGATCTTTATCACCTCATCAACGCCCGCACCTTTTTCAAATCTGCGGTGCACACCTTGAAACTTATCGCGCGAGACGTGAAGGGTCGATTATTCAACCGGCGCTTCGGGCGGGGACTTCGGCTGACCGGGGGCAATGCGATGATCGGCCAGATGTACAAGACGATCCTCGACAGAAAGATCCCCGTCCTGCTGGAGACGCCGATCATCGACCTCGTTCGAGCCGAAGGTCGCGTTGTCGGCGTCAAGGTCCGCTCGGCTGCTGGAGGCACCCGCGAGATCCGGACGACCAAGGGCGTCGTCATGGCCACCGGGGGCTTTCCCTGGAGCAAGGAACTTCGGCAGAAGTATGTACCCGATGTTCCGTTCGGCCATTCCGCTGCAAACTCCGACTGCACAGGGGATGGCATCTCAATAGCCATGCGAACAGGGGCCCAGTTCGACAACAGGAATTTGGAAGGGGTGTTCTTTTCACCCGTCTCCGAAGGCTGGCGCGCCGATAACACGCGGGCGCGCTTCCCGCATCTGATGGCCGATCGTTCGAAGCCGGGCCTGATTGCCGTTAATGCCCAAGGGCAACGGTTTTGCAACGAATCGCAAAGCTATCATGAAGTCGCGCGCGCCATGATCGGGAGGACAACGCCGTCCTCCCAGATGCCGGTTCATTTGATTTGCGACCACACATTCGTCCGGCGATTCGCGTTCGGAATGGTTCCGCCGCTCGCCTCATCGAGACGGCGCCATATCCAATCCGGCTATCTCGTGACCGCCAATACGATCGAGGAGCTCGCCGCTAAGATTGGCGTGCCAGCACAAACATTGCGCCGTACGCTGGATGAATACAACGACGACGCTCAGCGAGGACAGGATTCAAAGTTCGGCAAGGGGTCGACCAAGTACAACCGCCATTTGGGCGATCCGCTGCATAAACCAAATCCATGTCTGGCACCGATCGAGCGCGCTCCTTATTACGCAATTCAGGTCCATGCCGGCGACATCGGGACCACGCATGGAATCGCAGTCGACGAATACTCGCGTGCTCTTGACACGGACGGTGCACCGATCCCCGGCCTCTATATCGGCGGCAACGACAGGAGCTCGATCATGGGCGGCTGCTATCCGAGTGGTGGCATTACCGTGGGGCCGGCATTGACCTTTGCTTATCTTGCGATGCGCCATGCCGCAGGCTTGGAAACCGCTGACGCGCCTGTCGGCGATGGGCTCGAGTCACAAAACAGAATATCTGATCGCCATGCTAGATCAGAAATCAATTGAGAAAAGGAAAGAAAGCGTGAGCAAAGTGCAAAAACTAAAAGCAGGCGTCAAACGGCATGAACTGCTGGTGGACGGACTTGAAACTAGCTACATCGAGGCCGGCTCGGGAAAACCTGTCGTACTACTGCACGGCGGCGAGTTTGGCGGTAACGCAGAGGTTTGCTGGGAGGCGACGATACCTTTCCTCGCACAGCATTTCCGTGTCATTGCTCCGGATCTTCTGGGTTTTGGCAGGACGGCGAAGATTATGGATTTCGTCGACGGCCGAGGCCGTCGTCTTCGCCATCTGGCGCGCTTCTTAGAGCTGGTTGGAGCATCGGGTGCCCCTTGCGTGGGGAACTCCATGGGCGGAATGTTGTTGCTTTTCGACGCCGCATCTCCGGCCCCGCTGCTCCAGCCGGAGTGTATTGTCAGTATCGCCGGCGCTGGCGCCCTGAACAACGATTCCGAGCATATGCAGGCACTCATCAACTATGACGGTTCCACGTCGGGCATGCGCAAGATTGTCGAGGCGCTTTTTCATGGCCGGCAGTGGGCTGCCGATGATGCCTATGTCGAGCGTCGGCGAGAAAGCAGTCTCGCTCCCGGCGCGTGGGAAGCAGTTGCATCGGCCCGTTTTCGGCGACCGATCGAAGCCGAAGCGAAGGAACCGCGCAAACAATCCGGGGGAATTATCTATGAAAAGGTCACTGTGCCGACCTTGGTCATCGCCGGAGCCAATGACAAGCTCAAACCGCAAGGGTGGTGGAACGAGCTGACGGACGCCATTCCCGATTCACGTAGCGTCGTAATCACCGAAGCTGGTCACTGCCCCCAGTTGGAACAGCCGGAGGCGGTTAACAAAGTGCTTCTCGACTTCCTGACGCAATCCGGGTCTTGACCTGGCTACCCCCACGGCAGGGCAGCGCCAATTCTGCGTATACCAGCGACCTTCCAAAAGGAGTCTATCGGGTGATTATCAGTCCAATTCAAGAAATAGTTGCCGACATGCGTGCCGGCAAGATTGTCATCCTCGTCGATGAAGAGGATCGGGAAAACGAAGGCGACCTCGTCCTCGCCGCCGACCATGTCACGCCCGAGGCGATCAACTTCATGGCTAGGTTCGGGCGCGGGCTAATCTGTCTGACGTTGACAGAAAGCCGCTGCCGCCAACTCGATCTGCCATTGATGGTACGGGACAACAAGGCACCGCATGGCACGGCCTTCACTGTCTCCATTGAAGCTGCCGAGGGAGTAAGCACAGGTATTTCCGCACACGACAGATCTCGTACGGTGCAGGCAGCCGTAGCACGCAATGCCGGCCCCCGCGATATCGTTCAACCCGGCCATATCTTTCCCCTGATGGCACAAAAAGGCGGCGTGCTGGTAAGAGCAGGCCATACCGAAGCGGGCTGCGATCTCGCTCAGATGGCGGGGTGCGAACCCGCTGCTGTGATATGCGAGATACTCAAGGATGACGGTGCCATGGCACGATTGCCCGATCTTTTGGAGTTCGCGCGGGAGCACAGCCTCAAGATCGGCACTATTCGCGACCTGATCCACTACCGCGCCGAACACGAAAAGCTCGTCGAGTGCGTTGCCGACAAGGAGTTGATCTGTTCGCACGGCAGCTTTCGCCTGCGCGCATTTCGTGACCAGACATCCGGCAACCTACACCTGAGCTTGACGCTCGGCGAGATCCGAAACGGGCAAGAAACTCTGGTACGAGTGCACGAAATCGACTCTGTACTCGACTTTCTCGAGTACAAAAGCCAACGTCACAGCTTCACGGTCAGTCAGGTGATGCGCATCATCGCCGAGCAGGGAAGCGGCGTCATTGTGCTGTTGCAACGAAATCAGGCCGACGCCGACCTTCTGAGTTTCTTGCAGGATGCCCCCCAAATCTCTGCTCAGAAGTGGGATCCGCGTATCTATGGTATCGGCGCACAAATCCTGCGCGAGCTTGGCGTCGGCAAGATGCGCTTGCTGGGAAGCCCACGCAAGATGCCCAGCATGGTGGGCTTTGGTCTCGAAGTATGCGGTTATTTTTCTCCGGAGGCTTTTCCTTCATGAGCTTCTCCCCCAATACCGTACCAGTACTTCCGGCTGGCCGCCGCGATGGCCTGCACGAAATCGAGATCAACCAAAAAGGTGCTGGCCTCCGGATCGGCATTGTCATGGCCCGCTTTAATCAAGCCATTTCCGATGGGCTGTTATCGGGGTGCAACCAGGAGTTGCGTCGCTTGGGTGTTACTGAAATCGCACTGGTGACCGTACCCGGGGCGCTCGAAATTCCATTGGCCATGCAGGCAATGGCCCAAAGCGGCAAACAAGATGCTCTTGTCGCGCTTGGTTGCGTGATCCGCGGCGAAACTTACCATTTTGAGGTCGTTTCCAATGAATCGGCAAGCGGCATCACAAATGTGCAGTTGGCCACAGGGATCCCCATCGCCAATGCCGTGTTGACAGTCGAGAATTTTGAACAAGCCGAAGTACGAATGCAACAAAAGGGGGCAGAGGCTGCCTGCTGTGCAGTGGAAATGGTCAATCTATTGAATGCGATGAAGTGAGTGATGCCGACAATTCAAAGAAATGCCGCCCCGCCCTCCCCGGGCAGACTTGCACGAAAAATTCGCTTATGACTTGCGCATTTTCCTAATTTGCGCCCAGTGAGCCTCCGGATCGAGAGCAGCATCAGGAGCCGTGGCAATAGGAAAGCGGTCGACCCGCAACGCCGAGTCTTTATTAATGATCAATTAACATTAACAAGGAAGATATATGGCACAAGAAAGTCTGGATAAGAAATCCCTCATCGTTTCCGGCGGCGCTTCAGGTATTCAATGGTCTGACGAAAATCTCGCTATAAATCAGCAATGGGACATCACCACCGACCTGCTGGTCGCCGGTACTGGGGCTGCGGCCCTAGGGGCTGCGATCGCAGGTGCAGATGAAGAAGCGAAGGTCCTAGTCGTCGAGAGCACGGACAAATGGGGCGGCACCACGTTCCTTTCGGGCGGTGGCTTCTGGTTGCCCGACAATCCTGTCATGCAGCGCGAGGGAGCGTGCGACGCGAAGGAAGAAGCGCTCAAGTACATGGAGAACGTGGTGCACGATGTCGGCCCAGCCTCCTCTCGCGCGCGCAAAATGGCCTTCTTGATGGGCGTCGCTGACCCAGTCAACACGCTGCAGAAATATGGTATCGAATTCATCCGGAGCAAGGTCTATCCTGACTATTTCTCGCATTTGCCGGGCGGCAGCTACGGGCGCGCGCTCGAGATCAAGGCGTTCGATATCAAGAAGCTCGGCGACTGGTACGAAAAGACACGTCATGACGAAATCATTCCATTACCTCTCAATACCGACGATTTCGCCGAACTGGCACGCGGCATCACCAACCCCAAAGGCCTGCTGCGCGCGTTGCGCGTCGCGGGGCGTACCGCAAAAGGCATGCTTGCCGGCAGGAAGCTGCGCGGCATGGGCGTTGCCTTATCCTCCGCCCTGATGCATGTGGTGCGCAAGCAGGGAACGCCAGTCTGGCTCAATTCACCCATTACGAAGTTGATCGTTGATGATGGTGTCGTTGTTGGTGCGATCGTCAACAAGGAAGGCAAGGACGTACGGGTTCGGACCACCAAGGGCGTCTTCCTCGGAACCGGCGGCTTTGCGCGCAACGCCGAATGGCGCAAGAAGTATCACGGCATACCCGGCTGGTCGGCTGCCGCCCCCGGCGACGATGGCAGCGGCATCCAGGTCGGAATAGACGCCGGCGCCGAAGTCGCCATGATGCATCTCGCTTGGGGCGCACCGACGATTCCATTCCTCGGCGACGACTCGCGCGGTGTGCTGCTGATCTGGGAACGCTCGATGCCGCATAGCGTGATGATTGACCAGCATGGCAATCGATTCATCAATGAAGCGTTGCCGTACGTAGAGTTCATCCAGGAAGTGCTCGATCACAACAAGGACGTGCCCTGCGTCCCCTCATGGATCGTGACCGATCACCGTCATGCCAAGAAATACGTCAACCTGGCATCGACGGTCGGCATCGATAAACTCAAGCAGGCCGGCACCATCATCGAAGCGCCGACCTTGCGCGAACTGGCGCAAAAAATCAACGTGCCCTCCGATAATTTAGAGGCAACAGTAGAGCGCTTCAATGGCTTCGCGCGCAAAGGTGTCGACGAGGACTTTCACCGCGGCGAGAATCCTTACGAGAACTACTATGGCGACCCGAGCTATCCCAACGCCAACCTGGGCGAACTCAGCGTCGGTCCGTTCCGCGCGCTCAAGATGATGCCTGGCGATATCGGCACGAAGGGCGGCTTGCTGACCGACGAGTATGCCCGCGTGCTTGACAAGAGCGGCCAGCCCATCGCCGGCCTCTATGCAGGGGGAAACACCACAGCTTCGGTCATGGGCCAGACATATCCAGGCCCTGGCAGCACCCTCGGTCCGGCATTGGTGTTCGGCTTTATCGGTGGCCGCCATGCTGCCAAGCATGGAGACCTTTGAGGCTAAAAAATCTCAATTGGCACGCCGAAATGGAATACGCACGAGAGTGCGTATTTTTTGTAAATATCTGAAGCAGCGACAGCGTGCTGCCTTCGCTTCAAGCGTCGGTGGCAAACAGACAGGGCGCAATAACAGCAAGGAGAGCCAATCGATTACCGAAACCACGGAATCGTTGGCCTCACTGAGCACCTCCATCGCATGACTCGACCTTACCCATGGAAACACGACACCCGTTTTACCAAGCAGAAACCTATCGTCCGGAAAACAGCACTGGCTACCTGGTCAGCCGGCTGGCCCAGGTCGTTACCCGTGAACTCGACCGCCGTATCGTCAATCTCGAGCTGACTGACGAAGGACTTCAGGTGTCGGCCGAAGTCCCCAAGATTCTGGCGAATCTGAGCAACCAGGTGCTGGTGGGGTTTTATCCGGAAGAATTCACTGTTTTCCGCGACTTGCTGGGCCGGGCACTAAGTATTGCCCAGGCGCTGAGCGACGAAGGAAGCCAGCCGTGATCAACCAGGCCCGCACTCTTGTTCTGGCCGCCGTCATGCTCCTGCTCGCCGGTTGCGCTAGTTACTCGGGCATTTTTCCCGCCGCCCTGAGGTTCAACGAGCGCACGCTGGCCGACAAAAGCGTGCCTTATGCCAACTGGCCGAGCGAAAACTGGTGGCAGGAATTGCAGGATCCGGTACTCACCAAGCTGATCGAGCAGGCCTTGGCGGACAATCCGGGCCTGCAGGCGGCTGCAGCGCGATTGCGCCGTGCCACGGCCATTGCCGGGGAAACTGAAAGTGCGCTGGCGCCGCAAATCGAGGCCTCGCTATCGAGCACTCGCGAACGGTTCAGCGAACGTGGCCTGATTCCGCCGCCCTACGCGGGCACCACGCACAACATCAACGACCTGCAACTGGCCGGCCAGTGGGAACTGGATTTCTTTGGCAAGAACCGCGAAGCCCTGCGCTCGGCGCTCGGCGAAGTCCGCGCCAGCGAAGCCGAGCAGCAGGCTGCCCGGCAGCTTCTGGCGACCAATGTAGCGCGCAGCTATTACAACCTGGCCCGCCTGCTCGCCCAGCACGAACTGGCCGAAACCCGCCAGCGACAACGGCTTGATCTGGCCGGGCTGGTCGAACGGCGCGTCAAGGCCGGCATCGACACCCGGGTTGAGCTCGAAGCCGCTCAAGGCGTGATTCCGGAAAACGCCCGCGACATTGCCGCCCTCGACGAGCAAGTCGCGCTGGCCCGCCACGCGTTGGCCGCCCTGATCGGCAAGACACCCGAGGCGGCGGATGATCTGGCGCCGAAACTCCCGGCCATTGCCCCGCTCGCCGTGCCGAAAACCTTGCCCGCCGACCTGCTCGGCCATCGCGCCGATATCGTCGCCAGCCGCTGGCGCGTCGAGGCTGCCGGACATGGCATGGCGTCAACCAAGGCGATGTTCTATCCGAACATCAACCTGCGCGCCTTCACCGGTTTTTCCGCCATCGGCTTCGATCAGTGGCTGGATTCCGGCAGCCGCCAGCCGGGCATTGGCCTGGCAATAAGCCTGCCCATTTTCGATGCCGGCCGTCTGCGCAACCTGTACCGGATTTCCGCCGCCAATGTCGATGCTGCGGTCGCCGGCTACAACGGCACGCTGCTCGAAGCCTTGCGCGATGTCGCCGACCAGTTGAGCATCCTGCACTCGCTCGACATCCAGATGGAACGGCAACAGGCCACGCTGGCCAGTGCCGAGCGCAGTTACGGGCTCGCCCTGCAACGCTACCAAGCCGATATCAGCGACCGCCTGACGGTGCTCAACGTTGAAACCGGCCTAATCGCCCAGCGTCGCGCCGCCGTCGACCTGCAGGGCCGCTGGATCGACAGCCGGATTCGCCTGATCAACGCGCTGGGCGGCGGTTTCGCCGAAACCGCGCCATCCCCTGCCGACAAAAATTAATCCCCCGGTCGCGCCCCAACATCTACGGACCCCACCATGACCACCGAGAACACGCCCCTGTCTACTCAAGCCAATCCCGAGGCACGCCGCAAGCGCCAGTTGATCCTGCTCGCCATCGTCTGTTTGCTGGCCGGGCTGGCCTACGGCGCCTACTGGCTGCTCGTCGCCCGCTTCCACGTCGATACCGACAACGCTTACGTCCAGGGCAATGTCGTGCAGATCACCCCGCAGGTCGGCGGCACCATCGTTGCCATCGAAGCTGACGACACCGACAACGTCAATCTCGGCCAGATGCTGGTTCGCCTCGATCCGGTCGATGCCCGTGTCGCGCTCGACCAGGCCGAAGCCCAGCTTGGCGAAACGGTACGCGAAGTGCGCGTCACCTTTGCCAACAACAATGCCCTGGCTGCCACCGTCGACAGCCGCCAAGCCGACCTCAACCGGGCCCAGGCCGAACTGGCCCGCCTGACTGCCGACCTCGCCCGCCGCGAACCGCTGATCGACGGCGGCGCAGTATCGAAGGAAGAAATCCAGCATCTCCAGACGGCCGTGGCCAACGCCCGTTCGACGCAGGCTGCTGCGACCTCGGCACTCGCCGAGGCACGCGAGCAACTGGCCAAGAACCAGAGCCTGACCGACGGCACGACGACGGAAACGCACCCCCGCGTACTCGCCGCCGCCGGCAAATACCGCGAAGCCTGGCTGGCCAGCAAGCGCCTTGGCATCGCTGCGCCGGTCGCCGGCACCATCGCCCGGCGCAGCGCCCAGGTCGGCCAGCGCGTCGCCAGCGGCGTGCCCCTGATGGCCATCGTGCCGCTAGACCAACTGTGGGTCGATGCCAACTTCAAGGAATCGCAGCTGGAAAGCCTGCGCATCGGCCAGCCCGCTGTACTGACGGCCGACGTCTATAGTCACAGGACGGAATTCAAGGGCACGGTTGCCGGCCTCGGCGCCGGCACCGGTGCTGCCTTTTCCCTGCTGCCGGCCCAGAATGCGACCGGTAACTGGATCAAGATTGTCCAGCGGGTGCCCGTGCGCATCCTGCTCGACGCGCAGGAGCTGGCGGCCCATCCGCTGCGCATCGGTCTGTCCATGGAAGTGTCGATCGACGTCCACGACCAGTCTGGCAAGGCCGTCACCGAATCGGCCCGCACCGCCCCGGTGGCCAGCACCACGCTCTACGACGATCTCGACAAGGCAGCTGACGCCCGGGTCAATGCCATCGTCTCGGCCAACCTCGGCCACCCGGTCAGCCTGAAACGGGCCGGCTGAATCGTGATTCCCCGCCGCCACTCGACGAACGATCACCATGGCTGAACCGACAACGGCCTACCGCCAACCCGAACCGCTGCACGGCGGCCAGCTGGTCATGGGCACGCTGGCGCTCTCGCTGGCCACCTTCATGAACGTGCTCGACACGTCCATCGCCAATGTCTCGATCCCGGCCATCGCCGGCGATTTTGGCGTCAGTCCAAACCAGGGCACCTGGGTCATCACTAGCTTCGCCGTTTCCAACGCCATCTCGGTGCCGCTGACCGGCTGGCTGACCCAGCGCTTCGGCATCGTCCGGCTATTTACGCTGAGCATCGCGCTGTTCGTGCTCGCCTCGCTGCTCTGCGGCCTGGCCCCTAGCCTCGGCCTGCTGATCCTTTTCCGCGTTATCCAGGGACTGGTCGCCGGCCCGATGATTCCCCTGTCCCAGGCCCTGCTCCTGCAGAGCTTCCCCAAGACCAAGGCCGGCACGGCGCTGGCCATGTGGTCGATGACAACACTGATCGCCCCGGTCATGGGGCCGCTGCTCGGCGGCTGGATCACCGACAACCTGAGCTGGGAGTGGATTTTCTATATCAACATACCGGTCGGGTTGTTTGCGGCAGCAGTGACCTGGAACATCTACCGTGAACGTGAAACGCCGACCCGCAAGCTACCGATCGACAGCATCGGACTGGCTGCCCTGGTTATCTGGGTAGGTTCGCTGCAGATCATGCTCGACAAGGGCAAGGAGCTCGACTGGTTCGCTTCGCCGGAAATCGTTATTCTCGGACTGGTGGCGCTGATTGGCTTCGTCTTCTTCCTGATCTGGGAACTCAACGAGGCCCACCCGGTGGTCGACCTGCAGCTCTTTACCCGGCGCAATTTCTGGGTCGGCACGCTCGCCCTGTCGCTCGGCTACGGGACCTTTTTTGGCAACATCGTCCTGCTGCCATTGTGGCTGCAGCAATACATGGGCTACACGGCGACCTGGGCCGGCATCATCATGGCGCCGATCGGCCTGTTCGCACTGATCCTTACGCCCCTGGTCGGCAAGACGACGCAGAAGGTCGATCCGCGCATCTATGCAACTATCGCTTATATCGTCTTTGCCGTGGTGCTCTGGATGCGTTCCCGTTTCAACACCAGTGCCGATCTCACGACGCTGATGGTGCCAACTATCGTCCAGGGCATTTCGGTGGCCATTTTCTTCATTCCGCTCGTCACCCTGACCCTGTCCGGCCTGAGTCCGGAACGGATTCCGGCTGCCTCCGGACTATCCAATTTCGCCAGGATCACAGCCGGTGCTTTTGGCACCTCCATTACCACGACCCTCTGGGAAAATCGCGCCGCCCTGCATCACTCGCAACTGGTTGAGTCGATCAATATTGCCAGCCTGCCAACCAATCAGTCCCTGAGCCAGCTTTCCGCTATGGGCTTAAGTCGGGAACAAAGTCTGAATTACTTGAACCGGCTCGTCGACCAGCAAGCCTTTATGCTCAGCGCCAGCGACATCTTCGCTGGGTCCGCTGCGCTCTTTATTGCTTTGATTTTGATCATTTGGATGGCCAAGCCGGTGATCGGCGGCACGGCCAACGCCGGGAGCACTCATTAAGTGGCAATGCATACGCGGCCCATAGTTGCCTGAAGTCGGTCATGCCCAAAACCAATCCTTAGACCTTCTAGATGAGAGATATGTCGAGGCATATTGCTGCCTACACAGCAACAGTCAAGGCAGTTAACCACATCGGAACGTGGCGTTGGAGCGGCCTCGCTTTTACGGCGTCGACGCCACCGGTTGCGCGACGAAGGGCTGTTGCAACACACACTTGAGCTCGTGACGGAACCTCTCGTCGCTCTCGATGACGGGAGAGAACCGGTAGCTGTACCTCCTCGCGGCAATGGCCATCGAAACCGAGGCGGTGAACGTGAAGAACATAAAGTCAGGATCGACGTCACCTATCTCGCCGGCCTCAACCGCATCCCGGATCATTGGTGTCAACAGGTCATGCATCGGCTTCACGAGCCGCAGGTACATGTACTCGAAGCGGGCATGCTCCTGAATCGACTCCCTCACGACGAACTGCGCCATCAACGGTGCATCGCACATGACGTCGATGAGTTGCAACATGGCGCGGCGCAAGCGTTCCCGACTCGACAACGAGGCGTCGTCTTGGCAGGCGGTCGATTGCACCGCGTTAATCACCTTCTGGGCAGTATGGTCAATGACGGCCTCCCAAAGTTTGAGCTTCGAGCCAAAGAAGTGGTTGATCATCGCCACATCGACTCCGACACGGGCTGCGATCTGACGTAATCCAGCGCCCTCGTATCCTATTTCGGCGAACGTGGTGAGGGCAGCCTGCAGAAGTTGATCAGCCTTAGAAGAGTCCTCTGTTTTTGGTGGGCGTCCCCGACGACGCTTTGTCCGCACGTCAGTGGTCATGTCAAGGATTGTCATAGGGGTGTCATACCGGCTGAATTTTGAGCAGGTGTACCGATTGAAATTTCAGCAAGCGCATTAGCCGCATGTGATAGTTACGATTGTGGATAAGTCTATCCCAGATTTCTCTGTTGCAAGAGTTGCGATGAGCAGCAAACAGATGCCGAAGTACGCCGAAAAAGTCATGGAGAGCGTAGCCCTCCATGACTTTTTCGATACGCGAGACGGTCGAGCAGCGCCGTGGTTATCTTGAAATCGCCGAAGACCGCACCCCACTCACCAAAGGCGAGATTGGTGGTGAGCGATCCCAACAGGACTCTGTATCAACGCAGTATGTCCGTTGGCTTAGACGCTGAGCGGCAAGAATTGTGTCTGTATTCTTTGGTTATGGCACGCTTGGTGACTGTGTCTCAGAACGAACCGAGACGGGTCTCGGGCATGTCCATGAGCGTAGCAACGGTTGACCAGTGCATATCGCTGGTGCACTCGCCAATCGTCAGGCCCATCGCGTCGCGCAAGTAGCGCTCGATGCCCGTTTCGACGCAGTAGCCCATGCCGCCGTGCAGTTGCATGCAACTACGCGCCACGTCAACCGCCATCTCAGTGGCAATTGGCTTGACCATGTGTTCCAGCATCTTGTCCTGACGGCCCTCTTCCAGCAATCGAGCGGCGTTGTAGATCATGTTGCGGGCGCACTCGATCTGCGCTTTCATCTTTGCGAACTTCACTTGGATGGCGCCGAGCGTGAGGATCGACTTGCCTGCATTGGTGCGTTGCAGGGCGTATTCGAAGGTTTTCTCGAAAACGCCTTCGGCGAGGCCGAGCGACATCGACGATATGTCGAGTACGTTGATGGTGGAATGGCCATTGGCCTGGACCAGTTTTCGGTCCTTCACCCATGCCGACATCTCCAGGCTTTCCGCCACGGGCACTCGGACATCAGACATAGTGAGGGCGCCGAATGACGTCCCCAAACCCATTTTCTCGTCTTCGCGAATGATCAACCCAGGCGTTCCCACATCCAGGGGGAAAGCCCATGTGGTGCCCTTGTACAGCCCGAAGACGATTACGAGATCGGCATACGGCCCGCCAGTGCAATAGCTCCGGGAGCCGTTAAGTATGAAATGGTCGCCGTCACGCACGGCCAAATCGCTCCATTCACTGAAGTTAGCCAAGCCGCGGGGGTCGGTACCGGCACCGGCCATTGTGGCCTCGCCGTCCAGCACCTTCTCGAACCATTTTTCTCTCGCGGCCGGCATGCCCATCAGAAGCATTGTCGGCAGAACACCATTGAGCATCAAGTGAAGGGCGAGGGCGGGACTCTCCTTGGAAAGCTCTTCATAAACCACGAGTAGCGTCGTCCTCGGGGCTCCCAGCCCCCCCGCGCTCTCGGGCACCGGAATCCTGAAGAAGCCGAGATCGGCCATCTTTTTACCCATCTCCTTGATGAAGGTGTGGCCTTTTGGTCCGTACAGCTCCATTACTCGGGGCCGAACCTCCCTTTGGGTAAATCGGCGTGCTACATCGCGGATTGAGACTTGTTCTTCGGTAAGAAAATATGACATTTGAAGTCCTTTAAATGAAATTAGTTCGGTCAGGCAAACTGCACCGAGTGGGGGTAACTCATCAGTTCGATGCGTGTGCCATCCGGGTCGACGACGAACACAATCTGTGCGTCGACGCCGTGATCCTTCTCTTCGACACGGGTGCTGTGCTGGATCGTTCCGCCGAGCCGCTCCAGCCTCTCGGCCATGGCGTCGACGTCATCGACACGAAAAGACAGGTGAGTGAGCCCGGCATGATTCAGCGGTCGTGGAACTTCTGGCGCGGCGACGAACGCAGGCTGTTTGAACTCGATGAGTTCCACCACCATCGAGCCAAGGCGCAGGAATTGGCACTTCATCTCGATGGGTGGGCGCAGACCGAGTAGCGGAGAGAGTTTTTCTTCAGGCTCGATCAAGGCGCCCTCTTTGAAACCCAGCCCGTCGCGGTAGAAGCGCAGAGAGGCTTGAAGATCGGACACTGCAACGCCGACGTGGGAAAAGGTGAAATCATTTTGTAGATCGTTGGGCATTGATTACCTCGTTAAAAAATCGCAGAGAATGCTGTTGGCCGGTGCAATCCACCAAGCCTTAGATCATGGACAGGCCACCGTCGGCCGACATAGAGATGCCTGTTATCAGCGATGCCGCATCCGATAAAAGCCACAACGCGGCTTGCGCGATTTCCTCTGGTTCTCCCAACCGTCCGTTGGGATGAGCCGCTGCTAGCAACTTATTCCGCCCATCAGATTTAAAGACCATATCCAACATGGGCGTGCGGATCGCGCCCGGCAGCACCGCGTTGACACGGATGTTCTGAGTTGCGTAGTCCAGCGCTGCGGACTTCGTTAACCCGATGACCGCATGTTTCGACGCAACATAATCCGCAGCGCCTGGTGAGGCAAAGATTCCCGAGAAAGATGCCGTGTTGACGATGGCGCCACCGCCCGTTTGCAACATCGCGATGATCTCGTGCTTCATGCAGATGAAGGTCCCAACCACGTTTACTTCCTGAACCCGTCGGTATACATCCAATGGCAGGGCACTAAACTTTGCTGGCTCATCGGCACCAAGATTGCTCTGATTGAACCCTGCAACTCCTGCATTATTGAAGGCGCCGTCCAGCCGTCCAAACGTCTTTAACGCAAGCGCTACCATGTCCTGTACTTGTTGTTCGTCAGAAATATCGGTGCGTATGAACTGCACCGCGCACCCTTGCTCTTGCAGGTGTTTGACCAGCCGAACCCCGGCCTCGACGTTGAGGTCGGCAATCGTGACCTTCGCTCCGGCGAGCGCTGCCAAGCGCACGGTAGCTTCACCAATACCCGACGCACCGCCAGTCACGATGATTGACTTTCCGCTAATATTCAGGCCTTGCATGCGATTGTCTCCTTTATCTTTTGGATATAAATTAGTTCCGTGACCGCTGATTCAGACCATCGAATAGCCGCCGTCGACGGGCAGCGAGATGCCCGTTATCAGCGACGCAGCATCCGAGAGCAGCCACAGCGCCGCATGCGCCACCTCGTGCGGCTCGCCCAGGCGTTTGATCGGGTGCACGTTCGCCGCCCACTGCTCGATGCCAGGATCGGCCTCGATCGCCGCTTGCAACATTTGCGTGCGAATCACTCCGGGTAGAACTGCATTCACACGGATGTTCTGGGTGGCATAGTCCAGCGCTGCTGCTTTTGTCAGGCCGATCACGGCATGCTTAGAGGCTATGTAGTCGGGTGCATTCGGGATCGCCAAGATACCCGCCATCGACGAGGTATTGACGATCGAACCGCCGCCGGATGCCAGCATGGCCTCAATCTCGTACCTTATGCACAGGAAGGTACCCGTCGCATTGATGTCCATGCCGTGCCGGAAGGCATCGGTCGGTATCTCGGCGAACTTGAGCTGCTTTTCGTGTTTGCCGCTCTGCGTGAAACCCACGATCGCCGCGTTGTTGAAAGCACCGTCGAGCCGGCCGTACGCCGACACGGCGGCGTCCACCATTGCCTTGACGTCCGCCTCCCGGCCGATGTTCACGCAGATAAACTGCACCGTGTGCCCTTCGGCCGTCAGCCGCGTGACAAGCGCTTCGCCGGCGGCCTGATTGATATCGGCGATGGTAACTCTGGCGCCCGCGCGCGCTGCGAGCACGACGGCTGCCTCGCCGATACCCGAAGCGCCGCCGGTGATGATGAGGGATTTCTTATCCAGACTTTCTTGTCTCATATTTCTTCCTTATTAATGTTCGCTAAGTTCGATCCCAACAGGACTCTGCGTCGACGCTGAATGTCCATCGGCTTAGAGGCTGAGCGTCAAGGCGCCCAATACCTTCAGTTCGGTGAACGTCACCGGCGAGCAATGTCGGACGGAGCAGCGTTGCTGCTCGTGAATTTTATTCTACGGTCGTTGAATTATGATGTCAACTTCAACTGCTGCTCAGCAATGCTCTGCATCAAGGGGCTTGGCGCGCTGTGTCATGTCAGGCGTCGAAAAAGCCATAGACCCCCCCTTCCAGCAGCCAGTTCACCGTCACCAGCCCAGTCGGGCGTTCGATTTCAATACGGATGTCTGGCAACCTGAATCCGTGAATTCATCATGACGCTTGACTTATTTATTAAAATCTATCCATTGACCGCCATGTTCAGTTCACCCTGCAGGTGAGTGAGAACACGACCGACTTCCTTATCAATCGACTGCTCTGCGACCTGAGCTCCCACGCTGGACTGACATTCATTGGCAAATCCCTCAAACTCATCAATATCAACGGACTGATCGATCCGCCCTTTCCGGTGCGCTCTGGCATTACTAGCCCCCCTCAAGAGCCGCCTGGCTCTGCTGTGCCTGGGCAAGATTGGAGTAGCAGCACCGGGGGCAACGTGTGGCGTCCCACCCACCCTGTGCGCACAAGGGGATGAGTCTTTGCACGCCTTCCGGGACAACGAGAAGACCTTCCCGACCATCCTGACCACCTCTCAGAAACTGTCCACCGGCATGGATGCCCGCAACGTGCGCAACATCGTGCTTATGCGCCCCGTCGGCTCGATGATCGAGTTCAAGCAGATCATAGGACGCGGTACGCGCCTGTTTGATGGGATGGACCATTTCACGATTTATGACTTTGTCCGGGCACATCACCACTTCAGTGATCCCGAGTGGGACGGCGAACCGGTCGAACCGTAACGGTTTGGTGGTTGATGTTGAAACGACGCAAGCCACCGGCACGGCGGACCGAGAAGCTGCGCTGAAGATTGCAGCCCGGACGACCAAGGCGGGCTGCAAGCTGGAAACGGACAAAGGCTACGACACCGCCGACTTCGAGCGGCCGTTGCGCGAGTTGACGGTCACACCGCATGTGGCGGCCACGATATCGGGTTCGGCGCTTGATGGCCGCACGACTCGGCATGCGGGCTACGGGGTCAGCCTGAAGAAACGAAAGTTGGCTGAAGAGATTTTTGGGCGGGGCAAGACCGTCGGCGGTCTGCGCAAAACCCGGTTTATTGGCTTGGCGAAAGAGTAGGTACAAACCCTCATCACCTTCGCTTGATATAACTTAACCGGGATAGCGACGCTGTTCGGCTGGCGATTGTTTGCGACGTAAGGCGGAGTTCGCCCGTTCCTCCAAAAGAACCTGAAATACGGCTGAAGATCAGTTAAATTCAGTTAATAGCTGGTGGAGGCATCAGAAAATCATTGGACGGCCTGCTAAAAACGAGCCATATCGGAGAGCTAATCCTCCTCGAAATTGGCATCGTCGAGATGTCCGAGCATATGCCCCATTCGGCCAAGCTTTGTTCTCAGGTATGAGATATTGTGGGGGGTCACTTGGGATTTACTGATGATATGCGTCACATTGATTCCCATTTTTCGGACGGATTCAATTTTGTCCGGATTGTTGGTGATCAATCGTATCGAATTGATACCAAAATAGTCGAATATTGATTTGCATACCCCATAGGATCGGTTGTCCACGCCCAAGCCCAGAGAAATATTTGCTTCGACCGTATCTGCTCCGGAATCTTGCAGTCGATAGGCTTTCACCTTATTGACGATGCCAATTCCACGTCCTTCTTGGCGCAGATAAATCAGCAAGCCACTGCCTTCCTTGGCAATCATCTCCATGGCATTCTCAAGTTGGCTTCTACAGTCACATCTGAGACTAGAAAATGCATCACCAGTAAGACATTCCGAGTGAATCCTTGTCAGAACAGGGCTGTCTTTACCAATATCACCCAATGCCAATGCGAGATGGTGCTCCGAGCCGAAATCGAATGCATACAGTTCAAAATTGGCCCACTGGGTCGGCAACTTGGCAGATACAACCTTGTAGTCATTCATGGTCTTAATCTTCTGGCGATAGGGTTTCAGCAAGCACACCCAAACAGAGACTGAAGGCGCCTATTCGGCTGCTCGCAGGGATGAGCCGTGGATTGCCATCTCGAGATAAATGCCTTCTACCGCGCTTAAAAAAGATCCCGGTCGGTTTCGCGACCGGGATTGAAACCAGCGGGCACATATATGAGGGATGGAGCCCCGCTAGAGGAGACGACTACCGGCTTATTGGCCGAATAACGCCAGTGCACTGCCATTGAAACTACAGCCACCGACAACATCTTTTATTCTAGGGATGTGCCATGTCTAGGTCTTGACCCAAAACGACAAGTCTCGATTTTTGGCGAACTATGCGATCGTATCCAGACAGCACCTCAATCGAAGTACCTCGTCAGCAAGAGCTTCGATAGCTAATTTTTGTCCGTCAATATCGGTAGGAGTGCCGTCATTCAACAAAGCATCATCATGAGCATAACCAGCCTCACTTAAAACATTGGCCCAGCATTGCAAGGAATTACTTAGCGAACTCAAATGATCGCTTAATAATTGAAGAACAAAATCCAGATTGGCCTGACTACTCACACCCATTGCCCTACCGCTGTCCACGAGAAGCTGGAAATTCCTCAAGCCAGCGCCTCCCCCCAATGAATCAATGCCTTCATTGATCATTTCAGAACGCCACCCATAAAACCCGGCGGGTGAGTTCCGAATCAAGGCAACTGCTTTTTCAAAATCAAGCTGCGTCATATGCTTCATCAAGTCAAATAGAAGATGATCTATTCACCCGCAATCAAATCCGTCCGCGTGCATGCGGGGACCCAGGAACAAACTGGCTCCCCGCATGCGCGGGAACGACTGAAGCTCGGGTTAAAGGTTGACGGTTCAATAATCCCGCCAACCGATTAAATAGCAGCTTCGGATGTAACTCTCCTGCCGTTAACGTCCGGCCGCCGCGGGCATAGCGCGTCCAGCCTCCTCGGGCAGCGCGAAGGCGACGACGTGGTCGCCGGTCTTGCTGCGCAGCACGGCGTGGCCGCCAGCCGAAAGCACGACGACTTGGCGCCCAGCGGGGGACAGATAAGTCATCGGCGTTGCCTGGCCACCCGCCGGCAGCCGCGTCTTCCAGAGGAGTCTGCCGGTCTTCGTCTCGAACGCGCGCAGGTAGTTATCCTGTGTCGCCGACAAGAAGGTCACCCCGCCACGCGTAACCAGCGCACCGCCCGTGTTGGGCACGCCCATGCGCAGCGGCAGCATTGAGGGAATGCCGAGCGGGCCGCTGTCGCGTCCACTGCCGAGCGGCTGTTCCCACAGCAGCTTTTGCGTCTTCATATCGATCGCGGACAGCACTCCGTAGGGCGGCTGCTGGCAGGGCACATCCAGCGGCGACATGAATGGCGTGATTGAGACTGCATACGGCGTACCGGCTTGAGCCGAAGCCGCGCCGACGTTGCCGTGCACCCCTTCCGCAATCGGCTTGATGCCGAGCTGGTCAGCTTCGGCTCGCGGGATCAACATCGCGCGCATCGCCAAGCGCGACGAGTTCGCGATCAGAATGTCACGGTCGCGATCCACAGCAACACTACCCCAGTCGATCCCCCCCATGTAGCCAGGATAGGCGATCGTTGGCTGATTGATAGCAGGCGGCGTCATCGGACCTTCATACACCGATTTTTTGAAGGCCAGCCGGCACCAAGCCTGATCGAGCGGTGTCAGCCCCCACATCATTTTCTCGGTAAGCGGCGAGCCTGCCAGAGAGGGCATGCCGACAGAAAAAGGCTGGGTCGGTGCGGCGCGTTCACCTGGGACCGTGGAGGTTGGGACGGTTCGCTCCTCGACAGCGGTCAGCGGTTTGCCGGTTCGCCGGTCGAGCACGAAGATCTCGGCGCGCTTGGTCGGTAGAATCAGTGCAGGTACGCGCTGGCCATTAACCAGCATATCGTAGAGCGTCGGTTGCGATGCGACGTCAAAGTCCCACAGGTCGTGATGCGTCGTTTGGAACGACCAGCGCAGTGCGCCGGTCTCCGCGTCGAGCGCCAGCACCGAACTGCCGTAGCGCTCGTCGAACGGCCTGCGCTGCCCGCCGTACCAGTCCGGCACCGAATTGCCGGTCGGCAGGTACACGAGGCCGAGCGCTTCGTCGGCACTGATCGGGGCCCAACTATTGGGCGTTCCTGCCGTGTATTGCTCGCCGGGGCCGGGCTCGGCGTGGACGTCAGGCCGCCCCATATCGAAAGCCCAAGCAAACTTTCCTGTCACCGCATCAAAGGCTCGGATCACGCCGGAAGGCTCGCCGATATGCTGGTTGTCCGAGACCCAGCCACCGAACACAACCTTGCCGCGGATCACCTGCGGCGCCGAGGTCGTGTAGTAGTAACCTTTGTCGACCGTGCCCATGCCTTGACGCAGATCGACCGCGCCGTTCTTGCCGAAGCTGCTGCACGGTTCGCCCGTGTGTGCATCCATGGCAAGCAAGCGCGCGTCGATCGTTGCCGTGATGATGCGCTCAGAACACGCCCCCTTATCGCCCGCCGGATCACGATAGTAGGCGACGCCGCGACAGACTTTGAAGCCCACACGATGTTCATCGGTCTGCGCCCGGAAGTGCCACTTCGTGGCGCCGCTCTGAGCATCCAACGCGAACACGTCATTGGCCGGCGTGCAGAAATATAGTGTGTCGCCAACCTTAAGCGGAGTCGCTTCGAACGGTGCGGGCGCTCCATTACTTGCGTAACCGGTGCGCATTGACCAAGCGGGCTGCAGGTCAGCGACGTTGGCAGGCGTGATCTGGTCGAGCGGCGAGAAACGCGTACCACCGGCATCCCTGCCGTAGTGATGCCACTCGCCCGCAGCCGTATCTGCAGATGCTTCCGTTACGAGAGCACTGGTTGTCGTTGCCGTTGCGGCAATCGACGGAGTATCAACAGCTTCCCACCACATCGTGGCGACCCCGAGCATGCCTAACAGCAGCACCACGGCTCCGGCGCGCAACATGCGCCACGACCGGCGGATTTCCCCATCGCCAGGCGCAAAAGCCCAAGGCGTCAGCAGCCATAGCCCGAGCACAGTCGGCACGAGCACGCGCGGTAGCAGCGCCCAGCCATCGAACCCCACCTCCCACAGAGCCCACAGCCATGTCCCCGCCAGCATGAGCCCGTACAGCCAGGCACCACGCCGGTCGCCCCGCCACAAGTAGAAAGCAGCACCGAGCACGAGCAAACCCGCGACTAGATAGTAGGGCGAACCACCCACGGTAACGAGTTGGGCGCCGAACCAGCACAGCCCCCCCCCCCCGCCGTCAGCAGGAGCGCGAAAAATACCTGCACTATACGAATGTGCCAGCTCGTTGGCACCTCTCCGCTTTTCTTCATCACCCCCCCCTGTTCGTTGCACTTCATGCTCAGAGCCTCTTCAGACATTAAGGAAGATCAGAGGCTAATCAACGCACGCCGCGTAGTCTTGACCATGAGCGACACCGACCGTACCCCATGCGCGGCAGCAACGGTGCCCTCATGCCATTGCTGTGACGACGGGCGAAGTGACTGAGCACAAGGGGGCTTTGCTGGCCTTGAGCAGTAGCGCTGCTGATTTACAAGCCGTTCAAAGCATCTTGGCCGATAGCGGGGATATCGGTCAGCCATTTGTCTGTGCTATTGAAGAACTGCTCGGTGCCGAGGTTCAAATCGCCAAACGTAGCGAACTGCATACCTTTGCTGTTATGCCGCTGCGCTGGGTAGTTGAACGATCATTCGACAGGATCGAGAAATGCCGCCGTCGGTGGAAAAAATTCGAACGCAACTCAACACCAGCCTACAGTTCATTCATCTCGCCTTTCTGGTGCTTTTGCTCAGAAGATCGTGAACAGGCAAAAGGGGTGTGGGGCAATCAAACTTCCTCGACGTCTGCGATCTCGCAAAGCGTGGCAAAAAGGGCCTGCCAGACACTTTTGTCCGCTCAACGCGAAAAGCGTCTAAGGACCGAATCATGGTCCAAAGCCTGGAGGAAGATCACGCTAGGGAGCCCCGGCACTTTTAATAATCGAAAAATTATGTTTGCATTCAATCTGGGGTGTTGAGGACCAGATAACATGATTGTTGTTGCGTGACGACTAGAGGTTGCGAATAGCACCCTAGCACCCTGAAATTCAATTTGGGCGAGAGCTCCAAACGACTCTTCAAGCGAACGGGTTTCGTTATCCTTAGTGTGCGGGCGACAGAACGAAAAACTATGCTAGCCGTGAGCCCCCCAAGAATAGCTCTGCAAGTAGCCAGACTTCATCGCGGCATCGTAGGCCTGCTTATACGAGCCATTCCGGATGTCTTCGATAAGATCGACATGAGTCGGTGTCCACCCGAGATCGGTGCGCGTCTTCGGCGACCTGACACGACTGTTGACTGCCAGTCCGAGATCGACCCAGGCGGCGCCCCACAGCTCGACGGCCTCTTCGTAGCTCAGGCTGCGTGTGGGGCAGCCTGTCACTTCGCCGATGGCTTCAGCAATACTTCGAAAGTTAACCTCCCCGGCAACGAGGTGGTAGATACTGCCGGGAGTACCTTTCTCGAAAGCCAGACGCGAAACGAGTGCAACATCATCGACGTGGATGTGCGAATAAAGATTCAGCCCCTGCCCGAGATAGCATACGGAGCCCGTCTTGCGTGCGGATTCGAACAACTGCGGCACCTGGATGCTTCCAGCATGCCCCCAGATGAGCGGCGGACGCAGGATAAAGGATCTCAGTCCACTAGATGCGGCATCGCTGATCAGCTTTTCCGTCACCAAGCGCACCTTGCGGTTACGCATTGGCTCGAACGGATACGGCGAATCCTCTGCCGCAGTGTAGTCATTCCAGGCTCCGTCCCGCGCCGGCGTCGAGACGACGCCCGAACCCGAGATGAAGATCAGCGAACGTCCGGGCTTGGCGAAGGCGCCCAGCACTTCACTGATGGTTTTTTGCTCATCCTCGAATGGGATGGTTGCAGCAAATACCAAGGTGTCGAAGCCATCCAGACGGCCTGCAAGCTTACTGACCGCCGCAAGATCGCCTTCGAAGGGCGTGATGCCTGCGGCCGAAAGTGCTTCCTTGTTCTTGTCGTTACGCGCAAGCCCATAAGTCTCACTCCCATGCGACAGAAAGGTTTGGGCGATACGGGATCCAACATAGCCCGTAGCTCCGATAATGAGCGTTTTCATGGTTTTCCTTCAGCGATTCTGGGGTGGAGTGGTCTGTGCTCCCGTGATGGGCACCGTTCACTACTTCAGTTGGGACAGGAAAGCGACGAGATCACCCAGCATCGGTTCGTCGACCGGACTGGGATACAGACGAGGCATCGTGCCGCGAGGCTCGTGTACCTGATGCCGGATGGCGTCCTCGCCCAGTCGAGTCGCCACCCCCTGCAGCGTAGGGCCGATGCCGCCCTCGCCGCGTGCCCCGTGGCATACCACGCAGTAGCGTTGGAAGGCCCGCTTGCCTCGCAAGGCATTGACGTCGCCGCCCGGTGCGGCAACGCCCGGTGCCGCTGTGGCCGCTGCCGCACCGGGCGCGTCCTGGGCACGAACCGGGTTGAACAGACCGCTCAACCCTAGGACGGCCAGCACGAGGGGGAGGTGCACTCGCATCGCGCGCTCATAGCCCGAAGAGGACAAGGCTGGGGTTGCCTGCGCCGCCGAACGTTACTCGCGAGATGTTGCCAGTAACCGCAGCGACGAACTGTTTGCCCTTAGCGGCATAGGTAACGATGCCGCCACCCAGTGCGCCATCGAGTTTCTTCGCCATGAGAACTTCACCGGTTTTGCTATCCAGTGCGAGAAAATTGCCGCCGGTGTCGCCTGCGAAAGTGATGCCGCCGGCGGTAGGCGTGATGGCCGACACGACCGGCGCCTCCGTGTGATATCGCCACTTCACCGCACCCGTGTCGGCGTCCATAGACGTAATCCAGCCCGTGGCTTTTTCGCCGGGCGCCGGGATGGACTTGCCGCCGTAACGCACCGCGTTGCGCACGAAATCAGGGCCCGTCCTGGAGGAAACGTAACACCAGTCGACAGCGCCAACCATGAGCTGATGGTTCACTACGTCGTACGCCGGGCCGTTCCACTGGGTGCCCCCCATAATACCGGGGCAATGCCGGGCGCCCTTCTCGGTCGGGGCTGCCGCCTCTTTGTACTGGGTCGTCGTGGCCGTCTTGAACAACAACTTGTGGGTCACTCGGTCCACGCCATGAAGGTAGCCATCCTTGCCGGCGACCGCGACGAGATCGCGAAAGTCCGCCTTGGACTGGTACAGCACCGCCGGTGAAGCAAGATCGTAATCCCAGGCATCGTGCTTCACAGCCTGGTACCACCACTTCAGGCTACCCATCCGGGCGTCGAGTACCACAAGCGAATTGGTGAACAGGTTGTCGCCCGGGCGCGTGTCCGGAACGAAGTCCTGGTTCGGGTTGCCGACGCTCACGAACAACTCGCCGTCACGCAAGTCCACCGTGAAAGAGCTCCAGACGCCGCCGCCGCCGATGCGCGTCGAGTCGGGCTTCTTCCATGTCTCGGCGCCCACTTCCTTGCCGCGGGGAATCGTGTTGAAGCGCCACAGCTCGCGCCCGGTTCGGACGTCAAGCGCGACAACGCGACCGCGCGCACCCCATTCGCTGCCAGTGACGCCGGCATACACGATGCCTTGCCAGGCCACGGGAGCACCGGATGGGAATTCGCCGTACGACGTGTCAGTGAACTGATTATCCCACAGTACCTCGCCCGTCTTCGCATCGAGCGCCAGAAGGTGCCCATCGGGCGTGCCGCGGATGATCCTTCCATCCGCATAGGCTGCACCGCGATTCACGACGAAGGGCATGTGTGCAACCGGCTTCCGGGTGACCTTCCAGATCGTTTTACAGTTAGTGGGGTCGACGGCTAGGGTGTCGAGCGGCGTCGTCACGTATAGCGTGCCATCGACGACGATGGGCCCCGACTGCAGGGAGCCGCCGTCCGAAAGTTCGAGGCGACAGATCTCCTTGAGACCGGCGACGTTCTTCGCGTCGATCTCGTTCAGCATCGAGAAACGCTGGCTTGCGTAGTCGTTGTTGTACGAGGGCCAACTGGTGTCGAACTGTTCAGCATCCTCGCCGACGCCATTGCCGTCGACTGCGTGTGCGAACGGAGCGAGGCCCAGGGTCATGGACGCGGCGAAGAGCACGTGCTTCAGGTGTATATTATTGAATCGATTCATGTATCCTCGAATAGATAAGTCACACCGCGCTACTCCTGCGTGTCAGCGTGCCGTGAGGCCGCCGTCGACGATGAGAGCAGTTCCGGTGATAAACGAGGCATCGCCCGATAGAAGAAAGGCAACGGCTGCCGCGATCTCCTCGGGTTGCCCCCAGCGCCCCATAGGGACGCGGAGCGTCTCGGTGATCAAGGCCTTGCTCTCGGCCTCCGATGGGCGATTGCGGGCAGTCATCGGTGTCTCGATGTAGCCCGGGCATACGGCGTTTACGCGCACGCCGTCCTTGGCGTATTTGAGCGCAGCATCCTTGGTGGCACCAATGACACCATGCTTGGCAGGGCCGTAGCCGGCCGGGCCGATCGAGCCGGTTACGCCCGCAATCGAGTCGATGTTGATGACCGATCCCCCGCCCGAACGTACCAGATGCGGGATGCCGGCTCGCATCGCACGCCAGGTTCCGAGAAGGAACATGTCGACGTTGCGCTCGAAATCGTCGTAGCAATCGATGCTTGTTTTGCCGGCTCCGTTGACGATCACGTCAAGCTTTCCGAAGCGCTCAACTGCACCGTCGATGCTTGAGCGCACGGATTCGTCGCTAAGGACGTCAGTCCGGATGAAAACGGCCGTGGCTCCCTGGCTCAGCAGGTCGTTTACGACAGCGTTACCGCTCGACTCCTCGAGATCGGCAACGATGATGGTGGCACCGCTGGCGGCGAGGACTTTCGCAATGGCGTGGCCGATACCGCTGGCCGCGCCCGATACCCAGCAAACCTTGCCAGCCAAGCTGGAATACACGGTCGTTTTCATGGACTGTTTCCTTATCTAAGTTTGCCGTTGCTTACCCAACCGAACGGGCCGAATCGCAGACGGCTTTTTCGCTGGAGTTCTTCGGCGGGCGACGGAAGCCCTTCGGAATATGCCCACTGAGATCTGCCTTGATGAGCAGCGTCAGACGCTCCGAATACGAACGCACCTGGTTTATGCCGCCACCGTTGAACCAGAGGCCTTGTTGGCCGGTTTGCCCCCACACGTTTGCCCATTCGCCATCGGTATCCAGGACGGCGATCTTGCCCACGCGCTCGGCGACGTCGTTGCCGAACCACTCGGCCACCTCGACCTGGCGGTTCTGGTAGCCGGTGGCCAGGACCACCAGATCTGCTTCGAGGACGCTGCCGTCGATACGCTGCGCGCCCGCGGAAGCAAAGGTATCCACATTGGCAATCTGCTCCACCTTGATGCCGCCCTCAACGATGATCTCCGAGGTGCACTTGTTCAGATAGTAACCGCCGCCGAAGCGAAGGAAGAGGTCGAACCAGCCCATTCCTTCGAAGCCATCGTTGAGGCGCATTCCGGCCGCTTCGAGTCCCTTGAGGAGTTCCGCATCCCGAGCCTTGGCGAACTGGTGGTACTTGCGGCTGCCTGCTTCGCGCATCGGAGAAATCATGTTGATCCCGTAGCGGAAGTCGACCAGCTCGGTGGGAAGGGCGGGATTGATGTAGTCGATGTAGGCCAGGTTGGCGGTGTCGATGTGGTTCACGACGATTGGATCGCGTTGGAGCATTGTCACCGCCACGCCTGCACGGTACAGGTCTACCGAGATGTCATGCCCGCTCGCTCCGCAGCCGACGACGATCGCCTTCTTCGCCCCATAGTCCGCGGCCTTGTTGTACTGGGTTGAGTGCACAACTTTGCCCTTGAACGATTCGAGGCCCTTCAGCGAAGGTACGTTCGGCTTGCCGCCGATGCCGCCAGTGGCCAGGATGATGTGGCGGGGACGCATCACCCGCTCGCTGCCGTCCTTCATCTGCAGCGTGGCCGTCCAGCACTGGGCCGCCTCGTCGTACTGCGCCCCCTTGAAGGAGGTCGATGTCCAGATGTTGAGATCCAGGTATTGGGCATAGGTGTCGAGCCAGTCGCCGATCAGGTCCTTGGGCAGGTACTCCGGGTAGTGCTTGGGGAAGGGCAGGAACGGGAAGCCGTTCATTTCGACTGGGTTGTGCAGGTTCAACTGCCCATAGCGCTTGTACCAGTTGTCGCCCACCCGCTCGTTCCTGTCCACGAGCAGCGTGCTGACGCCCATCTGATTCAGGTAGGCTGCCGGAATCATGCCGGCCTGGCCCGCGCCGACGATCAGCACTTCGGGGTCGTGATTGATGAACTGGCGCGCAGTGTCGCGGTTCTCCCGCCAAAGCTCGCCGCTAAAGTTGGGCGTATACCCTTGGTCGCGCGGATGCCCTTCCGGCAGCACGACATCCTTAAGGCCTTCGAGCCGCGTGAAGATTGCGTAGGCACGAATTCCAATCTGCGATGTCGGATCCAGCTTGCAATGAACATAGGCCTCCGCCCGGCCGTGGGCCGTCTCGAAATCGAAGAAGGCCTCGATGAGCGCCTCCTCTCCGGCACCGGAAATCTGGGGGGCCGGCCATTTTGCGGAGACCTTGAACGAGTGGGGTTTGATCTCGTCAACAACTGCCAGCAACGTCGCCACGACGGCGTCACGACCGTGGAACTGGCGCAAGTCCCAAGTGAGTGCCCCATGGTCGCGGAAGTAAGACACTTCAGTCAACAGAGACTTGAGACCCTCCGGATTCTTTGCGGTCAACGCCCGCTCGAACGCCACTTTCCATTGCTCAATATTACCGAGAATTCGATCTGCTTTCATTTTGCCTTCCTTTGGTGATTTCATTTAATTGCTAGCGTGGTGAAACGACAGGTGCAACCGGGCTTCCACGTTCGCTTGGATGCGCAAGCGCATTCGGTTTGAAACAAAGCGCGGTAGCCGCGAGCAGGGCCAGCGCGGATCCGGTTTACCGTTCTAGTGCACCGGTCGGGAGGCAGCTCATTTATGGGTGAAGCGCCCATTTGCGATAACTTCATTACCATGCTCGGACGCGTCGACCTAGTTTTTCGAAGAGGCCGAAGTCTCTCCACCTGAAGCCAGAACGCCCTCACCTGTCGCTGGAACAGCTACAAGATTCGCAATGCGACGGAAGAGTGCACGAAAATCCTCGTGACTCAGCGCTTCGAGTGGCGTATCGGTGTTTGCGGCAAATGCCGCCGCGATATCGGTCCAGTCAGCGTCGCTCAAGTGAGCCTGAGCAAGCGGGAACACCTCGCGTTCTTCCTTTCCGATATGAGCGAGTAGCTCGCGAGCTAGAGTCTCCACGGCCTCGGAAAGACCCTCCACTTGTCGGCCAGCACTCAAGGATTGCTTGAGCATCTGATCGACTTCCCCGACCAAGGCGTACTCGCGCTGATGCTGCTCTTCCAGAGATGCCAACAGAGGCTCCGCCAGGGTTGTTCTGGCCCGCAGATGGTGATGGAGATGGAGCTCCTCCTTGGGGTGGTGCTCTTGCTGCGGAAATCCTCGCATGTAAGCGATCATGCCCACCAAGAGTTCGAGCTCCGATGAATCCAGCTGCGCCACTGCGACTGCCGCGCGCCGCATGGCATGGGCGACGACGGCCAACGATCGGTGCTCCTCACGAAGGATACCAAGCGCCCTCTCGGATGCCGTGAGCGGCAGTGTCGACTCGACTCTGGTCACAAGAACCGCCACAGCTGCCCGCCGGAGCACTCGTTCCGTCGTCGTCCGGTGCAGCCATCCAGACAGCCCCTTCGTGCCATGCGACGCCATGACGATCAGGTCGCAGGCGAACTGCCGTGCCAACTCGACGATCACTTCATCTGCGTGGCCGCTCGTTCGCGAGGCCAATTGATAGCTCACACCAGCCGCTCGCGCTACGGCAGACGCCTTGGTCAGAACGACGTTGGTGTCGCCAACAGCCATGTCGGCAAAACTGTCGGGCGACACGGCATGAATCAACGCACCGTCCCCGCTGGCCGCGACGTCAGCCGATGCATGTACGAATGTCACGCGTGCACCGAGACGGACAGCCAGTTCGACAGCACGCTCGACGTTAAGGTCAGAGATTGATGTGCCGTCGATCGGCACCAAGATGTGTTGATACATGTCGCTCGTTAATCATGTTTGTTGATCAAGCATCACGATAGGCTGGCAGTGCGCCATGGTCTTGACACATTGCGACAAGCGGATGACTTGATTGGACACGATATGCCAGACCTGCGACCCACTGGACATGCTCTGGTGCACGATGGCATCGGCGTGTGGCTGGCCGCGAGGCACCTGAACGCCGGCCACTTTGTTTGGTCTCGCAATGGCAGCGCACTGACGCCGACGCGAGCCCAGTTGGACGCCCCGGTGGCCATGCGGCTTCAGGCCCAGCTGTGGCACACTGTGGTACTCAGTGCCAAGTTCGCCCACAGGAGGCGGCACCCAAGCAACTGAAGCAGGCCGCCCTAAGCGAGAAACTTCGCAAATGCTCCAACATAGCTTGGGACGACATCAACGCGGCGCTCTTCGACTTTGCCGATGGCTGAGCCGGAGACCCCCCAGCCCCACCTGCGCCTCGGCGAAGATGGACTCTGTGGCTGGCGCAGCGTGCTGATCCGTAATGACTGTTCCGGCTGCAAGCTGTGCGCCTGGCTGCTGGCCGACCGGTAGAAGGCGCCCAAGGAAAGTGTAGCGGCCATCGACCACGACCTTAAGCGCCTGCCTTGGCCGATCTGCGGCTGAATCGGATCGACATATTGCCAGTCGTCAATGCGGGTTTACTGAACGCACTCCTTTCATGGACAGGGCGGCACTACCCGCGCGGCAGTTAGTTGCGAGCAACCAACAACCAGCAACTCCGGCAGGTAAGGCTGCGCCCTTCTTGCCCCCCCGTGACTTCACACCCTTGACGAACTTCTTACGCGAAAGGGTTGTCCACTTTGTGGACGTTCTAAAAATAACCGTTGCACTGGCGCTGAACCGATTGCAACATGTAATTCAGGAGCCGATGCTGACATGAAGCAATCGAGCTTTGAAACGATAGATGCAATGTACATCTTGAGGAGACAAGTAATGATGCAGAGCCTTCACACCCCTGGGGTGAAAATTGTTGATTATTTGATGTCTGGCCAAAAGGCATTAGTCCGTGCCGATACGCTCAGAGGCGCATTTCAGAGTGCGGTGCTTGCTGTTGGAGGAAAGCCAGAGAAATTGCTGTCGGGCGAAGGAATTAGTCCGGAATTTTTGGACGAATCTGATGGGATGATTCCGTACCGATCATTGATTAGCCTGTTGGAGCGATCCGCGTATGAGTTGGGAGTACCCGACTTCGGTCTCCTGCTCGCTCGCCATACGTCTGACACGACGAAAGTTCTCGGACCTCTCGAGATCGCCATGAAAAACAGCGAGACTTTGCGGGATGCATTCAGTTTCTGCGCTGAGCATGTCCACATATACAGTTCGGCGATTCACATGAGCCTTGAGCGAAGTGAATGGGATGGACGGGAGTATATGCTGTTCGATGTCCTGTTGGACGGTATCGGCCAGATGCGGCAAGTGGTCGAGCATGCTTTAGCCCTGACAAATACCAACATCAGAGTTATTTCCAATCATCAAATACGGGCATCGGAGATATGGTTTAGCCATGGGGAGCCATCCTCGAAGGCGAGCCATGCCCAATCTTTCGGCGTTCCAGTCAAATTCAACATGCCATTCAATGCCGTCTTCTTTGGCAAGGGTGACCTGGATTTGCCCATTCCAAATCGAAATTCAATGGCCTTTCGCATGTCTGCGAGTTTCATTGACCAGAACTATCCATCCCCCAGCACCTCACTCATCCGACAGGTACGTGTCTTGATAGCCAAGCAATTGTCGACTGGACGCGCTACCCAGACGACCGTGGCCAACATGCTTGGCATGCACTCGCGAACGCTGCAAAGGCGTCTTCGGGCAGAGGGCGTCTCATTCGAGGCGATAGTCGACAATGTCCGAAAGGAAATCACACTTAGGAATTTGGCCGACAAGAGCGTTTTGCTGACAGAGATAGTCGAGCGAATTGGCTATAGCGAAACCTCGGTACTCACGCGAAGCTGTCGCCGCTGGTTTTCGCAGACACCTACTGATATTCGCATGAAGTCCGAACGAACCGGGGCCGTTCATTAGCCGGGGTTCCGTCTGTGGATACTCAGGTTTTTGCACTACTTGGCATAGATGGCATCACCATCGGTGCCATCTATGCCCTGCTGGCGTTGGCTCTGGTTCTGGTGTTCGCAGTCACCCGCGTGATTTTCATCCCGCAGGGCGAGTTCCTTGCCTGGGGGGCTCTGAGCATGGCTGCGCTGGAGGCTGGCAGATTTCCAGCCACGGCATGGCTGCTCGTCGGCGCAGGCATCTTGACTCTGGCGGCCGATGTCATCGGGTCACGTCCCGGGCGGCGCCTTCTGGGGAAATCGCTCGGCTGGAACCTGTTCTATCCGTTGCTCATCGCCGGGCTTCTGTGGTTGTTACCACTGCAAGAACTGCCTCACGCCGCCAAGGTTCTGCTGACGCTCGCCATCGTGGTGCCGATGGGGCCGATGTTCTACCGCCTCGCGTATCAACCAGTGGCCGAGGCCCCGGTGCTGATCCTGCTGATCATTTCCGTCGCCTTGCATCTGCTGATGGTCGGCCTGGGACTTCTCATCTTCGGACCAGAAGGCTCTCGTACGGCGCCGTTCAGTGATGCTGAGTTCGAGGTCGGACCGCTTTCCATTGGCGGACACACCATTGTGGTGCTGTCGGTGTCGATTATTCTGATCATTGGCTTGTACGCGTACTTTTCACGCACGCTCGGGGGAAAGGCGCTGCTTGCCACAGCAGTGAACCGGAACGGCGCACGGCTGGTAGGCATCTCGCCAGCCTTGGCCGGACGCCACGCCTTTTTCGTCGCTTCATCGATCGGTGTCCTGTCCGGCCTGTTGATGGCGCCGACCAGCACGGTCTATTACGACAGCGGGTTCCTGGTTGCATTGAAGGGCTTCGTCGCTGCCATCATCGGCGGACTGGCCAGCTATCCGCTGGCGGCGGTGGGCGCTGTGCTGGTCGGGTTGCTGGAGTCCTTTTCCTCGTTCTGGGCCAGCGCGTTCAAGGATGTGCTGGTGTTCACGCTGATTATCCCCGTGCTGCTTTGGCGGTCGCTTTCGACCCACCATATCGAGGAGGAGGACAGCACAACCTCGGCTGGCAGTGCGCCGCGAAAGGGCTGGCTTGATCCCCGCGCGGTCCTCGCCCTGTTCCTGGCTGCTGTTGCCGTCGGGCCGTGGGTGCTGCCGGAGTTCTATGTCACGTTGCTCAACTACGTAGGCCTGGCGGCGCTCGTCGCGATCGGTCTGGTGCTGCTGACCGGGGTCGGCGGGCTGACCTCATTCGGACAAGCGGCTTTCGTTGGCCTCGGCGCCTACACGACGGCATGGCTGACCACAGCACAACTGCCGGCTTGGCTGGCCGTCCTGGGGGGCTCCCCTTGGACGGCACTGCTGATCGGCTTGGCCCTCACGGCCATCGTGGCTATTGCGCTGGGCTCCTTGAGCCTGAAGCTCTCCGGCCACTACCTGCCGCTCGGGACCATCGCCTGGGGCATCAGCCTTTACTTCTTGTTCGGTAATCTGGAATTTCTCGGTGGTCACGGCGGGCTGTCCAATCTGCCTGCGGTCGAGGTGTTCGGCTTCGAACTCGGGGACAACCGGCACTACTACTATCTGGTCTGGACCTTCGTTCTGGTCGCCTTGTTCACCACCAAGAACCTTCTCGATTCGCGCGAAGGCCGGGCCATCCGGGCGCTCAAGGGCGGCATCGTGATGGCCGAGGCCATGGGTGTCGACACGTCGCGGGCACGTATGGTGATCTTCGTCCTGGCCGCGCTGCACGCTTGCGCCGCCGGCTGGCTGTATGCCCACTTGCAGCGTTTCGTGAATCCCACCCCGTTCGGCCTGCAGATCGGCATTGAGTACCTGTTCATGGCGGTCATCGGCGGCGCGGGACAGGTTTGGGGAGCGCTGCTCGGGGCCGGTGTCATCACGTTGCTCAAGCAATGGCTGCAGGACATCTTGCCGAAGCTGTTCGGTACCGCCGGCCAGTTCGAGGTGATCGTCTTCGGCCTGATGATGATCTTGGTACTGCATCGGGCGCGTGACGGCCTGTGGCCGCTGATCGCCCGCCTGGTGCCGGTACACAACAAGCCGAAGCCTGTTGATCTCCTCGCCGAGCCACTGCCGAGGAAACCCCTACCGCCGCGGGGCGAAACCATCTTGGAAGCGCGCAATGTCACTCGCGCCTTCGGCGGTCTGGTGGCCAACAACGCTGTCAGCCTGGACGTCACGGCTGGCGAGATCCTGGCCTTGATCGGTCCCAACGGCGCAGGCAAGAGCACCCTGTTCAACCAGCTCTCGGGGGTCGATACGCCGACCTCCGGCGAGATTTTCTTTCGTGGCCAACTCGTCGCTGGGAGGAGTTCGCGCGAAATCGCCACTCTGGGCATGAGCCGGACTTTCCAGCACGTGAGGATGATGCCGAACATGACGGTACTTCAGAACGTCGCCCTCGGGGCCCACCGGCGCGGCAGCAAGGGGGTGTTGGCAGCTGCCTGGCGCCTGGATCGGGAGGAAGAGGCTTCCCTGCTGCGGGAAGCTGCGATCCAGGTCGAGCGCGTCGGCCTTGGCCGCTGCATGCATGCCGAAGCAGGCACGCTGTCCCTTGGCCAGCAGCGCATCCTGGAAATTGCCCGCGCGCTCAGTTCAGATCCGTGTCTGCTGCTGCTCGACGAGCCGGCGGCGGGCCTGCGATTGAAGGAAAAAGAGGCCCTGGCAGAACTCCTGAAGCGGCTCAAGTCAGAAGGCATGGCAGTGCTGATCGTCGAACACGACATGGACTTCGTCATGAATCTGGTCGATCGGGTGGTCGTCATGGAGTTCGGCGAGAAGATTTCCGAAGGATTGCCCGGAGACGTGCAGAAGGATCCGGTGGTGCTGGAAGCCTACCTAGGCGGCGTGGAGGCCGTGGCATGAGCCGAAACCTGCTCGAAGTGAAGAATCTCTCGGTCGCCTACGGCAAAGTCGAAGCGGTCAACGCAATCAGCCTGTCGGTGCCAGAGGGGAGCATCGTGACGCTTATCGGTCCCAACGGGGCCGGCAAGACGACGACGCTCTCCGCCATCATGGGGATGCTGCCATCCTCGGATGGGCAGGTGGAATTCGATGGCACCATTGAGCCGATTCCGGAGGTGGAACGCATGGTCCTGCGGGGCATGAGCCTGGTACCGGAAAAGCGTGAGTTGTTCGGGACAATGACGATCGAGGACAACCTCTTGCTCGGCGCTTTCCTGCGCGCTCGCCAGGGCCCCCGCGACCTGCGGGGCACGATGGAAGAGGTGTACGCGCTCTTCCCGCGCCTGAAAGAAAGGCGCCAGCAGACAGCCGCCACCTTGTCGGGAGGCGAGCGCCAGATGCTGGCCATCGGAAGGGCACTGATGGCCAAGCCCAAGCTCCTGATGCTCGATGAGCCCAGCCTTGGCTTAGCCCCCCTGATCGTGCGCCAGGTCTTCCGCATCATTGCCGAATTGCGCCGGCGCGGCGTTTCAATCTTGCTGGTGGAGCAGAACGCCCGCGCGGCCTTGCAGGTGGCTGACTACGCCTACGTGTTGGAAAACGGCGTCATGAAGATGGAAGGCAGGGCCGAAGAACTGCGTAACGACGCTCGCGTCATCGACAGCTACCTCGGCCTGGCTAGTAAGCACCAGGAAATGCCTGTCACCTGAATGAGTATCTGGAGCATTGCATGCAAGCACTTCAAATCATCTCCGACGAGCACCAGTCATTGGCCGCCGTGCTGCATGCCATCCGCTTCATGCTCAAGAAGATCGAGGCCGGGCAACTGAAACCGGATCTCGAACTATTCCAGGCCATGGTCCACTACCTAGACGCCTTCGCTGAGAAGCGTCACCATCCCAAAGAGGATATGCTCTTCGCCCGACTCGGCCAGCGCACGAACGAAGGAGCAGAGGCGATCGCCCGGTTGGGCGAGCAACATGCCGCCGCGCCGCAGCGCATAGCCGCTCTGGAGCGTGCCGTTACGGACTTCGTCGCCGCCCCCTCGCGCACAGCCGACTTCGTCGCCGCTTTCCAGGCCTACGCCGAGTTCTACCGTGCTCACATGATTCTCGAAGAGACGGTCGTCCTGCCGCTTGTGCGCCTGCATCTGACGCACGAGGAATGGATAGAGGTGGACCGCGATTTCCGCATCGAGATGGCAATCAATTCCGGCAAGGATGGCAAGGCAGAGGATTTCTCCGCCCTGTTTTCACGCTTGGTCGAGAGCGCACCGCCGCCGCTTGGTTTCGGTGCACACCCCTACAACACCTGAAATACATGATAGAAGAAAGAACAGCATGAACACAACTGCTCCTAGCCTCACTGAAGTCACCACCAGCCGGTTCGTCCGCATCAAGGAAGGTGATCTGGACCTGCAACTCCACTACAACGATGCCGGCCAAGGCAATCAAGTCATCGTCATGTTGCATGGTTCGGGGCCCGGCGCCAGCGGCTGGGCCAATTTCAACCGCAATATCGAGCCCATGGTCGCCGCCGGCTATCGCGTCATCCTGATGGACTGCCCGGGTTGGAGCAAGAGCGACACCCTGGTCTGTTCGGGATCTCGTTCGGACTTGAACGCGCGAGCACTGAACGGACTACTCGACGGCATAGGCATTGATGGCCGCGTTCACATCATCGGCAATTCGATGGGTGCTCACAGCACCGTCGCTTTCGCGTTGGCCTATCCGCAACGAGTCGGCAAATTGGTGCTAATGGGAGGGGGTACGGGAGGGCCCAGCCAGTTCGTCCCGATGCCGACGGAAGGCATCAAGCTGGTACAAGCGCTCTATCGGGATCCCAGCATCGAAAATCTCAAGAAAATGATGAATGTGTTTGTCTTCGATACCAGCAGCCTGACCGAGGAGCTTTTCCAGGCGCGCTTGGACAACATGCTCTCTCGACGCGATCACCTCGAAAATTTCGTCAAGAGCCTCGCAGCCAATCCCAAGCAATTCTCCGACTACGGGCCACGTCTCGGCGAAATCAAGGCACCTTCCCTGATCATCTGGGGCCGGGACGACCGCTTCGTGCCCCTGGATATCGGCCTCAAGTTGCTTTGGGGCATACCCAATGCCGATCTGCATGTTTTCAATCGTTGCGGCCACTGGGCGCAGTGGGAGCACGTTGAAAAATTCAACCGTTTGGTATTAGATTTCTTTCGGGATTGAGGCGCCATTTTCTCGGAAGGCGCCTTCGCCACTTTTGAAAAACTTGCGCCTTGCCTCCGACAGAGCTCGGCACTATTGAAGAAATCGGAAGACAGATGTGTCCATCCAATACGAATGCTTATCCTCATGTACAAGGCCTAAGTAGGGGATTGGCACTTTTAAAGGCTATCAATTTTTCTTCGAATGGCCGAGCAACGATCGCCAGTCTTAGCGAGGCAACGGGTCTCCCACGACCTACCGTACGCCGTCTTCTGGAAACACTCGAAGCCGAGGGGTATGTTCGCAAGAGCACTTCGGATAGAACCTATCGCCTCAATCAGAAAATTCGGCAACTGAGCGATGGCTTTACAGATGAAGAATGGATATCGGAGATCGCCAGCCCGATATTGGGCGAGCTCTTGCAAAAAATTGTCTGGCCTTCAGATTTGTGCACCATCGATGGTACCGACATGTTGGTCCGCGAAACCACGCATCGATTCAGCCCGCTTTCGTTTCATCGAGCCAGAATTCGTCAGCGCATGCCGATACTTCTTACGTCGGCTGGCCGTGCCTATTTGGCTTATTGCGATGAACAAGAGCGGCGGAGAGCCATCCGTTTGATCGCGGCTGGCAATGATGCACAGGCAGGTTTCGCTCGGAATAGCATCTTGGTTGATCGCCTCCTTGAGAAGGTGCGACATCAAGGATATGCATCCAATGACGGAGACTGGAATCCGTCACCTCAGGTAGCCATCGGTGCTATTGCAATTCCCGTGAGACATAAGGGAACCACTCTAGCGGCAATCAATGTGGTTTTTTTGAAGAAGGCTATCAGTATCCCGGATGCTGCACAAAAATTCTTGCCTGACCTGATTGCTGCTGTACAAAAGATTGAAACCACCATTGATGGTCGGCTTTCCGAACAATTTTCTTCTGTAGTCGATTGAGTCCCATTTAAAGCAGGCTTATCCACATAACAATTCGGCCAATGCTCAGGAGCAATTCAATTGCAAGAATTGCAGTATATTTTCCTTCAAGTAAATTTATAACTTTTAGTGTATCTACTCAAAGACCGTGTAGATCATGGCGAACACTCTTCCTTGCCTGTTCTGTCTATAGACATATTTTTGATTCGGGACTCTCATGCAACGAATTCCTCAGTCTGTTCAAGAATCGATCGAAAGCGGCCATCTCCCTTCGCCGCCGGAGATTCTTTTGCGACTGATGAAGACCGTGGATGATGAACAAGCAACGATGGGCGACTTGGCGAATATCGTCGAGCAGGATCCGGGGTTGGCCAGCCGAATCCTGAGCGTCGCCAACTCGCCTGCGCTGCGCCGGGGGCGAGAACTCAAGAGTCTCGAAACCTGCCTGGTGGCGCTGGGGACGCGCCTGGTTCGCTCTCTGGCGACCTGCCTTTCCATCCAGAGGCTTTTTGATCGTAACGCCAAGCTCGATGCTTCCACCGTTGCGGACTTCTGGAGCCACTCCCTGCTGGTGGGCGAGCTCGCACGCAGCGTAGCCGAGCTGGCGGAATATCCACACCCCGACGAAGCGTATCTGTCGGGTTTGTTGCACGACATCGGAGAACTGATCCTGCTGTCGGCCTTGGGGGATCCGTACTGGCGTTTCCTGAAAAACTCCGCCGAAAGCCCCAGGCTCCAGGCTGAGGAGAGCCAACTGTTTGGCACGACTCACGCCGAGGTGGGTGGCTGGCTGATCGATCAGTGGGGGATCGACACGTTGCTTGCCGATGGCGTGGCTTTCCATCATGCCTCAGCGGTGCAGATCCTGACGGCGACATCGCTGCCGCAGATTATCTGGATCGCCCAGACGATGAGACTCACCGGAACTGAGCATGGTCGTCAATCACAGCAGTCTCAAGCTTGAAATGTCTGCGCTGCTCGCCGCTAGAGAACGTTCGGTCGAGAGAACCAGGCAGATTGCAGAGGCGTTGGGCATCACTGTCTCCGACGAATTCCCGAGGCGGAGCAGTGCCATAGGTGCGCCCATACCCCCCTTCCGACCTTCCGTCGAACGAGGCTGAGGAGGAAATGGCGACGATAGTCAGTGGCAATGCATTGTTACAGCCATTGCAACAGGACTTGTTTCAGCTCGGAAGCGATACGGAGGTGCTGCTCGCCTTGCGGGAGTCCGCGCGCATCCTCTTCGAGCTCCCGAAAGTGGCTATCCTGCTCGCCAATGAGAAAGGCGATGTGCTGTCCGGGGATAAGGTCGGGGCGCAGCCGGAAATCTTCCGGCAACTTTCCATCCCGATGATTTCAAGCCGCTCGATAGCTGCGGCAGCAGTCATCGGTCGGCAGGTACGAACCAGCTTTGATCAGGCTGAGTCGCCCACCTTGCTCGATCTGCAACTGGCCCGCGCGCTTTCTGCCGATGGCCTGCTATTTATCCCGATGCTGGCGCGTACTCGCCCCATGGGCGTGATGATTTGCGGCTTGTCGAAAAAGCAGTACGACCGTCTTCAGCGGCGGATTCCCTGGTTGGCCAATTTCGGCAAGATCGCTGCGATCAGTCTTGACGCCCTGACTGAAGCGAACAGGCATCGCCAGCAAGTCGAAGAGGAGCTGACCCACCAATTTACTCGGCAAGCCCGGCAGATTGTCCACGAGGCAGGCAATCCGCTTGGCATCATCAAGAGCTATCTCAAGATTCTCGAACGGAAGTTGCCGGAAGATGGCGTTCGCGAGGAGTTGACCGTTTTGACCGAGGAGATCGATCGTGTGGCCAACATTGTCGGCCACATGACCCATGCCCTCAAACGCAGTGCTGAAGCCACAACTATTGATCTCGTCAGCGTCCTCAATGACTTCCTGCTGCTCTATTCGGACCCCTTGTTCAATTCGCGGGGAATACGGATCGAAACGGCCCTTCCCGAGATCGAGTTGCCCGTTCAGGTCAATCGCGACAACCTCAAGCAAATCGTACTGAATCTCTGGAAGAACGCCTCGGAAGCGCTCGTTGCGGGAAAAGCCATCAAGATATCGGTCAGCGACAACCTCATTCATGATGGTGCAAGCTATGTGCAGTTGCGGATCGATGACAATGGTCCGGGCATGTCCGAGGAGACCATCCAGACGATCTATCACCCGAAACCAATGGCTGACACCGCACAACGGGGACTGGGTCTTTCTGTGGTTGGCCTTTTGTCCAAACAGGAAGGGATACTGATCACCTGCAGAAGCCAGATAGCCGCCGGAACCAGCATTGCATTGCTGATTCCAAAGAGCCGGAAGCCCTCACCGGATCAGTAGCGCATGAACGCCATCACCGCGCTTTATGATCTCGCCAATGTGCCAACGATACAGACGAGCCAGAACGTTCTGATTGTTGATGACGAGCCGCGCTTTCGCCGGGCCTACATGGAATTGCTCGCGAGTGAGCAGCGCTCGATCAGCGAGGCAAGTACCGGGCAGGAGGCTATTGCCATCCTCAAGGAGGGACGGACCGATCTGGTCATCCTGGACCTGATGCTTCCCGACATCTCCGGCCTGGAGATCATGGAGTGGATGAGCACCCACAATATCAACACCTCGGTGATCATCTTCAGCGCAGACAAGTCGATAAACTCGGCAATCCATGCCCTGCGTCATCGGGCCTTCGAGTTCCTGCGCAAGGATTGCGACCCCAACGACATGATCATCGCTGTTGGCCGGGCCTTGGCCAATCGGCTGCGCGACCAGGAACTCGCACTCGTCTCCGCTCAGCTCCAGCATTCTGAGCGGCTGCACCGATTCCTTGTCGAGCAGTCGCCCGACATGATCTTTACCCTCGATCGTGAAGGCCGATTCACCTTCATCAACGGGCGAGTCAGCGGCTTGCTGGGCTATGTGCCGGAAGAGTTGCTGGGAAAAAGCTACACGAGTGTCGTCGATCCGCGTGACCACGAGCATGTGCAATATGCCTTCAACGAAAGGCGGGTTGGCGAACGCGCCACGAGCAACCTTGAAGTGCGCTTCAAGCGCAAGCCTTCCATGCCGCGCGCCAGTGGCGGTCAGGTCATGACTGCCATTTTGAGTTCGCAAGGGGTCTCGAAGCGACGCCCGGCGGAGCTTCAGAAATCTTCCTGGGCACATCGGGAGTGGCTCGCGATATTTCGGAACGCAAGAAAGCGGAAGAAACGATTACCTTCCAGGCATTTCATGACCTTCTGACCAAGCTGCCCAATCGAATACTCTTCGTGGACCGCCTCGAAATGGCCATTGTGCAAGCCGCGAGACGCAAGGAAAAGCTTGCCGTGATGTTCCTGGACATTGATCGATTCAAGCTGGTCAACGACACCTATGGCCATCAAGTTGGAGATCTGTTGCTTCGGAAATTTGCTGCTCGCGTCCGTGGTTGTTTGCGCACGGGCGACACGCTGGCGCGCCAAGGTGGTGATGAATTTACTGCATTGCTGCCGAACATCGGCAATATAGAAGATGCGTACGTCGTTGCCGACAAAATCATTGAGGAACTGCGCTGGCCATTCCTGCTTGGCGAAACTCAATTTCTGGCGACAACCAGCATTGGCATAGCGGTCTATCCTGACAACAGTACGAACGCCGAAGAATTGATTCGCTGCGCAGACATGGCGATGTACCAAGTCAAAGCACAGGGAAAAAACGGCTACTCCGCTTTTCTGCCTGATATGCATACGGCCCACCTTGATCGCTTGTCCATAGAAAACGATCTACGGAAGGCTGTAAAGGAAGGAAATCAGTTTGAGCTATATTTCCAACCACAGATTGATGCCGAATGTGAAAAGGTCGTCGGGGTCGAAGCACTGATTCGTTGGCGCCATCCTAGCGCGGGCATGATTAGCCCAGATGTTTTTATCCCTATTGCTGAAGACACCGGGCTGATCATCACCATCAGTGACTGGGTCCTGCGCGAGGCTTGCGCGCAATTAGTGCGCCTGAAGGAAGAAGGGTTCGGAGAACTCAGATTGGGCGTTAATCTATCGGCCCGAGAGTTTGATCGTGCCGATCTTCTGGAACGAATTCGACTCCCTCTGGATGAATTCCAGATTGCCCCGGAGTTACTCGAGATCGAAATTACCGAAAGTCTCCTTATGAAGGACGTCGAAAACATCGTTGCAAGGGTCAAACATCTTCGTGGGACCGGCGTAAATATTTCGATCGACGACTTTGGGACTCGCTATTCGTCCCTAAATTACCTTCGTCGTTTCTCAGTCAGTCGGATCAAGATCGACCAGTCGTTTGTGCGTGACCTTAATAGATTCAGCGATTCATTTGCCATCATTCAGGCGATTGTTGGTATTGCCAAGAATTTCAATCTTCAGTTGATAGCTGAAGGCGTAGAGTCCGACCATCAGGTTGCTATCCCCAGACAGCTTGGGTGCAATGAAATGCAGGGGTACTACTTTAGCCGGCCACTGCCATCTAAGCAGTTGATTGAGTTTTTACGTCTTTCGAAGGAAGTGTGAGGGTAAATTCGAGACCTGACCGGCGAACACGAAGCGTAGACTTGTCCGGCCACAGAAGGCGTGGGACGGGAAATCGGCCTAACCGGACGTTCGTCAATTGCAGTGCGTTAGGCTGCAATGAATTGCTTACCTGCCGGCGGGTGGGAATCTGCGCTCAAAGACAACTTCCCGAACCGACGAACTTACACAACCTTGAGCCGTTGCGGACGCGTCTAACCTGGCAGTGTGGCCTAGATCAAGAGTTCGCTTTCAACCTTGGCCCGCCATGCTGGATAACTGGTTGGGACGTCGGGCTGCAACTCTTGTGCGATACGCAGGACCAGCATGTTCAGTTCCTCAGACATCTGCGCCACCGCCACGACATCGGCTGCCGACTGCACGATCTTTCGGCTTCCATCCACGGCATCAAGCGTTCGCAACTGACTCTCGTTGTGCGCCAAGGTAAAGAACCAGTTCTGCAACGATGCGACGATTCTCCCCTCGTAGTAGGACTGATGAACCAGGTCGAAATCCTGCATCGCATAGACTAATGACATGATGTCGAAACTGGACAGCGCGATGGCCGAATCAGCATCCTCCTTCATGTTCTTGAGCAGGCGAATTGCCTTCTTACAACCACCTCCCGTGCGGGCCTCTTTCGCATTGATCAACGCTCGCACCTTAAAGGGGAAGTTAGTGACTAGCGCGTATTTCTTCTTGTCGTAGATCTGCACACCCCTGTCGTCGTCATTACTAGAACGCTGATAGGCCTCGGCCCTATACAACACGGACGGAACCACATCAATCTCACGGAGCAGCGAGCCTTCGGACATCCTGATGCATTTCGCCCCAGAATCATCCACCCTGGCAGCAGGGAAGGCGGAACGAAGGACAGAGCAGGAATCAGAACGCAAGGTGCTAATTTCGGAAACAGCATTGCTCGCGCTGGCCGTATAACTGGACGCGGCCACACCATAAATGTCATACACAAAGAAATTTAATGGCCAAACGAGCATGTCCACATCGCTCACTCGTCGCAGATGCACGTTCAACGGTAACGAGCCTTGCAATTCGACCGTTACGACTTTTCCATTTCTCAAGAGCCCTGAGTCGAGCTGTTTTGCGACCCGTTCAGCCTCCCTAAAACTGATGGCGGTGTACTTCGCATCCACTTCCTGCATGGATACCAGCGCATATTGGAAGCTCTTCGACTTGGTCTTGTTCTGGTAGCCCTGGGTTACTGAGTCCAGAAGTGAACTGTCTTCGCTGAACGAGAAACTCTTGTTGAGTACAGCGACGCCCGTACCGTTGCGGCGCGCATTAACCCTGCTGAGACGGCTGGAAAAATCAGTTGCCACGTGTCTTCCTTGTTAGTTTCATGCAGCCGCCGGTGTAGCGGCCTCCACCGTTGAAATAAGTTGCTTCGGCTGTGGATCCGTCTCGGGAAATATGCCATTCGGCATAACCGAAATGCGCTTTGAGTTCGGGCTCCCCGGGCCGGGGTTCGTTGCGGTAGCTATACATTAAGATATAGCCCACCTCTTCCTCGACCAGGATAGAGGCAGCGACGCTGCGCGAGCGGGAGTGCTTTGTCTCGGAGTAGATTCTAATTTTCTCCCACCCCTGAGAAATGGTTACCTCTGCGGTCCAGTTATATTCGACCCCGCCAGTGGCGGAATCGATAGTCTCGCCGATGCAATCCCACTTGCCGCGCAGATCAGGGATATCGAGGACGAAATGCACCAACCAGGTCCGCCACGCCCATTTGTCGAACGCGAGGTGTCCAAGCGTGTAGAAAATCGTAGCAGTGAGAGGCAGAGTCCAATAGGCGCGCGCGTGGAGGAAGCCCCAACGCTCTGCGTAGGTGATCGCACTGGCGATTAGGAGGGCGAGACCTGAGCTCGCCAGTCCGGCGCCGACGCCGAGGAAGCGCCCCACCGTTGCACGGCTATGGCCTATGACTGCATATTCGTGATTAGAAGCCAAAGTTTCCCCTGTCGAGAAGGTTTCGTCTTTTGAGCCAGCACTCGTTTAAACTTCATGAGCGTCCATTTCTGTTTGAAAGCACTCATTTGACATGATGCCAGAAAGCAGTTACTTGGTATGCATCCCTGCGGCCGTAAGTCGCCGGCTAGACTTCCCCATAACTCTGGACACTCGAATGACGGCAAATACTGAGCGGCGACATCCTCACGGGAATACGCCTTTCTCTGATTCACTCACCTTCCTAATACGCCTGCCTGTTGCAACGCAATCACTAACAGCGAGATGGTTTGTTTGAGATGATATATCTTACAATTGATGGTGACGATGTAGGCCAGCGGATTACCAGATTTTATCTAAATAACGATGAAAAATCGCTGGCAAATCTTAATGATTTAATGGGGAAGACAACGCAGTTAATTTCCACTTACCTTAAAGGTATTGGGTTTACCGTAATATTCTGCGGTGCGGATGGTGTAGCGGGATTTGCACAATATCTAAAAGTTCCAGAGTCGAATATCTTTAAGGAGATATCTGCACTAGGAGAGGGGTGCGCTACCTTCTCGGTAGGAGTGGGATGTACCTTGCGGGAATCGTACATCGCATTGATGTCGGCCAAAAGCGCGGGCAAGGCACAACTTCACAACTACAAAGACCTAGTTGGTTGATATGTTCAGAATTATAAATATTTCTGTTTTAATCAAGATATTGGTCGGCGTAACAGTTGCCTTCAGTATCGCGCTCTATGCAATGATCGACTGGTTTTTGCCTGGGACATCACTAATCAAGCTTTTTACAATTGCTTCCGCCGTGAGTGCGGTTTTGATAACTGCAGTAAGCTCAAGTTTTATATCTCGTAAAATATGGTCCTTACTGAGTTTATTTGACGGTTCCTTGTTTCCAGATATAAATGGTGCGTGGGAGGGTGAGATAACATTCGGCGAAACCAAACTGGTAACGCGCGCAATAATTAGACAAACACTGAGCTATACACAAATTGATTTGCACACCCCGACATCAAAATCTATCACTCTAGAGTCGACCCCAGTCACAGAAGGTGGGCAGGCGAGATTATATTACGTCCATCGTGTCACTCCGAGAAACCCTGATTGGTATACCTACACAGGCTCAACTCTCTTTGATATACGACGCGTGGAAATCAAAGGAAACGTTAGACTAGAGTTATCGGGAAGTTATTATACGGACCGAAAGACCACCGGCAGAATTCGGTTGCAGCAGTTTAGCAAGGAAGTCACAACTGACGTTTCTTATTATTAACTGTTTCTGGTAACAAAGCCCGGATAATAGCCACCGGAGAAGTTGGCGACGAGAATGCCACACGACATATTGATAATGGGTAGAAGTTCAGAGTTTATCCGACATTAGGGCATGAAGCCGAAGATAACAGTCGCCTTCAGGATGGGCAGTCCTGCCCCCACGGCTAGGACGTCTGAACTGCCACGACTTTCGCATACAAATCCGAGTGTCTGCTTAGCAAAGTAGCCCTGTCGTACCAGCATGGCGGCTGCCTTCAGGGGAGTTGAGCTTCAAATACGGTTACCTACCAAGGCCGGCGATTGGAATGACGGGCTCTGCCACCGTTACCACTCATTCCACAACCTAACTGCAGCTTCAATAAACGCGTCGCAATTCGCTTGGTTCCAGCAGGTATGTTGTCCGTCACGTAGCAAGTAATACTGTTCATTGGCACACACAAGATCCGTCTTCAACGCCTCCTGTCGGTACCAGTTCAAAGCGTTGACCACGCAGTCTTGGTAGCTGGACGTTAATTTCTCGTTTGGTACGTTGTAGAGCAGGCCTTCGATATAGTACGAAGGTGCCACACCGGGCTTGATCAAGCCTTCGTCAACCATTCGACTGCGCATGTTTTTGAACACACGAGCCAACGGCTTGAACCACTTTGAAGTACTCTGGTGCTTCGCTGTCAGATTGGCCGAGTGCTGTTTCGGGTAGTTCGCGATCCGGTCTCCATTGCCGTTCCAGAAGCAAATCCCTTCAACATACGTTGAGTCGCTTGATGACCGGAACTTGAAGTAGCGCCGAAATTGGATGGCCACAATCACATCGGCTTTGCGACGCGATCCATTGGCATCAATGGCAATAGCCTTATCGCCTGCTGTGACTGCCCCTCCGTATGCCTGCGTGAGTACCGATAAAACATCCTTCTTAAAGTCGGCATACGTATAGGTCGCGTCAGGAAACCCGGACTTGTATGCGGCTTTCTCCTCTTCTGTCAGTTCGCTAAGGTCACTCTGAAAGCAGTCGTCAAGCCGGATGACGAGATCCACGTCGCTCTCGGCGTAGATGTTTGTATCATTGCCGTATGAGCCTTGGAGGAACACCTTGAAGTTCTTGCTAGCGTAAGGTGTGGTGCTAGCTTCCAGTACGCTCTTGATCGTGTTGTAGGTGTTGCTCGACTGGGTGATCGACCCTTGGTGCGACCACGTTTCCAATTGCGATTCTGGTATTGGCATCTATCTCTTCCTTGGCTACATCAAATACTCGCGAAGCTGCTTCTCCCGCGAGGCAAACGACTCACGTCCGCGTTGAAACAGGATGCCCAGCTTCTTGAGGTCGTGCTCCAACAGGTCGGTGGCCATTTCAGGGGTAACGTAGGAGTCGCTAATCCGGATGGTCGGCACGTCTTGGAACAGAATCTGGCGCAACTGGTCCATCGACTGCGTATTAATCTCCAGAGTCTTCTGCAGCAACTGGACGCTGACGAGATACTTCTTCGCCAGTCGCATCAGGAGGCCCGGTTTAGGGTCCGGGTAGATGCCCACGCCGACGCTCACCAGCCGGATATCCTTGCGCTCGCGCTTGAGAGCCTGCACAGCATCCGCAATCGCGTACAAAGTCGGGTTGTTCGCGCAGTAGCCACCGTCTATCAACTCGATCTCCTCGCCCATCGAGGTCCGGACGATCGTGCGCTCAAAGAAGGGATATGCAGAGCACGATGCCTTGACGGCATCGGCGATGCTCACGCCGAAGCCGGGTACAAATGTGCTCACGCGACCGTGCGCCTGCGCAACGCTACCCTTGAAGATCATCGGGCGCTCGGTCAGCCACTTGGCTGAGACGATACCGATGCCGGTCTTTACGTCGTTAAACGTCGCATCGCCGAAGACTTCGCTGGCCAATTTCTTCAGCGCTACCGACCTAGCCTGAGCAGTCTTCTGCGACATAACTACGGGCACGTGCTTGCGGTACAACTCCAAGATGGCGTCAACGCTATAGCCTAACTCTCCGAATGGGTAGCGGCTTCTTCCGGATCATCAAAAGCCGCGACAATGCGCTCACTAAGTTTGGTTTTGCTTTCTCCCGTCAGAACCCAAACCTTCCAAGGTTGGATGTTGGTTCCGGATGGTGCTCGAGATGCAATGGCCAGAATTTCCTCGATGACTTTCTTGGGGACCTCAGTTGGCAAATAAGCTCGGCACGAATAGCGGCTCTTCATTACTTCATCAACGGCGGCTTGAATCGGCGTTTTCATTGGTTCTGTTCTCTGTAATGCAGGTTGGGCAGGTTTGGATTGTGAACGGCCACGTTTGAATACGGCTTCAACGCATCCGGATTTGATGGTCAATTTACTTATTCAAGTCAGCCACGATGTGCAAATCTAATTTAGCTCATCGGAAATCTGGCTCTCGACTACTCGCGCTGGATGATCCCGCAGGGCTAGCAAAAAGGCCGCATACGCGGCCCTTGTTGTTTAGCTTTGAACAACTCAGATTGAAAGTTGCCCCAGCGTCCCTCCTGCAGCCAAAAACTCTACTACCCACTTTGGTTGGCGACCTCTGCCCGTCCAAGCCAAAGAGCTATCCTGTGGATGGCGATATTTGACCGGAACAACTTTTACCACTTTGCGGACCTTCTCACTTGCCTCATTTAGCAACTCATCGAGGGAATAGCCACTCTTTGCTGCCAATGCCTCAAGCTCTTGCCGGATACGGCCTTTCTCTTGCTTTTCACGCCGTTTGATCTCCGCGGGGATTTGCTCAAGAAGAGATTTCAGCTCAGATACGGAAAGATTAGAAATGTCCATTTTGTTCCTATAGTTAATCAATATTTACTTGAGGGCATAAAAGCCGAAGATTTCCGTAACCACTATACGGAATTTATACCGATCTAGCGAACCGTGCCTTCAATCGATCCAAACCTTGACCGATACTCTCAGAAAGCATGGCCTCTTCTGCATCGCTCGTCGTGGCTTCAGCGGCCCATTCGCAGAAGGAAGCCATCAAGGCAGCCTTATCCGGTGATAGTTTTGAGTCAGCCAATCCTGATTCAATGATGGGAATCAGCGTGGCAGCAGCGCGTAACCGATTCAGTTGCGGGGTGGATGGGGGCAGGAATTTAGGCATTCGGAAAGTCTACCAATGCCCGAACCCCTGCCCTTTGCGTTACATCAACTCAGACTACCGCCTTTGCATATTGCCGGAATCCGGCGCCGGCTATTTCCACGCGTTTAAACACAACCACCAGAGCAGGCCCGGCGGGGCGAAGAAACCATAGACACCTTCGCGGCATGCATCCCAGAAAGTTTCCCCCAGGGTTGTGCCTGACCGTACAAACTTGGGATTAAGTCTCCGCCACTCATCGCGACAGCGCATCATGAATGTCGCGCGACTCAACGCACACCGCCCGTCCGGAACGACTCATGCCGCTCGGCGTAGCGATTGGGCGACCACCCCGATTCGTTACAGACCCGATCAGCCGCTGCGAGAATTGTGGCTTCGATAATCTGCGGCTCGCGAATACCCAACCAACCAGCACCGCGAGTTGCAGTCAGCGCATGAATCAAGGCGAGGTATTGCCCCTCCGGCACAATTACCCCGTCCCTACCCCGCGCGACCGCCAGCCACTCGAGAACCGTGTGGCGCGCCCCGACCAATTGGCCGCGTTCGGAATAGGCATAGCCATCACGATCCGGACTAAGCCTAAAGTCATCTGCCTTCCCAGCATCGTGCAACAGGGCGGCGACGATCACCACAGATGTCGAGACATCCATCAGACCATTCGCCAGCATCAGAGCAGTTTCAGCGGTTTCAACGGCGTGACTGAGATTGGCATTGGGCACCGGCGGGTAGCAACTCAATGCAGCAGGCCCGGTCACGAAGCGTTCGAACCGACTCCCATCCCACAACACAGCAGTAACCAGATGCTGAAGTGGACGAGAGAGCTGGCCCCACAAGTTACTGGCACGCTTTACCAGGGCGCGATCACGAACCCAATTGGCAGGCACCACATCGAACGGATTAATGCTCGGCAGTGGCTTGTCGAGCAGATCGAGGCGCTGGATCTTGGTCACACTGTCCGATGCGACTGAATGCTCGATGCCACGCATGGCTACATAGCAGCCACGCTTCAGGCGACTATCAACCTGTGCAGACTGCCAGGTGACTTCAAGGGCACCCTGCTCGTGATACAGCGTTGCGATGTTGGTGACACCCCGGCCCCCTTTTCCGGGCAGGCGGGTAATACTCGTGAGTCGGTAATAGGCAGCTGTCTCGGAAGAGGATTGAACGACAGCGTGGGACAGAGGAATAGATGCAGTCATGCTTTAAACTCCTTCCGAAACGGGATCTACAACAATCTGCGCCTGACCTTCACCCAGCGAGGCCGTCAGCATGCGTTCAAACGCTGATCCATCGCGCCGAGTTAGATTGGGCACATAGCGCGAATAGACACGGAATAACATTTCCGTGGTGCTGTGCCCTAGCTGCCTGGCGATCCACTCTGGGTTCTCCCCTGCTCCCATCCACAGCGTGGCTGCCGTATGCCTACATTGATAAGGCCGACGTACCTTGAGCCCAAGATGACGCAATAGAGGCTTCCAGACACGGTTATTGACGTTCTTGTAGTCGAGCGTCAATCCATCCCGATTACAGAAGACAAACTCCGAACGCTTTCCAGTACCTTTGTGCTGCTCCTTCAACGCGTCGAAGACCAGTTGCGACATCTGGATTTCACGCTGTGAGGAATCGGTCTTGGTGTAGGTTTCTTCACCATCCACCACGGTTTCCCGGACGAGAATCAGGCGGCGCTCAAAATCGATGTATTTCCACTTGAGGCCGTGAACTTCGCCCGTGCGCATCCCAGTAAAGAAGCGGACCGTGAAGTAGTTCTTGAAGTCCGGCCGTACGGTATTGATGATCGCCTTCACTTCGTCCAGCGAGAAGGGTTCGACATCGCTCCGCTTTACGCGAAGTTGTTTGATGTTCTGGAAGGGCGTGCGAAAATTAAAGCGGTCGGCGGCTTCGCAGATGATTTGCCTTAGCGGATCGAGGATTTTATTGATTCGTGGATTCGACAGCGTAGTGTTCTTGTTCCGTGCCGGAGCTTTGGCGAGGTCTGCACGGAAAGCAAGAATGTCAGCCTTAGTGATGACGCCGACCTCCATATCCCCAAATCGGGGATTCAGACGCTTATTGATGTCATCGCGGATCGTCTTTTTATGGGACGTCCGCCACTCCACGGCTTTCTCGGAATACCAAACCTCGGCGAAGTCTTTGAACAAAGGCGTGCTGCCGACATCCGAATGACCCATGTTCAATACAGCTTGCGCTACGACCGTAGCAGAGGGCTCGGGAAGGTCAAATTTCGCGGCATTCTTGCTGTTGGGGAAAAATTCGCGGTAGTTGAATTCTCCAGTCGAAATTTTTTCTTCGATTTTTTCAGCAACCTTGGAGAGCCGTTTCCTATTGGTTGAGCTATCCACCAAAAGTGTTTGCTCACGGCAACGCTTTCCTTGCCAATAAAAGTCGATGATCAGGGTATTACTTTCCTTTCGAACTTGAATGCTAGCCATGGCATACCCCTCCATTGGCCATAGGAATCGAGAATGAACTGACAGTGCGTTTTGCCATGTCAAATTCAATCTTCTCCCAGATGTAGAGAATTTTTCGGCCGCCAAATGGACGGATATAGTGGATACCTTCCAGCAGAACGCTATCTTTGAGTCTTTCCCGAATGGTCCGAGAGTCGTACTTGATTCTCGAGGAAAGTTCGTCAGTGGTCAGGTAAGTCAGACTAGCGCTAGAATTGTCTGACAGATGGTTAGCTGCGCTGGGAATAGCTGAGTACATAGCAACCTCGTTTGTTAGTTAATAAATACATCGATATCTTTTTCTGAATCAATGTAAATATATCGTTACACAAACGAATTGGTTTTGCAAGAAATTTGTTACGTACGTTAATATTGATGAACAATGATACGTTTTCGCTTACAAGAACTGCTCGCAGAAAAACGCTTTTCAGAGGGAAAGCGTGTGACGTTGCTCGAGGTATCTCAAGCAACGGGTATCAATCGCGTCACGCTTTCAAAGATGGTGAATCAACGAAGCTACAGCACCGTTACGGACAACCTAGACAAGCTGTGCAGGTTCTTCGGATGCAAATTAGAACAATTGGCTGAATATGTGCCTGACGAGACGGTCACAGAGGACAGTCACAGCGCGCAGTAGTCAATATTTTCGAATTGCCGCTTAGCGCACTGAACCCTAGTCACGAAATAGCCACAATTTAGTCACGAAATAGTCACGGCGATGACAAATGGACGTTGCGAACCAGGGCTTTAGAAAACAAAAAACCCACGTAATCTTTTGAATTACGTGGGTTTTCTTCTTTGCAGTGTTTTGGTCGGAGTGACAGGATTCGAACTTGCGACCCCTGCGTCCCGAACGCAGTGCTCTACCAGGCTGAGCTACACTCCGACATCAGAAAGAAACTTAATGATTTCTCTCAACTGCAAAGAGCGTCAATTGTAGCAGAGCTTTTTTATAATTTGAATCCCCCAGGCACTGAATTGATGCTCTGGCGAGATCTGCCTCATGGGCAGCACGGGTCCGCGCATGGTGTAGAGCGCCACTATTTCTGATCGCATCAAGAACAGCGGGGAAATCATCGCGCCCCCCCTCTTCGATTGCCTTGCGCACGCATGCTGCCTGCTCGACGGTTCCATGCTGCATGACGTAGATCAAAGGCAAGGTCGGCTTTCCTTCTGCAAGGTCGTCCCCAATGTGCTTGCCTGTGTCAGCCTCGTGGCCAGAATAATCAAGGACGTCATCAATCAACTGGAAGGCTGTACCCAGATGCATTCCATAGGTGGCCAGTGCCATTTCGATTTCCGGAGACGCTTGACCAAGAATAGCCCCCAACTGTGCCGCGGCTTCAAAAAGCTTTGCTGTCTTGTAATGAATTACCTGCATGTAACGCGCTTCATCAACGTCGGCATCATGGCAATTCATTAACTGCAAGACCTCGCCTTCAGCGATGATATTTGTCGCATTGGAAAGAACCTGCATCACGCGCATGTTATCGACCAGCACCATCATCTGGAACGCACGCGAATAGAGGAAATCGCCTACCAAGACGCTAGCAGCATTGCCAAACATTGCATTGGCCGTATCTTGCCCGCGCCGTAATGCGGACTCATCAACCACGTCATCATGCAACAAGGTGGCGGTATGAATGAACTCGACGACCGCCGCCATTTCATGGTGGCGAACGCCCTGATAGCCAAGCGCTCCCGCTGCAAGCAACACGAGAGCTGGACGCATGCGCTTGCCGCCAGCACCGATGATGTATTCGGCAACCTGCCTGACCAGGACCACCTCTGAATGCAGGCGTTCGCGGATGACCGCATCAACGGCCTTCATGTCAGGCCCAATCAGGGCGTAGAGCTGTTCCAAAGTCACGTAAGGTAATTCCTCAATGAAGCGCGGAATCTTAGGTGGCGGCGCCTGTACAGTCAAGACTGAACGATCAAGGTTGAGCGCTGTTTTGCGCGCCAGTTTGTTAAACTGCTCAGATTAATGGAAGCAAGGGAGACGGCATGGACATTCGGGCTATCATCGCGCCAACGATCCAGGATCGCGAGGCGTTGGACGAGTTTGCCGAGGTTCTGACCGACCGCGCGCCGGAAATCGAGCGCGACGTCACTCGCTTAAGAAAAAACAGAACGGATCGGGAGATTATTGCAGCCCTCTTTCGGGCCGTTCACAATATCAAAGGCGATGCTTCGCTGTGCAAATTTGATTTGGGCATTGCCATTGCGCATCCGATAGAAACAATGATGGCTCGTTTTCGAGAAGGTGAAATTCCCTTCTCTGAGCCGCTGGCAGAAATGATACTGCTCGCCGTTGACCGCCTTGAGTTGGCAACCAATGCCTTGCTGGCGAACAAATCGCTGGACAACCTTCAACTCGATATCCTCATACAGGGACTCGAAGCCCTCGCCCAAGAATCAACCGAACAGATAGATGCGGCTTGCGCCGACCTGATCGAGGCCGTTACCGGTTTTCCCCCGGTCATTCCGGATATATCAAGCCGCCCTCCGCGGTCAGGGACTCCAAATCCGGAACAAAAAACAGCTACTAGCGATTTGCAGTTTTTCCGCTCACTTGCGCTGCAATTTGAAAGTCGCTCCCCCCTTTTCAAGGGGAGAACCATGCGCATCCTTCGCCTTGCACTAGAAACCAACAAGGCCGGCATCAGCCCGGTTGATCCTACTCAGTTAGAAGCCGCGGTGTATCTGCACGATCTTGGGATGATGCTTCTCCCGGAATCAATCTGGTTGAAAGTTGGCAAAATGAGTCCAGATGACAAGCTCAGCCTGAAAAATCACCCGGGCTTCGCCGCTGGAATATTAGAACGGATTCCCTATTGGAATGCGGCGGCAGAAATGGTCGCCCAGCACCACGAAATGCCGGACGGAGGAGGCTACCCAAAAGGGCTGCACGACTCCGATATCTGTACTGGCGCCAAAATTCTCGCTATCGTCGATGCGTTCGAAGCAGTAATGCTCAAACACATCCACCGGGGGAAAAACCGTTCCGTACTGCGAGCCATCGCTGAAATAAATGCCTGCGACAATCAATTCTCCCCTGAATGGATTGTTCCGTTCAATGCCGTTATTCGAAAGACCATTGAAAACTGATGTCTGTTGATCTTGAGCGTCGTTTTGGAGGAGTAACACGTCTTTATGGAACAGATGGCGCTGAACGCTTACGAAGTGCCAACGTTTGTGTGGTTGGAATTGGCGGCGTTGGTTCGTGGAGTGTTGAAGCTCTCGCCCGTACCGGAGTGGGGCAGATCACAGTAGTAGATCTCGACATGGTTGCCGAATCGAATACAAATCGACAAATCCATGCGCTTGGAGATATCTACGGCAAGTCGAAAGTTGATGCCATTTCCGAGCGAATACTAGCAATCAACCCAGATTGCAAAGTCTCCATCATCGAAGATTTTGTCACCCCTGAAAACGTGAAAAGCATCCTCGATCAAAATTTTTCAGTGGTTATTGATGCGATTGACCAGGTCCGCGCCAAGGCCGCCATAGCGTCCTTTTGCCGGGAGATTAATACGCCTATTATCGTCGCCGGAGCGGCTGGCGGAAAAATAGATCCGACAAGAATTTCTGCAGCCGATCTAAGTCGGACCATTCAAGACCCTCTACTGGCCAAGGTTCGTTCGATACTCCGCCGGGAATATGGCTTTCCGAAAGACCCAAAGAAGAAATTTAACGTTTCAGCTATTTTTTCAACCGAGCCAGTTCGTTATCCAGATAGAACAACTACATGTGATACCGAAAAGTCCTCATTGGGACTCAATTGCACCGGATTCGGTTCATCTGTTTGTGTCACATCAGTATTCGGCATGGTTGCAGCAGCTGAGGCTATAAAACAAATCATCCAAAACTGATTTCGGCCTCCTCAAATCGTCAAAACGTCTTATTCTAAACGGCTATTCGCAGCCAAAGCAAAAAGCCCCTCGCCGGAATACCGGGAGGGGCTTTGCTTGTGGGGGAGTCTGGCGTTGACCTACTTTCGCGAGCGGAAGCTCACTATCAT
>PHCH01000146.1 GCA_002840785.1 Betaproteobacteria bacterium HGW-Betaproteobacteria-4 | reverse complement strand
ATACAGCGCCAACGCAGGCGTTCGTAGTCCGCTCTTTCCATCAGACGGCGCGACTGACCATCATGTCCTTGATCTTCCCGATGGCCTTGGTCGGATTCAAACCCTTCGGACATACGTCAACGCAGTTCATGATGGTGTGACAACGGAACAGGCGATACGGATCCTCGAGGTTATCGAGACGCTCGTTGGTCGCCTGGTCGCGGGTATCGGCGATGAAGCGGTAGGCAGCCAAAAGGCCAGCCGGACCGACGAACTTGTCCGGATTCCACCAGAAAGACGGACAGGAAGTCGAACAGCAGGCACAGAGGATGCACTCATAAAGGCCGTTTAGTTCTTCACGATCTTCCGGCGACTGCAGACGTTCGCGTTCCGGCGGCGGATCGTTGTTGATCAGATACGGCTTGATCGAGTGGTATTGCTTGAAGAATTGAGTCATGTCGACGATCAGATCGCGAATGACCGGCAGACCTGGCAGCGGACGCAGAACGATGGGCTGCTTTAAGCTGTCGATATCGGTCAGGCAGGCCAAGCCGTTTTTGCCGTTGATATTCATTGCATCAGAACCACAGACGCCTTCGCGACAGGAACGACGATAGGAAATCGTGTCGTCCTTGGCTTTCAACTTGGTCAGCGCATCCAGCAACTTGCGGTCCGTCGCCATGCGTTTGCTCATTCTGGACTCCAATTAGTACGAGCGCGTCTTGAGCTCAACCGGCTCGACGGACAGGGGTTGCATGTTGACCGGCTTGTAGCAAATCGAGTTATCCACAGGGGAGAACAGCGTATGCTTGAGCCATACAGCGTCGTTGCGGCCATTCGGAAACTCGGGGCTATCCGGGGCATCGTCACGCACATGGGCACCACGTGACTCCTTGCGAGCCTCGGCGGAAATCATCGTGGCCTTGGCGACTTCGATGAGGTTTTCCATTTCCAGCGCTTCGGTCCGGGCCGTATTCCAGGCCATCGACTTGTCCTTGATTTCCAGATTGCGAGCTGCCTTTTCGACTTCGAGAATCTTGCTGACACCTTCCTTCAGCAGATCGCTGAAACGGAACACGCCGGCGTGATCCTGCATGGTGCGCTGCATGGCCAGACGGGTTTCGTGCACATTGGCACCACCCTTCCGATTATCCAGTGCACTGATACGAGCCAGGGTCCTGTCGGCGACATCCTTCGGAAGATCGCGGTGGGCACGGCCAGCCTTGAGGTCTTCAACAGCGGAGTCACCAGCTGACTTGCCGAAGACCAGCAGATCGAGCAGCGAGTTGGTACCAAGGCGATTGGCGCCGTGCACCGAGGCACAGGCGCACTCGCCGCCGGCGTAGAAGCCCGGGACGACGGAATTCATGTCGCCACCTTGCGGCATCACGACACGGCCGGAGTAGTGAGTCGGAATACCACCCATCTGATAGTGGCAGGTCGGCACGACCGGCAACGGCTCCTTCAGGCAATCAACCCCGGCAAACTGCAGGCCGATCTCATGAATACCCGGCAGGCGCTTCATGATGGTGGCAGGATCAAGGTGGGTAATATCAAGCAGGACGTAATCCTTGTTAGCCCCGCAGCCACGACCTTCCTTGATTTCGGTGGTCATCGCACGGGAAACCACGTCACGCGACGCCAAATCCTTGGCATTCGGCGCGTAGCGCTCCATGAAGCGTTCCTTGCTGCTGTTACGCAGGATACCGCCTTCGCCGCGCACGCCTTCAGTAATCAGCACACCGGCACCGGCGACACCGGTCGGGTGGAACTGCCAGAACTCCATGTCTTCAAGCGGAATGCCCGCGCGTGCCGCCATACCCAGACCGTCACCAGTATTGATGAAGGCATTGGTCGAAGAGTAGTAAATTCGGCCGGCACCACCCGTCGCGAAAATGGTGGCACGAGCGTGGAAGATCACGACCTGGCCAGTTTCCATTTCCATGGCGGTTACGCCGAGGACATGACCTTCTTCATCACGAATCAGGTCAAGCGCCATCCACTCGACAAAAAACTGGGTGTTGGCTTTGACGTTGCGCTGATACATCGCATGCAGCATGGCGTGACCGGTACGGTCAGCGGCAGCGCACGAGCGACGCACCGGCTTTTCGCCAAAGTTCGACATGTGACCACCGAACGGACGCTGATAGATCTTGCCGTCGTCGGTACGGTCAAACGGCATGCCGTAATGCTCGAGCTCGACAACCACCTCATTGGCCTTCTTGCACATGAACTCGATCGCATCCTGGTCGCCGAGCCAGTCGGACCCCTTGACAGTGTCATACATGTGCCACGTCCAGTGATCCTCTTCGGAATTGCCGAGCGAAGCAGCAACACCACCCTGCGCCGCAACGGTATGCGAACGGGTCGGAAACACTTTGGAAAGCACGGCAGTCTTGAGACCGGCTTCGGACAACTGGATCGCGGAACGCAGGCCGGCACCACCGGCACCAACGATCACCGCATCAAATTTGAGAACAGGAATACTCACGCTTACAGCCTCCAGAGAATCGCAGCAGCCCACGCGGTGTAACCCACCAACGCAGCAGCGGTCAGAACGTGCAAGGACAGGCGCAGGCCGGTCGGCTTCACGTAGTCCATCCAGATGTCACGCACACCAATCCAGGCGTGATAGAACAGACTGACGAAGAAAAGGAAGGTCAGGAACTTGATGACACCATTGGCAAACACACCCTGCCATGCCTCGAAGGTGGACGGGCGCGCAATCAACAGAACAGCGGCCATCAATACCGAATAGACCGCCATGATGACGGCCGTAGCACGCTGGATGATCCAGTCTTTCAGGCCGTAGTGGGCACCGACAACGATACGGTTGATCACAGCAACACCCCCCAGAGGATCAGGGTCAGCGGAATGCTGACAGCGAGGACGACACCGGCAGATTTCCGGGCAGCTTCTTTTTCAATGCCGACATGCAGATCGAGCAACAGGAAGCGGATACCAGCACAGAAGTGGTGAACAAACGCCCAAAGCAACCCCGCCAGAATCACCTTGACCGGCAACATCCCGGCAATCGATTGGAAAGCAGCAAAGCTTTCAGGAGAGCCCACACTAGCCCCGAAGAGCCAGAGCACAACCGGGATACAAAGAAACAAACCCGCACCGCTGACACGATGAAGAATCATGAACGTCATCCCTCGCGCGAAGATGCGGTTAACCGCTTTTACGTGGTTTGAAAAGAACGGTAATTATACATTCAAAACCATACGGAACGTGCCTTGCGGGGCGCTTTCCGAGCTAATCCCAAAGCACTGCTTTCTCTCTCACCCCAGATCATTCCGGTAGTAGTGCTGCCGTGTGTAATACAACCCACGCCGCCACTCCACCGGTTTATTGCCGTAGGTATAGGCTGTTCTCTCAACAAGCAAAAGAGGCTCCCCTACGGGAACGCCGATTATGCCGGCGCTCTGAGCATCCGCACCAACCGCGCGCAAATGCTCTTCGGCGTGAATCATGCGAACCCCGAAATCGCTCTCGAAAAGACTGTAGAGCGAGCGCTCTCCAGCCCGCAAGCCCTCAAGAGTCAAGCCGTTAAACAAGTCGGCGACCAGATAAATCTGATCGAAAACAACCGGCTCGCCACTGAAACGCAACAGGCGCTTGACATGAACCACCTTACCCCCCGCCTGCAACCCGAGGACTGCAGCAACCTCCGGCGAAGCATCGATGGTCTCGCAAAAAAACGGATCACTGACTGCTGGCGCCGCCTTGCTGTCATCCGGCACCAGGCGCAGGAAACGATAAAACGAGCGCGGATCGCTATGCGTCGCGACAAACGTACCTTTACCCTGACGCCGAACCAGCATGTTTTCGGCGGCCATTTCGTCGATGGCCTTGCGTACAGTCCCCTGACTGACATTGAATCGCGCCGCCAACTCACCTTCGCTGGGTATTGCATCACCCGGCCCCCACTCTCCTTCCTCCAGACTGCGAGTCAAGAAATCCTTGATCTGGCGATAGAGAGGACTAAAAGTCGGGGAACTTAGGCGCTGGGCGGGATGGGAGACGTCACGAGTCATGGTCCAAATTTCAGCACATTTCGGGCATACCGTCCACGAAAAGTTGTCTTATATAAGACAGATGATGAATTGACAGCCCGACGCCGAACTTTTACCATCTTGAGTTCTCGTGCCTGCTGACGCAAGGAAGCAAAAAAAGCAGGTGTTCGGGCAAATACGAACAATTTCAACCACGCTGTTTCAAACAGGAGCGATACATGTCCAAAGCCCCCATGCGCGTTGCCATTACCGGCGCCGCCGGCCA
>PHCH01000031.1 GCA_002840785.1 Betaproteobacteria bacterium HGW-Betaproteobacteria-4 | reverse complement strand
GCAGAGCAGGGTCTTGCCGGTGCCGGTCGGGCCGATGAGCAGGATGTTGCTTTTGGTCAGTTCGACGCTGTCGACCGCAGCATTCGCCGCCATGCGCCGGTAGTGGGCGTAAATGGCAACGGCCAGCGTGCGTTTGGCATCTTCCTGACCGATGACGTGTTCGGAAAGCTGGCGGACGATTTCGCTGGGTTTGAGCTGGCTGGACATCGGGGCATCCTCGTGGCGGAATGCCCCGATGCTAGTCTTCTCAGCCCTTTTCGGGAAGAACGATATTGACTTCGAGGACTTCGTAATTGCCCTGTTTCTCGAGCGAAACGCGGATGTCTTCAGTGTTCACCTTGACGTACTTGGAGATCACGGCGATCAGCTCGCGTTGCAGGTCGGGCAGGAAATTGGCGCTGCTGCCGCCGCCGTCGCGTTCGTGGGCGATGATCAGTTGCAGGCGTTCCTTGGCCAGGTGAGCGGTTTTCGGCTGGTTGCCAAACAGTTTCTGGAGCCAGGACATCTCACTTGCCTCCGAACAGGCGCTTCAGGAGGCCCGGCTTGACGTAATCGACGAAGCGCAGCGGCTTGTCCTCGCCAAGGAAGCGGGCGATGACGTCGTTGTAGGCCTCGGCCGCGTCGGTATCCTTCTGGTGGATGACCGGCGAGCCCTGGTTGGAGGCCTGCAGCACTTCTTCCGATTCGGGGATGACGCCGATGATGGGCACCCGGAGGATTTCCTGGATGTCCTTGTACGACAGCATTTCGCCGGCCTCGACGCGGGTCGGGTTGTAGCGCGTGATGAGCAGGTGTTCCTTGACCGGGTCGCGGCCTTCGATGGCGCGCCGCGACTTGGCCTGGAGGATGCCGAGGATGCGGTCGGAGTCGCGCACCGAGGAAACTTCCGGATTGGTCACGACGAGCGCTTCGTCGGCGAAGGTCAGGGCCATGACGGCGCCCGATTCGATGCCGGCCGGCGAATCGCAGACGATGTACTCGAAGCCCTGATGTTCGAGTTCCTTGATGACTTTTTCGACGCCTTCTTCGGTCAGCGCATCCTTGTCGCGGGTCTGCGATGCCGGCAGCACGTAGAGGTTGTCGCAGTGCTTGTCCTTGATCAGGCCCTGGGTCAGCGTCGCTTCACCGTTGATGACGTTGATCAGGTCATAAACGACGCGGCGTTCGCAGCCCATGATCAGGTCGAGGTTGCGCAGGCCGACGTCGAAGTCGATAACGGCTGTCTTGAAGCCGCGCTGGGCGAGGCCGGTGGCAAAGCTGGCGCTGGTGGTGGTCTTGCCGACCCCGCCCTTGCCGGAAGTTACGACGATGATTCTGGTCACGTGAGTTCTCGCTGGGTAAGTTATGAAAAGGAGTCGCGTCGATACGCGCGATTAACGGAGCGCCAGGGCGGCGACGGTCAGGCGGCTTTCGCCACCTTCCTCGGTCAGGCCGACGGTTGCAGGCTGGCGGGCGAGTTCGGCGGGAACGCCGGCCTCGAAAGTACGGTAGATACCGGCCACGGAAACCAGTTCGGCTTCCAGGCAGGTGGTGAAGATGCGCGCCGCCTTGTCGCCGCTGGCCCCGGCCAGGGCGCGGCCACGCAGCGGCGCGTAGATATGGATGTTGCCGTCGGCAATGACCTCGGCGCCGGCGCTGATCATCGCTGTGACGATGAGGTCGCTGCCCTTGGCGTAGAAACGCTGGCCGGAACGCAAGGGCTTGTCGAGCGTGACGGTGCGCGGGGCGGGTTCGTGTGGTGGCGGTGGAGCGACTTCCTGAACGGGGGCGGGCGGCGGCGCGACCGGGCTTTCAGGCGCTTTCGGGCGGGCCGTGCTGCGGCCCAGGGCATCGGCGCCAACTGCCGGCAGGCCGGCGGCGAGCGCCGTGCCGGCCAATTCCTCCGGCAGGCCGCGGGTGGCGATGGCGTGCAGGCCGGAACCGCGCAGCAAATCGCAAATGGCTGGCCAGTCGGGACTGGCGGTCAACGGCTCGGCGAGGCTGAAATCGAGGACGGCCAGCTCGTTCTCGAAAAAGTCCGGGCTGTTGCCGGTCAGTTCGCCCAGCGCAGCGTGCAGCGTGGCGAGATCGGTGGTACGGAGTTGCGTCTGGATGATCTTGAGCGAAGTGCCCTTGAACTGAATCGGTGCGTCTTTGGCCATGCCTGCTGCTGTCTTGCGAAGGGGGGGCGATTATCCCATAGGCCGGCGATGCAAATGATGACCGGCAGGTTCCCGACCGTTTTTTGCCTGTCGCCGCTTTGCGACAAAATGTCGCGTGCGGCGATATGCCGCAATTTCCCGGCTGTGGCGCCACCTACTATTCGCTCCCTAAAAGATTCCATAAATCAGGGGTAAGTCGATGCACACAAAAACATCGGGGGCGATGCGGCAAGCATTGTCGGGCGGGCGTGGTGCGACGCGCCAGGCGATCCGGTTGCCGGTCATGGCAGCCTGCGCGCTGGCTGTATCAGGCGCCTTTGCCGAAGAGCCGGTCATCAGGCTGGACGAGATTTCGGTCACCGCGACGCGCGAGGCCCGTGCTTCGGCCGATGTGCCGCAGGCCATTGCCGTGGTCGGCAAGGAGGCGCTGGCCGACAAGAAAATGTTCAACGTCAAGGAAGCCCTGCAGGACATCCCCGGTGTCCTGATTGACAGCAAGAACGGCGGTTTCGACGCCCGGCTGATCATTCGTGGCGCCGGACTCAAGGCCGCCTATGGCATCCGCGAGATCATGGTGCTGCGCGACGGCGTGCCGCTCAGCGATCCGGACAGCTTCACGCGGCTGGATTTTGTCGATACCCAGGACATCGAGCGCATCGAAGTCGCCAAGGGGCCGGGCAACCTGTTCGCTACGGGCAGCACCGGCGGGGCGATCCAGATATTTTCCAAATCGGTATTTGACGACAAGGCGAACAGCGCGAAGGTCGGCTTCGGCAATCAGGGAACGCAAAACTATCACCTGCGCTACGGCGGCAAGATCTCGCCGGATCAGGCCCTGGCCATTACCTTCACCCATCGTCAAGTCGACAACGACTGGCGCTACTGGAACACCTTCGATACCACCCAGCTGTCGCTCAAGCACGGCCTGATCCTCAACGACGCGGATATTCTCGAAAGCGAGATTTCCTACGCCGAGTCGAACATGCAATTGCCCGGCGCCATGGACAATACGGCAGCCAATGGCTACCTGTTCAACCGCTTTCTGGACAGCGGCAAGCAGGAGGGGACTTCCGAGGCCTGGAAAAATTCGGGGCGCTATTCGAAGGTGGTGTTCTTCAATTCCCGTCTCGAAATGCAGCGCGGCGACTTTACCTTCAAGCCGCGGCTTTACTACAACACCTGGTATCACTATCACCCGGTCACCGGCATCATCAACGAGACGGAAAACTGGGTCTGGAACCTCGGCGCCGATCTCGAGGCCAACTACAAGCATCGCCAGGGCTCGCTGGTCGGTGGGCTGACCGTCCGCCAGGAGCGCATCCCCGATTCGCGCAAATACGAATACCGCGACGTGACGACCATCGCCGGCGGCCCGCAGGCCGGGCGCATCACCTCGACGTTGTCGGATGCGAAGGGGGCGCTGGCCGAAATCGACAATGCCACGACCTTGCTCACCGGGCTTTATGTTCAGGAATCCTGGCGCCCGAGCGAGCGCTGGATCGTCGATCTCGGCATGCGCTACGACGTCGTCAACTACGACGACGACAGCTACCAGTTGCGCAAGTACGACTATGCAACCGGCAAATATGTCGCCGGCGACGGCCGGACGGTGACCAACAAAACCTTCAATCTGCTTGCCCCGAAACTGGCCGCCAGCTACCGCCTGAGCAACAAGCTCAATCTGTTTGCCATGGTTGCCCAGGCCGGGCAGATGCCGTCGTCGGGGGAGTTGTCGGCCAATCCCGGACTCGACGCACCGTTGTCGACGAATTACGAATTTGGCCTGAAAGGGCGTGGCGAGAACTGGCAGTTCGATACCAGCGTCTATTTCAATCCGGTCGAGAAAGAGATCGTCCAGCAAAGCAACGGCGGCGTCACCAATTACGTGAACGCCGGGCAGACCGAGAAACTGGGTTTCGAGTTCGCCGGTCGCATGGCCATGGCGCGGGGCTGGGAAATCGGCGGCCATTATGCCTACGCCGACTACAGCTATCGCGAATTCAGCGAGCCGGTCCGCGTTGGCCCTGCTACGGTCAACCAGGATAGAGCCGGCAAAACGCTGCCCTTTGTTCCCCAGCATCAGTACGGTGTTTTCGTGGCCTGGAAACATCAAGGCTGGCGGGCCAGGGTCGGCGCCAACACCTGGGGCGAATACTGGCTGGACAACGCTAACACCGAGAAATACAAGGGCTGGTCGTGGGTTACCAACGCCTCGGTGGGGTACCAGATTGGCCAGCATTCGCTGACCGTGAATGCCGACAACCTGTTTGATCAGTACTACGCCGCCGAGGTCAAGAAGGACACCACCGGCAAGGTGACCTACACCGCAGCAGCGCCGCGCACGCTCATGCTGACCTACCGCTACGATTTCCGCTGAGGCTGGCCATGCGACGTTTGTCACTAGTCTTGCTGGCCGGCCTGCTGGCCACCCCAGCCCTGGCCCAGCACGATCATGGCGGGGCCAGGCCGGCCGTTGGCGAGGGGCGCGGCTGGACCGGCGCGCCCTTGTTGTTGCCGGCCGGCGCCCGCGGTCAGCGCGAAGCGGCGCAGGTGAAAGCCGTGGGCATTCAGGCCGACTCACTCGCCGTTTACGCGCCGGATGGGCCGCCGGAAGCGCTGCGTCGCGATTTCCCGGTCGGGCCGGAGGGGGCAAGGATCGCCAGCGGCTCGCCGAAGCTGGGCAACTATCACTGGCTGGTGATGCGCGAGGAAACGCCGGAACTCGTCAAGGTTGCCTCCAGCGTCTGGTATTTCGGCAATCCCGGGCCGTCGCCGCGCAAGCTGTTGGCCGAGGCGCGGCATGAACTCGAGATCATCCCCGAGCCGCTGCCGCGTGAGCATGGCAGTTACCGGGAAAGCGAGAAGTGGCACTTTCTCGTTCGCCTGCGCGGCGCGCCGCTGGCCGGGCAGGTTTTGACCCTGGAAACCGAGTTCGGTACGCGGACGAGTTTCGTCACCGATCAGTCGGGCGTTGCCACCATCCTTTTTCCTCGTGATTTCCGGCCGCCACGCGACAAGGCCGGTGGCCATGCCCGGCAAAGTGCGAAGTTCGTGCTGAGTACCGAAAAAATCGAGAACGAACGCCGCTACCTGACGGCCTTCAACCTGACTTACGGCCCGGACCCGGAGCGCGAACGCAGCCTGGCCTGGGGGGCGGGCTTCTGCCTGGCCGGCATGCTGGCGGCGACGCCCTTGCTGCGCCGTCGTTCGGCCGCGAAAGCCAAGGAGAGCACCGATGCTTGAGCGCCTTTTCCCGACCCTTTCACGTTTCCGTCTGGCCGTGCAGTTGCTCATGCTGGTCGTCACCGTCTATGGCAGCGTCTTTGTCGGCAGCTACATGGCGGACAAGATTTCCAACGCCTTGCCTGCGCTGTCCTGCGCCTACGATCAGATGAACGGCGGCTACTGCGTGCTGATTCCGACCCAGCACATCCTGCATCACCGCATCGGCGAGGCCATGGTTCGCGCCCAGCAATTGACGCTGACCATGGTGCTGCCTTTGCTCATGAGTTTTGCTGTCTTCTTTGCCTTCTTCTTTGTCCTCGGCAAGGCGTTCTGCGGCTGGATTTGTCCGCTCGGCACGCTGCAGGAGGTGTTGGGCCGGGTCGGCCGGCGTTTCGGTTTCGGGCTGCGCCGCTTGTCGGCCGACGATCTCGGCCGGACGGAGCGGGTTCGACCGGTCAAATGGCTCATCCTGCTCGGGCTGGTCTTTCTGCTGCCGCTGCTCACCGGGCTTGGCGTGACGCCGCATGCGCTGGGCAACCCGTATTGCGATGTCTGCCCGGCGCGGATTGCAACGACCTTGCTGACCGGCAACACCGAGCAGTTCGCCGTGCCGATCGACGACAACGTCAAGTTTGTCCTCGGTGCCACGGCCAACTTCCTTTTCGGTTTCATCGTGCTTGCCGCGTTGGCCGTGCGCCAGCCGTTCTGTCGCATTTGTCCGTTGCTGGCCTTCAACAGCCTGGCCCAGCGTCTGTCGCCGATGCGTCTGGTCAAGACGCGGCACGACAATTGCGGCAAATGCAGCATCTGCACCGATGCCTGCCCGATGGATATTCCGGAAATTTCCCGGGAAGAGGGGCGCAAGGCCTACAGCGAGGACTGCACGCTGTGCGGGCGCTGTGCCGAGTATTGCCCGCAGGATGGAACCATCCAGCTCAAGTGGGGGCCTTTCTCCCTGTTTTCATCGCGCCGCGCCTACTACAAGGCCAAGGTCGCTGGCGAACTGCCGGATGGTACGGTCAAACCGATCAAGTTCGTGCGGGCGGCAGGCAAGTCGGCGGGGACCGATGCTTGAGCAGATCGCCGCCGGCGAGATCAGCCTGCTGACGGTCTGGTTGCTCGGGGTGTCGATGGGGCTGACGGCGTGCACCGTCACCTGCCTGCCCTTCATGGGCACCTGGGCGCTCGGCCGGGCCAGCGGTCAGCGCGAGGCCTTTTTGCACACCGGCATCTTTCTTGGCGGACGGGTGTTCACCTATACCGTGCTGGCCACCGTGGCCGGCGCCGCCGGACTGGGCTTGGCCAAGGCCCTGGGAGGCACCTGGGGCAACGTGCTGATCGGCAGCGTCAGCATCCTGTCCGGCTTGTGGCTGGTGTTTGGCTCGCCGGCCAGGGGATGTGGCGGGGCATCGGCGACGCCGGGCGTGGCGCCGATCCGTTTCCAGCGCAAGGCCGACACCCTGCCGCCGCTGTTCTTCGGCGCGGCGCTGTCGTTGACTCCCTGCACGCCGCTGGCCTCCTTGCTGTTGCTCGCCGCCAATACCGGCAGCGCGACGCGGGGAGCGGCCTATGGCCTGGCTTTCGGCCTGGGCGCGGCGCTCACCCCGATCATCGTGCTGGTCCCGCTGGCTGGCCGGCTGGGTCGGGAGATCCGCTCCGGGCGGGCCTGGCTGGGTCGCTGGCTGGCCGGCGGAGCCGGGCTGGTGCTGATTGTTCTCGGCCTGCGGCGACTGACTCCGTTCCTGTTCTGAGGCCGGGCCTCGGGTAGTTTAATCGCGGTTAAAATAGCGCCTTTCGCTGGCCGCATGCGAGATGGTTACGCCCTGACCGGTCAGCTTTCTGTTGAATTTCTTGCGGGAACTGACCTCATGCTTCAGAAACTTTCCTCGTTTTCCGGCGTTCAAGGCCCGGTTGTCATCATCGTCATGGATGGCTACGGCCTGCCCAAAACCGACGTCGGCAGCGCCATCGCCGCCGCCCGCAAGCCGACGCTCGACCGCCTTTTTGCCAATTACCCGAACATCCGCCTGCGCGCCCACGGCACTGCCGTCGGCATGCCGTCCGACGACGACATGGGCAATTCGGAAGTCGGCCACAACGCCATCGGCGCCGGCCAGGTCTATAGCCAGGGCGCTTCGCTGGTCTCCAACGCGATTGCCTCCGGCGCCATCTGGCAGGGCGAGGCGTGGCAACAGATCGTTGCCGGCGCCAAGGCTGGTCGCGGTGTCGTGCATTTCATCGGCCTGTTCTCCGACGGCAACGTGCACAGCCACATCGATCACCTGAAAGCCATGGTCGTCCAGGCCAAGGCCGAAGGCATCAAGACCGTGCGTATCCACGCCCTGCTTGACGGCCGCGATGTGCCGGAAACCAGCGCGCTCGACTACGTCGTGCCGTTTGAAGCCTTGCTCGCCGAGATCAGCGCCGATGGCTTCGATGCCCGCATCGCTTCCGGTGGTGGCCGCCAGTTCATCACCATGGATCGCTACGACGCCAACTGGGCGATGGTCGACAAGGGCTGGAAGACGCACGTGCTTGGCCTCGGTACGCAGTTCCCGAACGCGACTGCTGCGGTCAACGGCCTGCGCGAGCAAAATCCGGGCACCATCGACCAGGATCTGCCGGAATTCGTCATCGCCGACAACGGCAAGGCCATCGGTACCATCGAGGATGGCGACTCGGTCGTCTTCTTCAACTTCCGTGGTGACCGCGCCATCGAAATTACGCGTGCCTTCGAGGAAGCCGCTTTCGCCAAGTTCGACCGCGTCCGGGCGCCGAAAGTGACCTACGCCGGCATGCTGCAATACGACGGCGACTTGAAGCTGCCAGCCCGTTTCCTGGTCGCCCCGCCGGCGATCAAGGACACGACGGGCGAATGGTTTGCCAAGTCGGGTATCGCTCAGTTCGCCTGCTCGGAAACGCAGAAATTCGGCCATGTCACCTATTTCTGGAACGGCAACCGTTCCGGCAAGTTCGAGGGCGAAACCTGGCAGGAAGTCCCGAGCGACGTGGTGCCCTTCGAACAGCGGCCGTGGATGAAGGCGGCCGAAATCGCCGACGCGATGATTGCCGCCCTGCAGTCCGGCCAGTACAAGACCCTGCGCTGCAATTTCGCCAATGGCGACATGGTCGGCCACACTGGCAATTTCAGTGCGGCGACGCTGGCCGTCGAAGCCGTCGACCTGTCGCTGGCCCGCGTCCTCCAGGCCGTCGATGCGGCGGGCGGTGTGGCGCTGATCACGGCCGACCACGGCAACGCCGATGAAATGTTCGAACTGGACAAGAAGACCAAGCAGCCGGCCATGAACAAGGACGGCTCGTTCAAGGCCAAGACAGCACACACGCTGAACCCCGTGCCGCTGATCCTTTACGACAACGTGAGCGGCGGCAAGCTCGGGCTGAAGCAGACGGAAATGGCCGGCCTGTCGAATATCGCCGCCACCGTCGCCAACCTGCTCGGGCTGGAAAAGCACGCGGCCTGGGACGATAGCCTGCTCGACATCAAGTAAGGAATTCCCAAGCAAGAAAATGGGCGTCTTGCCGTGCGGCAGACGCCCATTTCATTTTTGGCTGTTTTTTCCGGTTGACCGTAGCAAAGCGGTCGGCGATCGAAAATCAGGCGCCTGACTTGCCTTGGGCTTTCTCGATTTCCGCCAGCAGGCGCAAGGCGCGTTCGCGGTTCTTTTCCTTGGCGGCGGCGCGCTCGGCCACGTTGGCGGCCTCGTCGAGCGACGCCTTGAGTAGCGCCTCGTGGGGCGTCAGGCCGCCGAGGGCGGCGTTGAGCATGCGCTCGACTTTGGCGTCGAGATCTTTTTCCGGCATCGGAACCTCCATTTCGATCTGCTGCGGATTTGGCCGTTTAGCCCGGTCGGAAAACCGCCAAACCCCTGTCCTTACTTGACGCCCGGCTTCCGGCCCGGCGCTGGGCGTGGAATATACCCTGAAATCCGGCATTGAAATCCTTCAATCGCCTTGCCTTTGACGTAGCTGGTCACGCTGCAGCGGGAAATGTCGCCGCGGGCAGACAGCTCGGTCAGCGAGGCGCGAACGTCGGCCAGGGGCATATTGATGGCTGCAGCAATATCGAAATCGAGCAGTTGGCCATGCTTCTTGAGGTGTTCGAGAACTTTTGTGGCGTGCATCAGGATTCCTTTCCATGGCTTCGCCGGGTTTCGCCACCGCAACAGGATGCGGAAGGATCGCCGGCTTCGGCAGTCAAACAAACTCCGTATTTTGTTGCGCCTGCACATGATGATCGGCGTCAGGAGAACAAAAAAAGAAGCCCGCACTGGGCGGGCTTAAATCCATTTCTTGGAGGAGATGGAGGAGACAAGCCTTATTATGCCTGTGCAGATTGTGCACCGCAACACGTATTGTGTAATAAATTGTGACGGCACTGTTTTGGGGGCGGGCAAGCTTGCTGCGTCAATGAAAAAGGCCCCGCGAAACTCGCGAGGCCCTGGATTTCGGGAGGCCCGAAAGAATTACTTGGATTTCTTGGTGACGGCAGCGATGTTGGCCTGGGCTGCGTCAGCAAACTGCTTGGCCATGGTGTTCATGTTGCCGAAAGCCGAGTTGGCGGCAGCGATGGCGCTCTGGATTGCGGCAACAGCACCTTCGGAACCAGCCGGAGCCGACTTGGTGGCCTTTTCGACCATGCCGGCGATGGACTTCTGGAAGTCGCCGAACTGGGCTTCGACCATCTTGGCCAGATCCTGCTGGGTCTGGGCGGTGATTTCATAAACCGAGCGCGAGTAGGCAACAGCCTTGTCGACAGCCGGCTGGGCCAGGGCGGTCTGAGCGGCGAGGGCTTCCTTCGGATCCTTGGCACCCATGACCGACTGGACGCCGGAAACGGTATCTTCCAGAGCAGCGCGAGCGGTGTTCAGGTTGAGGGCAGCGATGCGCTCGGCGGAAGCCAGGGCGGTGTTGGCAACGGACAGCAGGGAGTCAACGGTGGCTTTGTTGGCGGCGGCGAATTGTTCGGTATTGATAGACATGTGTTGTCTCCGGAAAAAGGTTATCGGTGTGTTCGGAGCCGAGTATAGCGCACTATCGGCAAAAATTGTGCACTGCAGCAATTTTGTCTTGTTGTGCCCAGGAACTGCGCTGAGCGGCTTATTTCCGCTTTCGGGCAGAGCCTTGCCAATACTGGAACTCGGGTTCATGAACCTCGATGTCCAGCTCCGTGATCCTGGCCTGCAGCCGCGTTTGCACATCGGCCACGGCCTGGTTGTAGACGATGGGTGCGATCTCCTTGAGGAAAAAACCGAGCAGGGCGCCGGCGCCGAGGTTGCCGATCGGCTCATCCATGTTTTCCTCGAAGTAGCGTTGGATGGAGGTGATGGCCACTGCGCTGGCCTCCCGGGAAATTTCGATGCTCATCGTTGCGGTGTCCATTTCTGTGAATCAAATGCCTTGCTTGCGGCCGGCGTCATTTGTCGTGCCAGTTCGTCGACCAGGCCGGATACCGCATCCTCGATCATGTCGAGCACCAGCTCGAAGCGCCCGCCGAGGGTGAGGTAGGGGTCGGGCACCTCGTCTTCGGGGAAGCGTCTGGCGTAGTCCATCAGCAGCCGGATGCGCATCAACTGCTCTTCGGTTGCCATGCGCCGCAGGTTGTACAGATTGGTTCTGTCCATGGCCAGGATCAGGTCGAAATAGTCGAGATCCTGCCAGCCGATACGCCGGGCGCGGATTCGGGAGAGGTCGTAGCCCTTGGCCCGGGCGACCCTCTGGCTGTTGGTGTCGCAGGCCTCGCCGGCGCGAAAGCCGTGGGTGCCGGCCGAACAGACCTCGATCCGGCCGGCCAGGCCGTTTTGTTCGATCAACTGGCGCAGCACCGCCTCGGCCGTCGGTGAGCGGCAGACATTGCTCATGCAGACACAAAGGATGCGGAAGGGCGTTTTCATTGGCCGGCTCAGGGCTACTTCTGGTTTCTTTCGCGCACGATGGGCGGCACGAACTTGACGGAAAATTTCCAGCCTTCCGAGGTGGCTTTGAGAATCAGTGTTTTGGACTTGGCCCCGACGTCGAAGGCCGGTTCATCGCCAAGCAGTTCGATGGCGCCGATGCCCTTGATGACGCAGGCGCCGGGGAGTGTGACGAAAGCCGATTCGGCGGCGGCCAGCACGAATTGCCCGTCGCGCGATTCCGAACATGACAGCCCTTTCGGTACGCCCACCGGGTTCTCCTTCCAGGCCTGGCGCAGTGTTTCCAGGGCGTTGCCGAGTTCCTCGGTGATTTTGGCGGCGAGGGTGACTTCGCGTGACTTGGCGTGGTTCATTCGAATGCTCCTGGCGGGGTTTGCCACGCCTGGCCGAGTCGGACTGCGCTGTCCATGCACAATCTTCTGGCGAGGTGGAGTTACTAGGATAGCCGCTGGCGCGCAGAATGCGAAAAAATGCCTTCGGAATATTTGTGGTGTCTGGCCGGGGAGCGTTGCTTTCGACGCTTCGGGTTTTTCGAAGGGTTGATGAGGTCGGCGGGCTGGCTGGAATGGTGACGGCTTTCTACAATGGCGGCCTTGCTATTTTCCCGGCCCGTTCCCATGCTCGAACTCCTGCTCTCCCCTGAAATCTGGATCGCCTTCTTCACGCTGACGGCGCTGGAATTGGTGCTTGGCATCGACAACATCATTTTCATTTCCATCCTGGTCGACAAACTGCCCAGGGAAAAACAGGAACTGGCGCGGCGCATCGGCCTGTTTCTCGCCATGTTCATGCGCATCGGGCTGTTGCTGTTGCTGTCGTGGATCGTCGGTCTGACCGAGCCGGTGCTGACGCTGTTCGGCTTGGACATTTCGGGGCGCGACATGATCCTGATTGCCGGCGGCCTGTTCCTGATCTGGAAGAGTACCGGCGAGGTGCACCAGTTGCTCGAGGGCGAGGAGGGCGAGGCGTCAAGCAAGGTGGCCTCCAGTTTTGCCGGGGTCATCGCCCAGATCATCGTCATCGACCTGGTGTTTTCGCTCGACTCGATCATCACGGCGGTCGGCATGGTCAGCGAAGTCAGCGTGATGATCGCTGCCGTCGTTGCCTCGGTCGGCTTGATGATGCTGTTCGCCCGCTCGATCGGCGAATTCGTCTCGAACCACCCGACGATCAAGATGCTGGCGCTGTCCTTCCTGGTTGTCGTCGGTGTCGTGCTGATCGCCGATGGTTTCGGTCACCATGTGCCGAAGGGCTACATCTACTTTGCCATGGCCTTCTCGGTCGGCGTCGAGATGCTCAACATCCGCATGCGTAAAAAGGCCGTCAAGCCGGTCGATCTGCGCGAACCCTATGCCCGGGAGTTTGGTTCGGATTAAGCGTCAGCCCGGCCGCTGCTGGTTTCAGCTCGTGCCGGGCGGCTTGTCGGCCCATTTCCGCCGATAGTGCACCGGCGCCATGCCGGTCCATTCGACAAAGGCGCGGTAAAAAGCCGAGCTGTCGGCGTAGCCGAGATCGGCGGCGACCTTGGTGATCGGATCGTCGGTCTTGGTCAGCCGGGCCAGTGCCATGTCGCGGCGCAGGGCATCCTTGATGGCGCGAAAGCTCGAGCCTTCTTCTTCGAGCCGGCGGTGGATGGTCCGCGGTGACAGATAGAGGCGGTCAGCGATGTCGTCGAGACTGAGCGTCTCGGGTAGCGCGGCGCGCAGCAGGTCGCGGACGCGGATGACCATTTCGCGGTCGCGCCGGTAGAGGGTGGTGATCTTGCCCGGGGCGCCGTCGAGGAAAGCGGTGAGCGCCGCTTCATCGCGGCGGATGGGGAGGTCGAGCAGGTTGGCGTTGAAGCTGGCGACTAGCGTGCCGGTACCGCCGGGAACGGTCGGCGCGAAACGCGAATCCTCGGTAAAGATCAGCGCGTAGTCGGCGAAGTGGGGCGGCTTGCGGTAGGGAAAAATGACGCTGTCCAGCCCGATGCCGCGCCCGGCCAGCCAGCATGAAAGCCCGTGCAGCAGGCGGAGCAGCCACTCGAAGGCAAAGATGCGGCCGGGGTCGTTTACTCCTCCCCCTTTATGGCCCAGAGGGCCGGTATCCCTTGGGACAAGGGGGAGGTTGGGTGGGGGATGGGTTTCGGGCCTGCCGCTATTAGACCCATCCCCACCCCAGCCCTCCCCTTGAAGGGGAGGGGGGGGTAGGCCTAGCGGGCGCCGTTCGGAAATGACCAGTTCGGCATGGCCGTGCGAGCGCCTCACGCTGACCGCCAGGTCGGGGAGTACGACGTGCAGGAAACGGCTGGCCCGGGCCAGCGCTTCGGCCAGGGTCGGGGCGCTGATGCAGGCGCGGCAGAGGAATTCGAAGCTGCCGACGCGCATCGGCTGGGCGAACAGGCCGAAGCCTTCGTCGTCGAGCTGGTGGTTGAGCCGGTTGTACAGCGCGGCGTAGCTTTCGACCGGAATCCGCCTGGCGGTGTCTGCAATGTCAATGTTGGTGGCCGCCAGGTGCGGGGCGGGGTCGATGTTCCGCCGCGTCAGGCCGGCCAGCATTCCGGTAACAAAACCCATGGCAACAGAGGTTTGCGTTCTGTAGGCGGGAGAGGCGGGGGCGGGTGATTTCAATTTTGGTCATTTTTTCCGGTTGACCGTAGCACTCTAACACCTTGGCGGAATTTGCACGATTGTCGTCATTCGCGACAATGGCAGCGGCGGCAAAGGGGCATACCATGGGTGCCTTTCCATCTTTTCGATGAGGCTGGCGTCATGACCGATCTTTCCGTTGCCAAGAAGCTTTCTCCGTACAAGCCCAAGCACAAGGTGCGTTTCGTTACGGCCGCCTCGCTGTTTGACGGCCACGACGCCTCGATCAACATCATGCGCCGCATCCTGCAGTCGACCGGTTCCGAAGTGATCCACCTCGGCCACAACCGCTCGGTGCAGGAAATCGTCAATGCCGCGCTGCAGGAAGACGTGCAGGGCATCTGCATCACCTCGTACCAGGGCGGCCACGTCGAGTTCTTCAAATACATGATCGACCTGCTGAAAGCCAACGGCGGCGAGAACATCAAGGTGTTCGGCGGCGGCGGCGGGGTCATCGTCCCGTCGGAAATCAAGGAGCTGCACGCTTACGGCGTGACCCGCATCTACGCGCCGGAGGATGGCGTGCATATGGGTCTGCAGGGCATGATCAACGAGGTCGTGCAGAATGCCGACTTCGATGTCGCCGACGAAGGCGTGCCGAGTGTCGAGCAGGCGCTGGCCGGTTTGCAGGCGGGCGACAAGCGCCTGCTGGCACGCATCATCACGCTGCTCGAAAATGGCGAAGCGCCGGCCCTCAAAGAGCCGCTGCTCAAGGCGGCAGCCGCGCTGGAAACGCCGGTTCTCGGCATCACCGGCACGGGTGGTGCCGGCAAATCTTCGCTGACCGATGAAATCGTCCGTCGTTTCCGTCTCGATCAGGACGACACGGTCAAGATTGGCCTCATTTCGATCGACCCGTCGCGCAAACGCACTGGCGGTGCCTTGCTTGGCGACCGCATCCGCATGAACGCCATCGAACACCCGAACATCTTCATGCGTTCGCTGGCCACGCGCGATACCGGCTCCGAAATCTCAGTCGCGCTGCCCGAAGTCATCGCCGCCTGCAAGCTGGCCGGCTTCGATCTGGTCATCGTCGAAACCTCCGGCATCGGCCAAGGCAACGCCGCCATCGTGCCTTTCGTCGATCTGTCGCTGTACGTCATGACGCCGGAGTTCGGCGCCGCTTCGCAGCTCGAGAAGATCGACATGCTCGATTTCGCCGATTTCGTGGCGATCAACAAGTTCGACCGCAAGGGTGCCGAGGATGCGCTGCGCGATGTGCGCAAGCAGTATCAGCGCAATCGCGAAGCCTTCACCACGCCGACCGATGACATGCCGGTGTTCGGCACCCAGGCCGCCCGTTTCAACGACGATGGCGTGACCGCGCTGTATCAGGCCCTCGTTCCGGCGCTGACCGAGAAGGGTCTCAAGCTCAAGCCTGGCCAGTTGCCCATCGTGACCGTCAAGCAGTCGTCGACCCAGCGCGCCATCGTCCCGGCCCAGCGCGTTCGTTATCTGGCCGAAATTGCCGACACCGTGCGCGGTTACCACGCGCATACCGAAGAGCAGGTGAAAATCGCCCGCGAACGTCAGTCGCTGCGCATTTCGAAGGGCATTTTTGCCGCCTGCGACAAGTCGACCGCAGACTTTGACGAAATGGCCGCCTTCAAGGACAGCCAGCAGGATCCGAAGGCTAAGAAGTTGCTCGACATGTGGCCGGCCACCGTCGAAGCCTATGCCGGCGATGAATATGTCGTGAAAATCCGCGACAAGGAAATCCGCACCAAGCTGGTTTCCGAATCGCTGTCCGGCACCAAGATCAAGAAAGTCATCCTGCCCAAGTTCGGCGACGACGGCGAAACCCTGCGCTTCCTGATGCGCGAGAACGTTCCCGGCTCCTTCCCCTACACCGCCGGCGTTTTCGCCTTCAAGCGCGAGGGCGAAGATCCGACCCGGATGTTCGCCGGCGAAGGCGACGCCTTCCGCACCAACCGCCGCTTCAAGCGCGTTTCCGAAGGCATGCCGGCCAAGCGCCTGTCCACTGCCTTCGACTCGGTCACGCTGTACGGCTGCGACCCCGACGAGCGTCCGGACATCTACGGCAAGATCGGCAATTCCGGTGTCTCGATCGCCACGCTCGACGACCTGAAGGTGCTTTACGACGGCTTCGATCTGGTCAATCCGACCACCTCGGTGTCGATGACCATCAACGGCCCGGCACCGATCATCCTGGCCTGCTTCTTCAACACAGCCATCGACCAGCAGATGGCCAAGTTCGAGAAGGACAACGGTCGTCAGCCGACCGAGGACGAAGCGCAGAAAATCCGCGAATGGACGCTGTCGACCGTGCGCGGCACCGTGCAGGCCGACATCCTCAAGGAAGACCAGGGCCAGAACACCTGCATCTTCAGCACCGAATTCGCCCTCAAGATGATGGGCGATATTCAGGAGTTTTTCGTCCATCACCAAGTGCAGAACTTCTACTCGGTGTCGATCTCCGGCTATCACATCGCCGAAGCCGGCGCCAACCCGATCAGCCAACTCGCCTTCACGCTATCCAACGGCTTCACCTACGTTGAAAGCTATCTGGCACGCGGCATGAAGATCGATGACTTCGCGCCCAACCTGTCCTTCTTCTTCAGCAACGGCATGGATCCGGAATACTCGGTGATCGGCCGCGTCGCCCGCCGCATCTGGGCCGTGGCGATGAAGAACAAGTACGGCGCCAACGAGCGCAGCCAGAAGCTCAAGTACCACATCCAGACTTCCGGCCGTTCGCTGCACGCTCAGGAAATGGACTTCAACGACATCCGCACGACGCTGCAGGCGCTGATCGCCATCTACGACAACTGCAACTCGCTACACACCAACGCCTACGACGAAGCGATCACCACGCCGACCGAGGAATCCGTGCGCCGCGCCATGGCCATCCAGCTCATCATCAACCGCGAATGGGGCGTCGCCAAGAACGAGAACCCGAACCAGGGCGCCTTCGTCATCGACGAACTGACTGACCTCGTCGAAGAAGCCGTGCTCAAGGAGTTCGAAGCCATCGCCTCGCGCGGCGGCGTGTTGGGTGCCATGGAAACCGGCTACCAGCGCGGCAAGATTCAGGAAGAGTCGATGTACTACGAGCACAAGAAGCACGACGGCTCCTACCCGATCATTGGCGTCAATACCTTCCTGAACCCGAAGGGCATGGCCCAGCAGGAAATCGAGCTGGCCCGTTCGAGCGAGGAAGAAAAGCAGTCGCAGATCAAGCGCCTGCGCGACTTCCAGGCCCGCCATGCCGCCCAGTCGCCAGCCATGCTGGCCAAGCTCAAGCAGACGGTGATCGAGGACGGCAACGTCTTCGCCGTGCTGGTCGATGCCGTCAAATGCTGCTCGCTCGGCCAGATCAGCAACGCCCTCTACGAAGTCGGTGGCCAGTACCGGCGCAGCATGTAAGGAATGCCCCGAAAGGGGAACGGCAACCCGGACCCGAAAGGGCGGAGGAGAATAAAGGACGGCGGGGCTATGTACCCCGCCGCTTTCATTGGGCGGCGCTTGTCTTGCCGCTCGCGGACTCGCAAAATGCCGACATTCCTTTTGCATTTTCCGGAGACCCATCATGAATGCATTCGATTACGATCTCGCCGCCGCGCTGCAACGCAACCGCGTCACCCGCCGCCAGATGCTCTGGCTGCTTGGCGCCAGTGCCTTGTCGGGGTGTGCCAGCTCGCCGGTGGGGGGCGGCTCGATTCTCGTCGGCATGAGCGAGGAAGAAGAGAAGGCGGTCGATCAGAAAGTCTCGCCGCAGCAGTTTTCGCAGGATCTCGGCCCGGTCCAGGATGGCCAGATCAACCGCTATCTGGGCGATGTCGGCCACCGGCTCGACGCCAGGACCCATCGGCCGCAGATGCCGTATTCCTACCGCGTGCTCAACGCCAATTACGTCAATGCCTACACCTTCCCGGGCGGCGCGATGGGGGTGACGCGCGGCATCCTGGTCGAGCTCGATAACGAAGCCGAGCTGGCCGGTCTGCTCGGCCACGAGCTGGGCCACGTCAATGCCCGCCATGCGGCGCAGCGCAAGGGTTCGGCGATGGTCGCCGAAGTCGCGTTGAGCGGTGCCAGCATCATCGGCCAGGCGACCGGCTACGGCGGGCTGGTCGACCTTGGCAGCCAGTTGGGGGCCAGCGTGCTGCTTTCCAGCTATTCGCGCGACAACGAGCGCGAGGCCGATGCGCTGGGCCAGGAATACATGGTGCGCGCCGGCTATCCGGCCAGTGGCATGGTCGGCCTGCAGCAACTGCTGGTCGATCAGCAGAAGGAATCGCCGGGCATGTTGCAGACCATGTTCTCGACCCACCCGATGAGCAGCGAACGGCGCGATACAGCCAGGCAACTGGCCGAGAGCAAATACGCGGCGAGCAACACGCGCGACCCGGGGCGCGAGCGCTTCATGGACAACACGGCCTCCTTGCGGCGCATCAAGCCGACCATCGATGCCTGCCAGAAGGGCGAGGTGGCGATGGCGGCCAAGGCCTACGGCAAGGCCGAGGAGCGTTTTCGTGCCGCCCTCAAGGCAACGCCGCGCGACTACGCGGCCAATGTGCTGATGGCGCAATGTCTTTCCGAGCAGGACAAGGATGCGCAGGCCCTGGGCTATGCCCAGACGGCGACCCAGATTTATCCGCAGGAGGCCCATGCGCACAAACTGGTCGGCGTGCTGGCGCTCGGCCAGAAGGATCCGGCCAGGGCGTTCGAGCATCTTGATCGCTACGATCGCCTGCTGCCGGGCGATGCCGGCATCACCTTCCTCAAGGGCATTTCACTGGAAGGCCTGGGCAAGCGATCCGAGGCGGCGAAGCAGTATGCCGCCTACGTGAACCGCGTCCAGAAGGGCAAGGCTGCCGAGTATTCAGTCAGCCGCCTGAAGAGCTGGGGCTATCTGAAGTGATTTCGGTTTTGGCCGTTTTTCCCGGTTGACCGTAGCAAACCCGATTGACCGCGCGAATCCGTCGCCGACGCTGCCCAACCCGCCGAAATGCCCGGCAATCGGCGGCTGGGGGCGGCTTCCCGAGGCCCGCGGCGGGTCAGGTCTTGAAGTAGGAGAGTTCCTCCTGCAGCTTGGTGGCCATCAACTTCAACTGGTCGGCTGCATCGGAATTGCTCTTGGTGGCGGCGTTGGTTTCCTCGGTCATTGAGGCAATATTTTCGACGTGGCGGGCAATTTCGTTGGCCGAAATGGCTTGCGCCTGGGTCGCATTGGCGACTTCCCGGGCCTTGGCCAGCGAGTCATTGGCCTGACGCTGGATTTCGTCGAGCAGTTCGGTGGCTTCGCCGGCCAGTTGCCGGCCCTCGTTCACACGGGGCGTCGTACTGGCCATGGCGTGTACCGCTTGCTGGGTATCGTCCTGGATGGCAGTGACCATGTTGGTGATCTGGGCGGTTGCCTTGGTTGTCCGTTCGGCGAGTATGCGCACTTCGTCGGCAACCACTGCGAAGCCGCGTCCGCTTTCCCCGGCGCGTGCCGCTTCGATGGCGGCGTTGAGGGCCAGCAGGTTGGTCTGGTCGGCGATTTCCTTGATCACCTGGGTGATCGTCCCGATCTCCTGCGAGCGGCCGACCAGTGTCTGTATGCGCCGGGTCGACTCGTCGACGGCGCTGGCGATGTTCTGGATTTCAGCGGCCGACTGGCGGACGACGGTGCCGCCCTTGCCGGCGAGCTCGGCCGTCGTGTTCGAGTTGGTTTCGGTGATCAGCGCGATCTCCGAGACCTCGTTGATGCTGACGGTCAGTTCCTCGATCGCCGCGGCGGTCGCCGCGCTCGACTCGGCCTGCTTTTCGGCGGCGAGGCTGATCTCCTTGGCGGCAACGGAGAGATCGGCCGACTCCTTGGCGAGTACCTCGGTGTTGCCGCGGATGCTGCGCACGATGTTGGCCAGACGGGTCTGCATGGTGTCCAGGGCGGTCAGCAGGTTGCCCGGCTGATTGCTCGAGGAGACGATCGACTGGGTCAGGTTGCCGCTGGCGAAAACCTCGACCTGGCTGGCGGCGATAGCGGGTTCGCCGCCGATCTGGTTGCGAACGCTGCGGCTTATCAACCAGCCGAGCGAGCCGAGCAGCGTGCCGATGACGATCAGGAAAATCAGCGATTTCATCACGGCATGCTGGAAATCGGCGTCGACATCGTCCACATAGACGCCGGTGCCGATCCACCAGCCCCAGGGCTTGAAGACCTTGGCATAGGAAATCTTCGGCACCGGATCCTTGCTACCCGCTTTCGGGAACATGTAGTCGATGTAGGCGGCACCGTCGCGCTTGAGCAGTTCGATCCACTGCCTGATGTAATCCTTGCCGTTCGGATCCTTCGAGTCGATGAAGTTCTTGCCCTGGCCAGGCGCTGGGCCTCTTCCTCGCTGATCTTGCCGGCCTTGAACAGGTCGTATTGCTCCTGGATAACCCCCGTGCTGGAATCGACCAGGGCCTGGATCATCAGTTTCTTTTCTTCCAGAATCTGGGCGCGCAACTCGATTGCCGAGTAGCCACCGAGCAAAATCAAGCCGAGCAACATGCTGCCCAGCAAGATGTAAAGACGTGCGGTAAGCGAAATCCCTGTCCCCTGGCTCATGATATTTGCCTCCTTGATTTTTGTATTCTGACGACTGCTTGTCAGGCCATTCTGTCACTTACTAGCCGGCGATGGAAGTCATCCTATGGCCACCTTCGTGGTGGCCACTTTTGGGGGCGGAGCGCTTTTGATTTTGGCCGTTTTTTACGGTTGACCGTAGTAATCAGTCGCCGAAGCTGCGCAGCCCGTCGAGGTCGAGAATATTGATGCCGCCGTACTCGCTGCGGACCAGCCCGGCGTCCTCGAGGACCTTGAGCGCCTGATTGGCGCGCTGGCGGGAAACACCGGCCAGGTAGCCGAGTTCTTCCTGCGAAATCTGCAGCAGGCGGTTGGTGCCCGGGTAGAGCACGGGGTTGAACAGGGCCGCCAGGCCGCGGGCGATGCGGGCATCGGTGTCGAGCATGCGCTCGTTTTCGATCATGCCGATGAACTGGCCGAGGCGCTCGTTGAGCTGGGCGATCATGTAGCGGTTGAACGGAATGCTGTGGTCGAGCAGCCACAGGAAGGTGGCGCGGCTCATGAAGGCGACGCGCGTTTCGCGCAGGGCCATGACGTCGTAGCGACGCGGCTCGCTCTTGAGCAGTGAGCCTTCGCCGAACCAGCCGCCGCTGCTGATGCCGGTCAGCGAGGTGGTCTTGCCGGTCGTCCAGTGGCTGGCCATCTTGCCCAGCCCGTCGATGATGCCCATCCAGTAATCGACCGGCTCGCCCTTCATGCAGATGAAGGCGCCCGGCGCGAAGCTGCGCTCGAACGTCCCGGCCAGCGCCTTGGCCATTTCCTCCGCGCTCAGCGCCGGCCCCCAGACGGAGGTGCGCAGCAGTTCCTCAGCGTTTTTCAATGATGGTTTCCGGATGATGTGCCGAACCGCGATTATAGGCGGAGGCTTCCACGGTCAACCGTAAAAAACGGCCAAAATTGAAATCGACCGATCACCGCAACGCCACCGTTCCCGCCTTCCACAGCGGGCTTTGCCAGCGGTAGAACGGCGTCAGGCTGGCCGGCTTGTCGGCTTTTTTGTCGGTGACCAGGGTGTGCATCGACAGCGTTTCGAAGGTCGTGCGATAACGCTCGCCGCTGCGCACTTCGCGGGCTGCCAGCAGGTGCCGGCCGCCGGGCACCCAGCCGGCGAATTCGACGTAGCCGAGATTCGGCGTGTCGAGGGCCGGCGGCACGACGTCCACCATCCAGCCGTCGGCGCCCTTGCGGAAAACCCACATCTCGCGCCAGGTGTCGAGCGGCTGGACGGCCACGGTCAACGCCTCGCCGCGCGGCGCGACGGCCGTCGAGGCGGGCCACACCAGGCCCCAGGTGCAGCGCGTGAGGAGCGGATTTTTTTCGTCGTGCCTGGCGTCGACCAGATGCACGCAAGTCTCGCCCGGCTGCCCGGCGCTGACCCGCAGGCCGAGGCCGGCCGCCGCCTTGCCCGGCTTGGGCGGCAGATCCGGTTCGGCCGCCCAGCGCGAGGCGCCGACGCGAATCGCCGCGTCGCTGTAGGCGTTGGCATCGCTCTCCATGAGCTCGGCCGGGTTGATCTTGGCCAGTTCGTCGATGGCCCGGGTTGCCGCCTCGCGGGCCGCGTCCGGCCCGGCTTCCGGGCGCCGGGCGCGCTGGTAGGCGAGGCTCGCCCAGACGCCGGCCTGGCGCAGGTGCAGGCGGTTCTTGAGGACCGCCGGCAGCTCGGCGAGGGCGACGCGGTCGAGCACTTCGGCGCGCCAGTTGTCGAAAGCAAAGCGCTCCGGCGGCGTCAGCGTCGGCGGCACGCATTCGTGGCGGGTCAGCGACAGGGCGGCCAAAGCCTTGTCGATCTCGGGCGCCGGCAGGGCGAGGACGCGACCTTGCGCCTCGCCGTTGCTGCATAGCTGGACCTGGCCATCGCGCTCGTAGCTGACCAGGTTCATGCCGTAGCTGGCAGCGACTTCGAGGTGAGCCGCCAGCGCATCGCCGGCCTTGCCGCTGCGCCCGGCCGTGGCGCGGCGGGCCAGGCGGTCGCTCATGTTGCCGAGCGCGGCGAACACCTCGCTATCGACCTGGCCGGCCGGCACGGCCTGCAGGTAAGCCGCGGCGTAGCCGATGCCGAGCGCCTCCGATCCCGGCGCTTCCTTGAGGAAACGGACGATGGCGAGCAATTCCGGCGCCGCTTCCGGCTTCAGCGACTGGACGCGGACCTGGCTGGCCTTGATGTAGCCGGCGCGTTCGCGGCGATGGTCGTAGACCTGCAGGAAGTCGCCCTTTTCGCCGCGGATTTCCAGGTTGTCGCCCTGCCACAGCACGGCCTGGCGGGCGGCGGAATCCCTGGGCGCGGCGCGCAAGGCCGACTGGTCCTGGGTGACGATGGCGATGACGGTGAGTGCAGTAGCCAGCATGATCATTCTCCTTGCGCCGGGGCTTGCGTCCTGCCGAGCAGGGCATTGCCGATGAAGCCGCCGCTGGTCGGCGTCGGGGCGATGATCACCGAGATCTTGTCGGACAGCTTGTCGGCCATGGTTTTCTGGATGAGCAGCGGGTTCTTCTGGATCAGCGCGCCGTCGCGCTCAAGCTGGGCGCTGGCGATCTGGCCCAGACGTTCCTGTCGATAGGCTTCGGCATCGGCCAGCTTGCGGCGCGACTCGGCCTCGCCCTGGGCTTCGATCTGGCGGGCCTGCGAATTGGCTTCGGCCATCTTGATGCGGGTGATCTTGTCGGCCTCGGCCTCCAGCCCGCGTTGCTCGATCTGCTTCTGCTTGAAGGGCAGGATGTGCTTCATCGCCTCGGCC
>PHCH01000030.1 GCA_002840785.1 Betaproteobacteria bacterium HGW-Betaproteobacteria-4 | reverse complement strand
CGGCATCCGCGATTCCGAATTGCAGCAAATGGCGCTCATGGAACAGGCCAGTTTTGCCGCCCTGCTCGCCGTCAGCTCGGTCGAAAGGGGCAAGATCCGTTTCGTCGGCCTTCGTCCGGCCATGCTCGTCACGGAATTCAACAGCACGACCCGCCTCGACATCATGCGCGCCGCGCTCTCGCTCGACGACCATCAACTGGCCGACCTGCAATCCGGGCAACTGATGGCCGGTCCCGACGCCAAGAAGGTATTCGGTGCGGCGCGCACGCTCTATGCGCTGCACGGCCGGGAAAAGGATTTCCGCGAAATCCAGCGCCAGGTTGCCCTCATGCGCATCAAGCACGAAGAGGACGCGGCGCCGGACAGCCCGGCTACGGCCTGAACGGCGAACCCGGGCTAGCCGCCGGCCTGGCGCAGCAGCAGGGCAGCCATCTTTTCCCAGTCGAGCGCCGCCTCGACCGAATCGGCCAGACGGTCGAGATCGGCCTCGCGCCGGGCAGCGAAATCGACCGGCTCGGTTTCCGTCATGCCGGCCCAGGTGAGCAGCGCGGTCAAGGCTTCGGGGTGATCGAAGACGCCATGACAATAAGTCGCGAAGACTTGATTGTCGGCGGAAATGGCGCCGTCGCTGACGCCATCGGCCAACTCGACGGCGCTTTGCACGAGTCCTGCCCCGCGCGTCACACCGAGGTGAATTTCGTAGCCAGTCATCGCCGGCTGGCCCGGCAACGACAAGTGACCACTCACATTCCGTAGCTGCTTCTCGGCTTCGAGCGTCGTTTCGACATCGAGCACGCCCAGCCCCGGCGTGCTGCCCGGCTGGCCTTCGAGGCCCTGCGGATCGTGGATCAATCGGCCCAGCATCTGGTAGCCGCCGCACAGTCCAACCACCTTGCCGCCGTAGCGCAGGTGCTTGTGAATGGCCGTCGCCCAGCCTTTTTCACGCAGCCAGTCGATGTCGGCGCGCACCGCCTTGGAGCCGGGCAGGACGATCAGGTCGGCCGCCGGCGGCGTTTCGCCCGGGCCTATCCAGCGAAAATCGACTTCCGGATGCAGGCGCAGCGGGTCGAGGTCGTTGTGGTTGGAAACGCGCGGGTAAGCCGGCGCGATGACTTTCAATTTTGGCGTTTTTTTCCGGTCGACCGTAGCAGTCGCGATGGCGTCCTCGGCATCGAGCATGAGGCCGTGCAAATAAGGCAGGACGCCGAGAACCGGCTTGCCGGTGCGCTCTTCCAGCCAGCTCAGGCCTGATTCAAGCAGCGCGATGTCACCACGGAAACGGTTGATGACGAAGCCCTTGACCCGCGCCTGCTCGGTCGGCGACAGCAGTTCCAGCGTCCCGACCAGATGGGCGAAAACCCCGCCCCGGTCGATGTCGGCGACGATGATCACCGGGCAATCGACCGCCTCGGCGAAACCCATATTGGCAATATCGCGGTCGCGCAAATTGATCTCGGCCGGCGACCCGGCGCCTTCAACCACCACGCAATCGTAAGCCGCCGTCAGCCGCGCCCACGATTCGAGCACCGCCCCCATCGCCCGCGGCTTGTAGTCGTGATACGCCTTGGCATCGAGGTCGAAGGCCACCTTGCCGTGAATGATGACCTGCGCCTTCTTGTCCGTCGTCGGCTTGAGCAGCACCGGATTGAAATCGGTATGCGGCGCCAGCCCACAAGCCAGCGCCTGCAACGCCTGCGCCCGCCCGATCTCGCCACCGTCAACCGTCACCGCCGAGTTCAACGCCATGTTCTGCGGCTTGAACGGCGCGACACGCACGCCACGACGCTGCAGGATGCGGCACAACGCAGCAACCAGCGTCGTCTTGCCGGCATCGGAGGTGGTGCCTTGGACCATCAGGGAAACACAGGGCATGGCGAATCCGGGGTGTAAAAAGGCCGTAATTATGGCACCATCGTCCCTCCTGAAATTCAGGAAAAAAGTATCTCCGGGTGCTGGCCAGCTTCGCTGGCCGGAGAATCGGGAAGGCGGTGCGATTCCGCCACGTGCCCAACGCTGTGAGGAGGACGGGCGATGCTGTTGCCACTGGTCACGGGGAAACCCGGCCGGGAAGGCGCATCGTTCGGTTGAGTCCAAGTCAGAAGACCGGCCGGGAGATCGTTTGAAGGCTGCTTGGTCAGGCAGCTGCCGTTTTTCCACAAGGGGAATCCATGGAAAACCAAGTTGCATCCTCATTTTCGGAGGCCGAACGGGCCGCCGTTTATCGCACCATTTTCAATCGCCGCGACGTGCGCGGCCAGTTCCTGCCCGACCCGGTACCCGACGACGTTCTCAGTCGCGTCCTGATGGCGGCGCATCACGCGCCGTCAGTTGGCTTCATGCAGCCGTGGAATTTCCTGCTCGTCCGTTCGCCCGAGGTCAAGCAGCGCGTCCGCGACGTGTTTGCCAAGGCCCACGCCGAGGCCGCCCTGATGTTCCCGGAGGGCAAGCGGGAGATTTACAGCCAGCTGAAGCTCGAGGGCATCGTCGAATCGCCGGTCGGCCTGTGCATTACCTGCGACCGCGAACGCACCGGCCCAGTCGTCGTCGGCCGCACGCACATTAAGACGATGGACTTGTATAGCAGCGTGTGCGCCGTGCAGAACCTCTGGCTGGCGGCCCGCGCCGAAGGGCTGGGGGTTGGCTGGGTGAGCATTTTCAGCCAGCCGGAACTCCAGGACGCCCTGGGCATTCCGCGCGACATCGTGCCGGTGGCTTACCTGTGCATCGGTTACGTCAGCCATTTTCATGACAAACCCGAGCTGGAAAAAGCCGGCTGGCTACCGCGCCTGCCCATTGCCGACCTGCTGTATTACGACCAGTGGGGGCAGGCCGATTCGGAGCAGAAAGAATCGTTGACCGCAGCACTCGCTGCCATGCAGGACAACATTCAACAGCACGGCATTTTCCCGAAATGATCGTCGATGGCGCGCTTGCCATGCCGCTGGCGGCGTTGAGTGCCGTATTGCTCGACCGCCTGCTCGGCGAAGCGCGCCATTTTCATCCGCTGGTCGGCTTCGGCAATCTGGCATCGGCCATCGAGAAGCGGCTCAACCGCGGCTCGATCGCCGGCGGTGTGCTGGCCTGGCTGCTCGCTGTCGGGCCGTGGGTGGCGCTGGCTTTCTGGTTGCGACCGCTGGCACCGTTTGCTGTCGATGTCGTCCTGCTCTACTTCGCCATCGGCGCGCAGAGCCTGTGCGAGCATGCCGAGGCCATCGCCCTGCCCTTGCAGGAAGGTCGCCTCGACGAGGCCCGGCAGCGCGTCGGCTGGATCGTTTCGCGCCAGACGTCGACGCTCGACGAATCCGGCGTCGCCAAGGCCGGCGTCGAATCGGTGCTGGAGAACGGCAACGACGCCATCTTCGGCACGCTGTTCTGGTTCGCCCTGCTCGGCGGGCCGGGCGCCGTGTTGTTCCGGCTGGCCAACACGCTCGACGCGATGTGGGGCTACCGCACCGAACGTTTCAACCTTTTCGGCCGCTTCGCCGCCCGTTTCGACGACGCCTTGAATTTCGTTCCCGCCCGCCTGACGGCCCTGACCTACGCCCTGCTCGGCCAGACGCGCAACGCGCTGACCTGCTGGCGGGCGCAGGCGCCGGGCTGGGACAGCCCGAATGCCGGGCCAGTGATGTCGGCCGGCGCCGGCAGCCTCGGCGTGCTGCTCGGCGGCGCGGCGATTTATCATGGCCAGGAGGAAACCCGCCCGCCGCTCGGCACTGGCCCGGCCCCGGTGGCCGCCGACCTCAGCCGGGCGATTTCCCTGATCCGGCGCAGCCTGTGGCTGTGGCTGGCCGTCTTTTTCGTGATTGGATTCGTCAATGCTTGAACATGGTGGCGGCCTGCGCAAAGCCGCGGCGCACTACAACATCCCGCTGGAGAACTGGCTGGATCTGTCGACTGGCATCAACCCGGCAGGCTGGCCGGTGCCAGCCCTGTCCGCCGCAGCCTGGCATCGCCTGCCCGAGGAGAACGACGGGCTCGAAGCAGCCGCCGCGGCTTATTACGGCAACCCCAAGCTGCTCGCCGTCGCCGGTTCACAAGCCGCCATCCACTGGCTGCCGGCCCTGCTGCCGCGTGCCGTCGTCGCCTGCATTTCGCCGATCTACTCCGAGCATCCGCAGGCCTGGCAACGCGCCGGGCACAAGATGCGTTTCCTGCAGAACGCCACGCTGCCGCGCGCCCTGGCCACGGCGACGCCTTACGTCCTGCTCTGCAACCCGAACAACCCGACGGCTGACCGCCATCCCCGCGAGATCGCCATCGACGCCGCCCATCAGCTCAAGAAGCGCGGCGGCTGGCTGATCATCGACGAAGCCTTCATGGACCCGACGCCGGAAGACAGCCTGACGCCGCTGGCCGGCACCGACGAGGCACCCAACCTCATCGTGCTGCGCTCGATCGGCAAGTTCTTCGGACTGGCCGGGGCGCGCGTCGGTTTCGTCTTTGCCGCGCCCGACATCCTGAACCGCATGAACGAGGCGATGGGGCCATGGACGGTGAGCGGCCCGGCCCGCGAAGTGACCCGGCTGGCCCTGCAGGACACCGCCTGGCAAGCCGCTGCCCGGCTCCGCCTGATCGCTGCCGGGGAACGTCTGCACCAATTGTTGGCGCCGCTCGGCGAGGTCAAATCGACCGCCCTGTTCGCCACGCTGACCAGTGCCCGCTCGGCTGAACTACACGAAGCCCTTGCCCGCCAGGGCATCCTGACCCGTCATTACGACCAGCAACCGCTGCTGCGCTTCGGCCTGCCCGGCGACGAAGCCGGTTGGCAGCGCCTGAGCGATGCCCTTTCCGCCTGGAGAAACATTTGAAATTTGGCCTTTTTTTCCGGTTGACCGTAGCAACGCTCATTTCAACCGCCGCCCACGCCGATCTTGTCGTCAAGGACGACACTGGCCAGGAAGTCCGCCTCAAGGCCCCGGCCAAACGCATCGTCACCCTCGCCCCGCATGCCGCCGAGAGCCTCTACGCGGCCGGCGCCGGCGACAAACTGGTCGGCACCGTCGATTACAGCGACTACCCGCCGGCAGCGAAGAAAGTGCCGCGCGTCGGCGGCTATTCGCGCATCGACCTCGAAGCCGTCGCCGCCCTCAAGCCCGATCTCGTGCTGGCCTGGGAAAGCGGCAACAACATGACGCAGGTCGACAAACTCAGGGCGCTCGGCCTGACCGTCTATGCCTCGCAGCCGAACACCATCGACAACGTCGCCAACCAGATCGAGCGACTCGGCCAGCTGGCCGGCACCGAAGCGGTCGCCAACGCCACGGCCGAGCGCTTCCGCCAGCGCCTGGAAGGCTTGCGCGTCGCCAATGCCAGCAAGCCCAAAATCCGCGTCTTCTACCAGATCTGGAAAACGCCGCTGATGACCGTCGGCGGCCCGCAGATCATCAGCGACGCGATCAAGATCTGCGGCGGCGAAAACATCTTCGGCCACATTCAGCGAATGGCCCCCAACGTCACCGTCGAGGCCGTGCTCGAAGCCGACCCGGAAGCCATCATCGCCACCGGCATGGGCGACGCCAGGCCGGAATGGCTGCACGACTGGGACAAATGGACTCGGATGACCGCCGTCAAACGCGACAACCTGTTCCACATCAACCCGGACATCATGCAACGCCACACACCGCGCATCCTCGACGGCACCGAAAAGCTCTGCGCCCACCTCGACGTCGCGCGCAGCCGGAGGCCAACCAAATGAGCCGCACGCCGCAACGCATCGTCTGCCTGACCACGGAAACCGTCGAAGTGCTCTACGCCCTCGGCGAGCAGGACCGCATCGTCGGCATTTCCGGCTACACCGTGCGCCCGCCCGAAGCGCGCAAGGAAAAGCCCAAGGTCTTCGCCTTCACGAGCGGCGACATCGAGAAAATATTGGCCGTTCAGCCCGACCTCGTGCTGACCTTCTCCGACCTGCAAAGCGAGATTTCGCGCGACCTGATCAAAGCCGGCGTGCCGGTTTACGCCTTCAACACACGCAGCGTCGAGGACATTCTCGGCATGATTGAAACGGTCGGCCGACTGGTCGGCGCCGAGGCCAAGGCACTGGAGATCGTCGCCGGGCTGGAGGCCGAAATTGAAAAAGCCCGCGCCATCGCCGCCGAACGTTTCGCCAAAACCGGCAAGAAGCCGCGCGTCTACTTCGAGGAATGGGACGAACCGCTGATCAGCGGCATCCGCTGGGCCTCCGAACTCATCGAAATCGCCGGCGGCGAAGACATCTTCGCCGAACAGGCCCGCTCGCCGCTCGCCAAGGACCGCCGGCCGACGCCGGAAGACGTCATCGCCGGCGCTCCGGACATCATCATCGGCTCCTGGTGCGGCAAGCACTTCCGCCCCGAACGCGTCGCCGCCCGGCCCGGCTGGGATGCCATTCCTGCGGTCAACCGGAAAAACATGCATGAAATCAAATCAGCCATCATCCTGACCCCCGGCCCGGTGGCGATCAGCGAAGGCCTGCCACAATTACTCGCCATTTTTGATCTGTGAAAAGGTCTGCCCCGGCGCCTTCCCTATAATCGTCCTTCAACCTCGAGGACTCGCGCCATGAAGATCTTTGCCCCACTGCTCGCCCTGACCCTGTGCGCCGTCGCCAACACCGCACTGGCCGCCGATGAAGGCGCCGCCGCCGTCGAAACCCTCGGCCGCCTCAACGGCATCGCCCTCGCCTGCCAGCAACCAGCCCTGGTCGCCCGCGCCCGCAACGCCATCATCACCACCGCGCCGAAGACCCGCGGCTATGGCGAAACCTTTGAAAGCGCCACCAACGCCGCCTACCTCGAGCAAGGCAAAGGCGTCGCCTGCCCGGACCCGGCATCACTGGCCAGCGACATGGCCGCCGCCGAAAAACGCCTGCAAGCGAGTTTTGGCCAAGCCAAATGATCCGCCTCGTCGCCGCCCTGCTACTCGTTCTTGGCACCGGCCCGCTGTTCGCCCAAGCGCCCCCGAGCCTCGAACTGCTCAGCGCAGCAAACGCCTCCAGCATCAACCCGCGCTACCTGCTGCAAGACCCGAACGGCCGCTCGATCACCAGCGAAGATTTTCGCGGCCGCTTCCAGCTCATCGCCTTCGGCTACACCTACTGCCCGGACATCTGCCCGACCACCCTGGTCGAAATGGCCGAAATCCTCAAACAACTGGGCGACGAGGCCAGCCACGTTCAAGCCATCTTCATTTCGGTCGACCCGGAACGCGACACCGGCAAGATCCTCAAAACCTACACCGAGTTCTTCGACCCCCGCATCCTCGGCCTGACCGCTTCGCCATCCCTGGTCCGCCACGCGGCGGACAACTTCAAGATTCGCTACGCCAAGGTACGCGAACCCGGCACCCCGGCCGATCGCTATGCCGTCGATCACTCGGCCGGCTTGATCCTGCTCGGCCCCGACGGCAGCTTCGTCAAAAAATTCGCCTTTGCGACGCCCGTGAAAAACGTCACGGAACAGATGAAAAATTTCATCAAAAATCACTGAATTGTATAAAACCACAATTGCCATGGCATAGTCGCTAAGGCAATATGCAGACAATGCTGCGGTACGCCTTGTTTGCGCTCATCTCCCTGTTTTCCTTGGCACCGCTAGCCTGGGGAGGCAGCATTGCGCTCGTTCTCAGCGAGCGCGAAGGTGTCTATGAGGAGTACGCCGGACACCTGGAAACAGCACTGGCCGGTTCAACCTGGACCATTGCGGCCAGCCACGCGGCCGACTCGCTGCCCCCGCTAGCCGGAAAGTCCGACCTCGTTGTCACGGTCGGCAGCGACGCCTTGCGCAAGACACTGGGCCGGAGCGACAACCCGCCGATCATCGCCACCCTCCTGCCCCGGCAAAGCTACGAAAAAATACTCGCCGAATTCCGCCGTCCCGGTCGCATCACCGCCATCTACCTCGATCAACCCCCGGCCCGTCAGGCGGCATTCATCAACCTGCTGCTCCCTGGCCAGAAACGCGTCGGCATGCTCGTCAGCAGCGAGACAAAAAGTGCCGCCGCCCCCTACCGTCAGGCCTTGAGCAATGCCGGCCTGACCCTGGATAACGAAGAGAGCGACAGTAAAAGCTTATTGCTCCCGGCACTCAATGCGCTACTCGGCCGGGTCAATGTCCTGCTCGCCATTCCCGACAGCCGGATATACCAGCGCAACAACATCAAGCCCATTCTCATCACCGCCTTTCGCTACCAGCGGCCGGTCATCGGCTACTCCCCCGCCTTCGTCAATGCCGGCGCACTCGCCGCCTTGCACAGCACCCCGGTTCAAATAGCCCGCCAGACAGCGGAGCTTGTCATCGCCAACGGAACCAATCTCGCCGCCCCCGTCGGGCCAAGCCATTTCGCCATCGCCATCAACAGCAATGTCGCCCTCTCACTGGGCCTCAACCTTCCCGACGAGGCCGCCATCCGGCGGGCCATGGGTGCAGACAGGGAGACCCCATGAACCACCTCACCCTCCGCCACCGTCTGCTACTCCTCACGCTGCTGCCCAGTACGCTGATCGCCATCGTTCTGGTCGGCTATTTCACCTACAGCGGCATCCGGACCCTGGAAGGCGAACTCCGCGCCAAAGGCTTATCCACCGTTCGCTACCTGGCCCCGGTCAGCGAATACGGCATCATCGCCGGGCAACTCGAAAGCCTGCACGCCCTGGCCCAGGCGACGGTTCAGGAATCCGGCGTCAAGGCCACCGTCATCGTCAACCAGAAAGGCCGCACCATCGCAGTCAGCGGCCGGGTCTCCCTGGCTGCCGAAGATCTTCGGCGCGCCCTGAGCGAACCCGTAATCGTTGGCGAAACCGAATACTGGATCGCCTTCGGCGCCCCGGTAAAACGCTCGATCAGCGAAACCGACGTGCTATTCGAACCAAGCCTCGGCAGCAAAGTCCTCCCGCCGGAGGTCATCGGCCATGTGTTTGTCGAGTTCGACAAGAGCGAACTGGCCAACCGGCAACGCGAACTGCTGCAGCGCGGACTCATGATCGTGCTCTTCGGCCTGCTCATCCTGGCTGCCCTCGCCATTGCCATGGCCGACAACCTCGCCCGGCCGGTCATGCGCCTGGTCCAGGCCATACACCACATGTCGTCAGGGCGCCTGGACACGCGGGTTCCCGCCACCTCGAGCGGTGAAATCGGCATCCTCGAAAATGGCTTCAACGAAATGGCCGCGCACATCGAGGAAGTGCATTTTTCAATGCAGGCCCGCATTGAGGAAGCAACCGCCCAACTCGCCTTCCAGGCCCGGCACGATGCCCTGACCGGCCTGCTCAACCGCCGCGAATTCGAACACCGGCTGGAGAAAGCGCTGGCCAGCGTTCAAGCCGGTGGCGAAGAATTCGCCGTACTCTTCCTCGACCTCGACCGCTTCAAACAGGTCAACGACAACTGCGGCTACCTGGCCGGAGACGAACTGCTCCGCCAGATGGCCCTGCTCTTCCAGGGACGCCTGCGCGAAGACGACACCCTGGCCCGCCTGGGCGGCGACGAATTCAGCATCATGCTGGCCAATTGCAGCGGCCCGCGCGCCAACCAGGTTGCCGAAGACATCTGCGGCCTCGCTGCAGCCTATCGTTTTATCTGGCAGGACAAGGTCTTCGCCATCGGGGCCAGCGTCGGCCTGACCACGGTCACTCGCAAGGTCCGCAACATCAACGAAATCCTCGCGACCGGCGACGCAGCCTGCCATCGCGCCAAGGAAAGCGGCCGCAACCGCGTCTGCGAACAGGAAACCCAGCTCAACCCCGACCGTCGCCAGGAAACCAGCAACTGGGCCAGCCGAATTGCCAACGCCTTGGCCGACGACCGGCTTCTGATCGAAGCTATGCCGCTACGCGCGCTGCAACACCCGTCGGGAAACCATCTTGTTGAACTGACGGCGCGCCTCAACGAACCCGGCCAGCCGCCGGTAACGCTATCGGCGCTGAGCGATGCTGCCGAACGTTACGACCTCGCCCCGGCCATCGACCAACGCCTCATCGATACCGCCATAGCCGCGCTGGCGCGCGCCAGAAATCAGAAGAGGATGTTGCATTGCATAGTCCCCCTCTCTCGTACCTCAGTAGGCGCCACGGAAACGATCGACTACATCACGCGTAGCCTGAGCAGTAGAAACCTGCCAGGAAACCGTTTGTGCTTCATTTTTTCGGAAGACACGCTGACCCTTCTGACCAGCCAGGCCATGGAATTTTCCCGCCAGATACGAGCACTCGGCTGCCAGATCGGACTGGACGATTTTGGCGGCGGCCTGTCTTCATTCACCCATTTGCGCAGCATCACACCGAGCTACGTCAAACTGAGCCGCAGCCTGACCCGCGAATTGGGTGGAAATCGTGCGTCGACCGCACTATTGCGCGCCGTTCAGGAAATTACCGCCGACCAGGATATCCATACAATCGCCGACGGCGTTGACGATCTCGAGAACCTGGAACAACTACGCAACCTCGGCATCGACTTTGCCGAAGGCAAAGCCGTCGCCCCCAGCGAACCATTTGAAGTCTGGCTGGAAGGCGCAGTCATGCGCTCCGCCTAGCCGGAAATACCGATCAAAAATCGAGACGCAGGCTGACCCACTGGCGGCGCTCGACGATACGTCCGTCCGGATTCGGATTGGTATCGTCGGGATTCGGCCCTTTGTACTCGTTATGAGCACCATTAAGACTTTGTACAGTCAGGGCAATCTCACCTGCCAACCCGCCTGATCGGAAAGGATAACCAAGGCGCATGTCAAAACGACGATAACGTTGTGCAGTCGTGTTCGTGCTCCACTTCATCGACTCCTGCCAATAACCGGCAGTTGAAAACTCCAGTCCGAGCGGCAATTTCTGGATCAACAGCAACGACGTTGATCGTGAAGGCATCGAGCGCTCAGTCAATTCCCGAATCTGAATCGCTTTGGTCGTAGTCAAAGTTGAATTGCTTAATGCAAGCGCAGAAGCAAGGTAGTCACTCGAAATATTCGCAAAGGTCTGAGTCAAGGCAAGGCGTGTTGTATCAAAAGGCTGCCATTTGAACTGGTATTCAACCCCTTGTATTTCGACATCCTGAATGGGCACTGTCGACAATCCGATCAGAGGATTGCTTGTATCCATGTCAATCTTGTACAGGCGATTCCGGATCCGCTCGCTGAATATCCGGACATCAAGACTGGCGCGCCAGTCTCGCCAGTCACCCAGATACCCCGCCTCGAGAGTATCCAGGCCCTCTGTCGCCATCAGGTCGGGGCGTGCACTGTAATAGGAAACGCCGAAGGCCCTTTGCTGGCTCCGGTAATCAACCGTACTTCCGGTGTGATAAGCCCGTGAATAGCCCAAGCGCAAGGTGTTCTCGGGCGTCACATGGAAATTGCTGCTGACCCGCGGCAAAAAATGCATCCCGGCGAACGAATCATCCTCGAGCGCCATGCCGGCATTACCGGTGAACCACTGAGACGGCCGCCACTCCAGATTACCAAAAACGCGACCTATGCTGCGATGGACCTCACCCATACCCGGCAACGACCATTCCGAACGCATCGCATCTTCGCGCCAACCACCGCCCCAACCCACGCGAATGGAACTGTCAATCTTGAAACTGTGCTGCGCCTCGAACTCATGTCGCATGCCCTCATCGCCGGATTGATTGATATGCAAGCCAAAAATCGTGAATGCATCATCGGAACGATCAACTACATAGGAATAACGAAACTGGATATCCGAATCAGCGGAAAAAACACGGCGCCAAATTACTTGGGCATAGGTATCCGACTGGCGCATTTGCCGCATCGGATTTTCCGGATTCTCATGCCATATACCGCCCTGCAATTTATACCGGCCGTTCTGGGTTACCCCGTCAACCGTGCCCATATTAAACTGCAGGCTGTCCCTATCACTCAACACAAAGTCCGCACGAACATCAAACAATCTGGAAAAGTAGGAATCGATCCAGTCATAGCGATTCGTCAGACCATCATCATTTTGTTGCTTGTAAGTGAACCGAAAATCTCCGGCTTCGCCGATTTTTCCGCCCATCCGAAATCCGTAGTCGCGAACATTCTGGTTGCCGTAACTGGATGACACCGAGAAGCCGCGCGCCAGGGCTGGATCGACAGTCACGATGTTGACCACCCCGAGAAAGGCGTTACTGCCGTAGGAAACAGCATTTGTCCCGCGCACGACCTCGATACGTTCAATATCCTCTAGCGCTACCGGCAATGTCGCCCAGTTAACCCCGCCGCCAAACAATGGCGAATACATCGATCGCCCATCTATAAGCACCTGGACTCGAGACGAATAATCCCCATCGCCCATGCCATGGTAGGTCGCACGCGCCGACTCCGTATTATTCGGATAGGTCTGGAACCCAGGCACCAGACGGAAAATATCGTTCAGATCACGAGCCCCGGAGGCCTTGATCATGTCGCGGTCGACTACGGTTACTGCAGCAGGAGCATCAGCCAGTCTCTGCGGCAGACGACTGACCGATGCGACAATAGGCAACTCGCTGAAGTAGGCGTCCTCGTCCACAGCCCAGACAGGGGCACTCATCCAGATGCCCGCCAGCGCTATGGCCAGCGACACGCCTCGCATATTGCCCGTTCTAACGATCACAACCAGGCATCTCCAATTTCTCGATCCCGCCCGGCACCGCCAATGCCTGCTTCCAGGCTTCGGCGAAACAGGATGATTGGGCACCAAGCTTTACGCCGTGCCGGTTACAAGCCACCAGGCATAGCGCCAGTCCTGACTGGTCCACCTGAGTGACGCCATCGAGATTGATTTCGTCTACGCCAACCCTGGTCAAAGCATGCATGAAGTCATTGCGCAGGGAACTGCCGAATCCACCGATGATGCGCATGATTTTTTTGCCCCCTGACTCATGCACGGAAAGAATCGAGGCATTGCCGGAAGCCAGCGCGGTATTGATGGCATCATCAATCAAAATCTGGTTGATCGGCCCGGTTTGAAAACGAACGCCAAACAGGTTGCCGACACGGCTGACAACCGCTGCCGGCACGTCGATCAGCGGTGAGCCAAAGACACTAAACTCACAGCCGATATTGTGCGAAATTTCGAGCGGCATCTCCGTCCGCACCATCAAACCGGACAGAGAGAGGTTTTCAATCAGCCCTTCGCCAATCGCCCCCGCAAAGCCAATACTGACTTTAGGCAAGTTGCCGAACCGAATTCGTTGATGCCGCCGTTGATCCAGCATTGTGGCCAAAGCTTTCTAGAAATATGTTTTCTTGGGATTTTATCAAATCTTGGCAACGCTACCACCAATTGGATAAGCCGTGCGTTTCATTGACTTTTCACGTCCCGCTGGGTATCGTCTGCTGGCGTCGGGGCGTTCCCGGCAGCGCCGATTTGAGCTCTGATTGCGGGCGCAAAATAAATTCAGCTAAAACGGGAACCACCCAGTTCGCCCGACGAGTTCACGTTTAAGGCCAACTGGGTTTTTGTTTTCAGGAACAGCATGCCAGGACAATCCGTCGGTGTCGTCGAATCACAGCGCGCCCACTTCGATCAGCCATTGCATTTGCGTAGCGGCGGGATTCTGCCCGCCTATGATCTGGTTTTCGAGACGTACGGCACACTCAATGCAGCCAAATCCAATGCCATTCTGGTCTGCCATGCGCTTTCCGGCCACCATCATGTCGCAGGTCACTACGCCGATCAACCCGAAAATGTTGGCTGGTGGGACAACATCGTCGGCCCTGGCCGACCGCTCGATACCGACAAATTCTTCATCGTTGGACTCAACAATCTGGGGGGTTGCCATGGCTCCAGTGGCCCCTCGTCGATCAACCCCTCGACCGGCAAACCCTGGGGCGCCGAGTTTCCGATTGTTGCCGTCAATGACTGGGTTCACTCCCAGGCACGATTGGCGGACCGCCTCGGTATTGAGAGCTGGGCTGCCGTCATGGGCGGCAGCCTTGGTGGCATGCAGGCGTTGCGTTGGAGCATCACCTATCCCGAGCGAGTACGCAACGCCATCGTAGTGGCTGCCGCGCCCAAGCTATCGGCGCAAAACATCGCCTTTAACGACGTCGCCCGTCAGGCGATCCTGACCGACCCCGATTTCCACGGCGGCAACTATTACGAATACAACACTAGACCAGTTCGCGGCCTGCGCTTGGCTCGCATGCTCGGTCACATCACCTATTTGTCTGACGACCAGATGGGCGAAAAATTTGGCCGCGACCTTCGTAACAGTGCCTTCTCCTTTGGTTTTGATGTTGAATTCGAGGTGGAGTCCTATCTTCGCTACCAAGGCGACAAGTTCGCCGGATATTTCGATGCCAATACCTACTTGCTGATGACCAAGGCGCTGGACTATTTCGATCCGTCGCGCGAAGACAATGGAAACCTGACTGCCACCATGGCCCGCAGCAAGGCAAACTTCCTGATCGCTTCATTTACGACCGACTGGCGCTTTTCGCCAGCGCGTTCCAAGGAAATTGTCGCAGCCCTGCTGGCCAATGGGCGCAATGTTTCCTATGCGGAAATCGACCTCAACTTTGGCCATGACTCTTTCCTAATGGAAGATGCCCACTATCATGGCGTGATCGATGCCTACCTGCGGAACATCAAGCTATGACGCACACTCTGGGGCGCCCCGACTTTGAGTTAATCGCTGGCTGGATAGAGCCTGGCCACCGCGTACTCGACCTCGGCTGCGGCGATGGCTCACTACTCAAACACCTGATCGAACAGCGTGGCGTCAAGGGCGTCGGCGTCGAAATTGACGACGCCAATGTGCTCGCCGCCATCAGGAATGGCATCAATGTCATTCAGGGCAACCTGGAGCGCGGCCTCGACGAATTCGCCGATCAGGCTTTCGACCATGTTGTGCTGTCGCGCACCCTGCAAACCGTTCGTCACACCGAGGGTATCCTGAGTGAAATGCTCCGCGTCGGACGCGAGGCGGTTGTCTCCTTTCCCAATTTTGCCTACTGGAAGAATCTGCGCTCGGTACTCGACGGCCGCATGCCGGTTTCCGAAGACCTCCCATACCAGTGGTACGACTCGCCCAATGTCCGCTTCTTCACCCTGCTCGATTTTGAAGCTCTGTGCGCCAAGATGGGCTTGATCATTCGTGAGCGCAGCGTCCTTGATGAAGAGGGGAAGCCGGTCACCAGTGAAGTCAACTTTCTCGGCAGTCTGGCAGTCTATCGACTGACGCAACACCGTTGATGCCGGCCTGGCTTGCCGCGCTGCTCAGCCGGAAGATGCTGATCTGCATCTTTACCGGTTTTAGTTCTGGCCTGCCGCTATATCTTTTACTCAACCTTTTACCGGCTTGGCTACGCAGCGAAGGGGTTGATCTAAAAACCATCGGGTTCTTCGCACTGATCCAGTTTCCTTACACCTGGAAATTCCTGTGGTCCCCGCTCCTTGACCGTTTCAGCGTTCCCGGATTCGGCCGGCGCCGAGGCTGGATGCTGATTACCCAGGTCGGTCTGTTGTTCGTCATCGGGTCGCTCGGCGGCCTGGACCCGAAAGAAAGCATCTGGCCCATCCTGTGGCTCGCCACGCTACTCGCCTTCCTGTCCGGAACGCAGGATATTGCGGTCGACGCTTTCAGGCGCGAAATTCTGAACGATAGCGAATTGGGCCTGGGCAATGCCGTCCACGTCAATGCCTATCGAATCGCCGGACTCATCCCGGGATCGCTCTCCTTGATCCTGGCTGACCGCCTGCCGTGGAACGAAGTATTCTGGATTACCGGTGCCTTCATGATTCCGGGAATGGTCATGGCCTGGCTGGTCAGTGAGCCTCTCGTCAAGGGTGCTCCCAAAACCCTGCGCCAGGCAGTCACCGAACCGTTCCATGAATTCATGGGCCGACAAGGTTGGCGCGGCGCCGTCATGGTCCTAGGCTTCATTTTTCTCTACAAGCTGGGTGACAGTCTTTGCACGGCGCTGGCCACCCCGTTTTACCTCGATATGGGTTTCACCAAGACCGATATTGGCATCATCGCCAAGCATGCGGGCTTATGGCCGGCGGTGATCGGTGCCCTGCTCGGCGGCCTGTGGATGATCCGCCTGGGAATCAACCGGGCTCTCTGGCTGTTCGGCGTAGTCCAACTGGTGTCCATTTTCGGCTTTGCCTGGCTGGCCGCCCAAGGGCATTTTGACAGCATCGGTATTAGCGAACGACTGTCGCTGGCCTTCGTGATCAGCCTTGAAGCATTGGGGGTCGGCCTGGGGACGGCGGCGTTCGTTGCCTTCATCGCCCGTTCGACGCATCCGGCCTACACGGCCACCCAGATGGCGCTGTTCACGAGCCTGGCGGCCGTGCCTCGCACGTTTATCAATGCTTCGGCCGGATGGCTGGTCGAAACATTGGGATGGACCAACTTTTACTGGCTATGTGTAATGCTCGCTGTCCCGGGAATGATGTTGTTGCTGAAAGTCGCTCCCTGGAACGAATCTCCTGCCGAGGCTACTCGCCGCGCCTGACACGACGCCGGTCCAGCCACCACGCATAAACTGGCAGAAACAAGATGGAGCCAGGCAGGACCAAGGCGATCAGATAAGGTGAAAGACGAACCATACGGCGCAGATGCCGGATGAGTTCGAGCTTTTCATCCGAAGACCAGTGGCCGCCATTACGCACCTTCATCAACAACGGCATGATGCCGCGGGTTGCGATCAGCTCAGCCAGAACCCGGCGTGTTTGCCGGCGCTGCGAGGCAACCATCTGTCGCCACCATCCCGGCAGCGATACGATCTCTTCGCCTGCCGAATCCCCCGAACTCAACGCGCACCGACCAAGGAAGCGCGGATGGACCGCCAACCTCGCCACAGGAAAAACCCCCGCCGCACCCAACGCGCCGTGCGCCGCGGGCGGACCACGACGGCCAAGGCAACAGCGGCCCCGATTGCGGCAGGATGATGCTTCAGCCAGTCGACACCCCGGAGAACCGTATCACCACGAGCGAACGCTGCCTGAAGCGGAACGGAATGTTGCGCCAAAGTACGGCGCTGCTCATCGATACGAGCTTTCAGCGCGCCATGCCGGGTAGCAAGCTCCAATAATTTCGGGTTCATTCCGATTTCTTGCGATAGCGACGCAACAACGCCATGTCGGCTTCGAGTTCGGACAGGCTTGCCCGAAACATCTTACTGGGTTGCGCCGTCTGTCGTTTGAGCGAGGCGATCAGATACAGGGCGCCACCGATGAACAGAGCCGCAAATATTCCGAAAACAATAACGCGCTGCTCCCAAAAAGCCAGAGCCAGGCAAAAAATTGCCAAGACGATACCAACGGCCAGCATGAATGCCGCGCCGATCGCCTTGGACCACAGCGACATGAGACGAAGTTTCTCTTCCTCTAGCTCTGTGACAAGGAGTTCGGCACGCGTCTTGCCAATCGCAACGAGTGTTGCGAGGCTATTCTTCAGGGCGGCGAAGAGGCCTTCGCGGCCCGCTTCACCGCCTGCCTGATCGGCCATTCGCTTAGCGACGACCGATCAGCACACCCAGCGCAAGACCCAGCGCGGCAGCAACGCCAACGGCCTTCCAAGGTTCCTCGTGCACGAAGTCGTCGGTGGCGCGGGCGGCGGCCTTGGTCTTGTCGACCACAGCGACCTCGAGGTCGAGAACACGCTCCTTCGTGTCACGCAGACGCACGCCCAGACGCTCACGCAGTTCGCCAACCTTTTCACCGGCGGCACCGGCTGTGGCTCGCAGAAGTTCTTCCGTATCGGAAATGACGACCTTCAAATCGGAGACCAGTCTTTCCTTGTTGGCAGCAGTCAATTGTTCGGACATTTTTCAACCTCGTTGGACAGTTAAGCAGGACTACAGGGTATCCCTAGCAGGCAGCGAAATCAATTCACTTTGAATGCATATCAAGATCGTAGTCGACGATAAGCGGCGCATGATCGGAAAATCGCGCAGCCTTGTAGACTTCAGCCTTGGCGGCTGTCGTGGCGATTCCGGGAGTAGCGATCTGGTAATCGATGCGCCAGCCGACATTCTTGGCCCAAGCCTGGCCACGATTGCTCCACCACGTATAGCAGGAATCGCCCGCATCGGGATAAAGGCGACGATAGACGTCGACCCACCCCTGGTCATCGAACACCCGACTGAGCCAGGCGCGCTCTTCAGGCAGGAAGCCTGAGTTTTTCTGGTTCGATTTCCAGTTTTTGAGGTCTATCGCCTGATGCGCAATGTTCCAGTCGCCACACAGGACAATTTCCCTGCCTTCGGCACGCAACTCGAGCATTTTCGGGAAAAACACGTCGAGAAACCGAAACTTGGCTTCCTGACGCTCGGGAGATGAAGAGCCGGATGGCAGGTAGAGTGAAATAACGGACAGATTGCCGAAATCAGCCCGAATGTAGCGCCCCTCGGCGTCAAACTCGCCACCGTCGAAGCCCTCGACAACACGGTCGGGCGCCTGCCTGCTCCAGATGCCGACGCCGCTGTAGCCCTTCTTTTCGGCACAGTGGTAGAACGCGTGCATCCCATTCGGCGCCAGCATTTCCGGCGTCAAATCGGGCAACTGTGCTTTCAGTTCCTGCAGGCAGAAGACGTCAGCGTCCTGAGCAATGGCCCAGGGCAGGACATTTTTGCTCCAGGCGGAGCGGATACCATTGAGATTCAGGGAGATGATGCGTAACATTGTGCAATGATCGGCGCAGTTTTCCCGGCCGTAGAGAATGGAAAAATATGGATTTTCGTCAGGATTTCATTGAATTTGCGCTGAGCTGCCAGGTATTGCGCTTTGGCGAATTCAAGACCAAGGCGGGAAGGCTCTCGCCCTACTTCTTCAATGCCGGTTTGTTCAACGACGGCAACTCGCTTGGCCGTCTCGCCGAATTCTACGCGAAAGCCGCCGAAGCCGGCAGTGTCGAGTTCGACATGTTGTTTGGCCCGGCCTACAAGGGTATTCCACTGGTTGCTGCGATCACCGTCGCCCTCGCTCAACGCGGCAGGAATTTTCCTTTCGCCTTCAATCGCAAGGAAGCCAAGGATCATGGCGAAGGCGGCAACATTGTTGGCGCGCCCCTGACCGGCCGCGTCCTGATTGTCGATGACGTCATTTCGGCCGGCACTTCGGTCCGCGAATCTGTCGAGCTTATTCGAGCCGCCGGGGCTACCCCGGCCGGCGTTCTGATCGCCCTCGACCGCCAGGAACGCGGCCAGGGCGAATTGTCGGCGGTACAGGAAGTCCAGCGCGACTATGGCATCCCGGTCATCGCCGTGGCCGGACTCAGTGACCTGCTCTCCTTCCTCGCCCATCATCCGGAATTCGCGGTGCACCGTGACGCAGTCACCCGTTACCGCGAGCAGTACGGCATCCATGCATAAGTTGCTCCTTGCCCCGTTGTTGCTGCTGTCGCTGGGTTCGGCCCAGGCAACGGGCGAGTTTTACTGCTGCCATGACCCGAACACGGGGCGCCGGGTATGCAGCGACGTTTTGCCGGAGCAGTGTCGCGGGCGCGCCTATCGTGTGCTGGACAGCGGCGGCAACCTGATCAAGGAAGTCGGCGCGGCACTGACGCCCGAGGAAAAGGCCGAGCGGCTTGTCGAAGACAAGCGACGCAAAGAGCTAGAGGCTGCGAGCCGCCAGCAGCGACGGCGCGATCAGGCCTTGCTCGATACTTATTCGATGCCCGAGGATATCGATCTGGCCCAGCGCAAGGCGGAGGCCGACGTGAATCTCGCGATTCTGGCGACGATCGCACGCATCGACCAGGCACGCACCAAGCGCAAGAAATTTGAAAACGAGGCCGAGTTCTACAAGAAGAAGGCCTTGCCGCCCGATCTGGAGCGGGATTTGCGCGCCATTGACCACGAGATCAAACTCCAGCAGGACTTGCTGGAGATCAAGAAGCGCGATTTCGAGATCATCAAGGCCAAGTATGACGCTGACCGCAAGCGCTATTTCGAATTGACGCGCCGGCCGCTACCGGCAACGCCCGCGCCAATTCGTTGATCAGCCCGCCAGTTTCTGCTTGAGCAGGTCGTTGACCTGCTGCGGATTGGCCTTGCCCTTGGCCGCCTTCATGACTTGGCCGACCAGTGCATTGAAAGCCTTTTCCTTGCCCGCCTTGAATTCTGCGACATTGGCTGGATTGGCCGCCAGCACGTCGTCGACCAGGGTCTCGATAGCACCGCTGTCGGTAATCTGCTTGAGTCCCTGCTGGTCGATGATGGCGTCGGCCGTCGCCCCTTCGCCATTCCACAAGGCCTCGAAAACCTTCTTGGCGATGTTGTTGGAGATGGTGTTGTCGGCGATGCGCAGGATCAGGCCGGCCAGTTGGGCGGCCGACACCGGCGATTCGCTGATTTCCTTGCCGTCCTTGTTAAGGCGGGCGGCGAGATCGACCATGACCCAGTTGGCGCAGGGCTTGGCGTTCTGCTTTCCGGCAATTGCTACGGTCGACTGGAAAAAAGCGGCAATTTCGGAATTGGCCGTCAGTGTCGTTGCATCGTAGTTGGACAGGCCGAATTCGCTGACGAAACGCTCGCGCATCTGGCCCGGCAACTCCGGTAGCTCGCCCTGACCAGCGGCAGGAGGTCGGGGTCGGGGAAATAGCGGTAGTCGTGCGCGTCTTCCTTGCTGCGCATCATGCGGGTTTCACCGCTATCCGGGTCGAACAGCACGGTGGCCTGCTGGATCCGGCGGCCTTCCTCGATTTCGTTGATCTGCCACTGGACTTCAAAGTCGATGGCTTCCTTGAGGAAACGGAAGGAGTTGAGGTTCTTGATTTCGCGCCGCGTGCCGAATTCAGCCTGGCCTTTCGGACGCACCGAAACGTTGGCGTCGCAGCGGAACGAACCTTCCTGCATGTTGCCGTCGCAAATGCCGATCCATTGCACCAGCGCATGCAGCGCCTTGGCGTAGGCAACGGCTTCGTCGCTCGATCGCATGTCCGGCTCGGAAACGATTTCGAGCAGCGGCGTACCGGCGCGATTGAGATCGATGCCCGACTTGCCGTGAAAATCTTCGTGCAGCGACTTGCCGGCATCCTCTTCGAGATGGGCGCGCGTCAGGCGAACCACCTTTTCATAAGCCTTGTCGCCCTGGCCAACCTGCAGCGTGATATGACCACCAACGACGACGGGCAGATCCATCTGGCTGATCTGGTAACCCTTGGGCAGATCCGGATAAAAATAGTTTTTGCGGGCAAAGACCGACTTCCGGGCGACTTCGGCGCCGATGGCCAGACCGAAGCGGATGGCGCACTCGACCGCCTTCTTGTTGAGGACCGGCAAAACGCCCGGCAAAGCGAGGTCGACCGCGCAGGCCTGGGTGTTGGGCTCGGCGCCAAAGGCCGTCGAGGCGCCGGAGAAAATCTTCGAAACCGTCGCCAACTGTGCGTGCGTCTCGATGCCGATGACTACTTCCCACTGATTCATAGCTTCATCCGTTTCAGAAACATTGCCCGCTCTTCGCCTCGACCATGATCGGCCAGAGATAGTCGAAGGCCTGCCCATCGCAGGACTTGGCGCAACTATTGAAGGCGATGGTCACTTTCGGCCCCTGCTCCCACATGCGGACCAGACAGCCGGACTGCGTCTTGTGACGCAATAGCGCCTGCGGCAGCTTCTCGACCTGATCGAATTCGTTCAGATTGAAGTGGCAGGTGCCGTGGCCCTTCATGCTGACCTCGGCCTTGAAAGTCTTGACCGAAGCCTCCTTGACCAGCAGGTCGAGACGGGTTTGCGTGCCAACGGCATCCTTGTGCGAACAGCGCGACCGGACATTGAGCGGCCGGGTCGGCATGGGCTTCAGATTCCGCTTGGCCAAGTACTTGAGCGTCGAGTTCTTGAGCTTCGGCTCGCTGCTGACAGGCGGCGTTTCCGGCTGCACCGGCGGCTCAGGCGCGACGTCCGGCTGCTTCTCGACCTCGGCACAACCGGCTGCAAGGACGCAAACGACCATCAGGGCACGTCGCCACATCTTATTCGACACCGGACGCCCGGCGCTGGTGCCAGTCGGTCGCCTGCTGGTAGCGATGGGCCACGTTGAGCAGTTGCCCTTCGGCAAAATAATTGCCGATCAATTGCAAGCCGACCGGCAAACCGCCGACAAAGCCGCAGGGAATCGACATGCCGGGCAAACCGGCCAGATTCACAGCGATGGTGTAGATATCCGAGAGGTACATCTGGACCGGATCGGCCGCCTTTTCGCCGAGCTTGAAGGCAGTCGACGGCGAGGTCGGCCCCATGATCACGTCGCATGACTTGAAGGCTTCGACGAAATCGTCGGCGATCAGGCGACGGATGCGCTGGGCCTGTAGATAGTAGGCGTCGTAATAGCCGTGCGACAGCACGTAGGCGCCGATCATGATGCGCCGCTTGACCTCGCTGCCGAAGCCCTGAGCCCGCGTCTTTTCGTACATTTGCTCGAGATTGTCGTACTCGGGAGCGCGGTAACCATAGCGGGCGCCGTCAAAGCGCGACAGGTTCGAGCTGGCCTCGGCCGGGGCAATGACGTAATAGGCCGGCACCGACAAATGCGAATTGGGCAGCGAGACTTCAACCGTCGTCGCGCCGAGTTTTTCGTATTCGGCAATCGCGGCACGCACGGCAGCCATCACCTCGGCATCGCAGCCTTCGCCGAAGAATTCCTTGGGCAGGCCGATGCGCAGGCCGTTCAGCGGCTTTTCCAAGTCGCGCGTGTAGTCCTCGACCGGGCGATCCAGCGAGGTTGAATCGCGCTCGTCGAAGCCGACCATGGTGTTGAGCAGCAGCGCGCAGTCTTCGGCGCTGGCGGCCATCGGGCCGCCCTGGTCGAGCGACGAGGCAAAGGCGATCATGCCGTAACGCGAAACGACGCCGTAGGTCGGCTTGAGACCAGTCAGATTGCACAGCGCGGCCGGCTGGCGGATCGAACCACCGGTATCGGTGCCGGTCGCGGCGGGCGCCAGACGGGCGGCGACGGCAGCGGCCGAACCACCGGAGGAGCCACCCGGAACGCGGCTGGTATCCCACGGGTTGCGTACCGGGCCGAAGAACGAGGTTTCGTTCGACGATCCCATGGCGAATTCGTCCATGTTGGTCTTGCCCAGCGAAACCAGACCGGCTTCGGCGTGCATTTTATGGATAACCGTCGCGTCGTAGGGCGAGACGAAATTGGCCAGCATTTTCGAGCCGCAGGTCGTCGTCCAACCTTCGGCGCAGAAGATGTCCTTCTGGGCGATCGGGATGCCGGTCAGCGGCCCGGCCGTTCCGGCGGCGATGCGGGCATCGGCGGCCAATGCCATTTTCAGGCTTTTTTCCCGGTCGACCGTAACAAAGGCGTTGAGCGTCGGGTTCAGGCGTTCGATGCGGTCGAGAAAGAGCGTCGACAGTTCGACACTGGAAATCTGCTTGGCGGCCAGCGCCTGTGCCAGTTGCTTCAGGCTTTTATTGATCATTCGATCACCTTCGGCACGAGATAGAGACCGGCTTCGGTGTCCGGGGCGACGGCCAGATAGGCGGCCCGACGGTCGCCCTCGGTAACGGCATCGTCGCGCAGGCGCTGACTGACATCCTGAGCATGAGCCATCGGTTCGACGCCACGGGTATCGACTGCCTGCATCTCCTCGATCAATTGGAAGATGCCATTGAGGTGACCCTGAGTGGTCAACGCTTCGTCATCGCTGATCTCGATTCGGGCGAGATGGGCGATGCGTTTTACCTGTTCTAATGTGAGCGACATGGGGTCCGAAGACTTTATTGCAGCGCACAAAGTCTTAAAATGGAAAGCGTTATAAGGT
>PHCH01000145.1 GCA_002840785.1 Betaproteobacteria bacterium HGW-Betaproteobacteria-4 | reverse complement strand
GCGGCCCTTTTGCGCAGAGAGGCGTACGCCTCGCAAATTTGCACGAGTTTCCATGTCAGCTCCTTACTTCTTGGCCTTCTTGCCGGCGGTGTGACCCTTGAACGTGCGGGTCAGCGAGAACTCGCCGAGCTTGTGACCGACCATATTTTCGGTAACGAACACCGGAATATGCTGCTTGCCGTTATGCACCGCAATCGTCAGGCCGATGAACTCGGGGAGGATCGTCGAACGACGCGACCATGTCTTGATCGGGCGCTTGTCGCTGGTGGCGCGGACTGCTTCGACTTTGTCGATCAGATGCGCATCAACAAACGGGCCCTTTTTGAGAGAACGTCCCATTTCCTACCCCTTAACGCTTGTGACGGCGCTGAACGATCATACTGTTCGTGCGCTTGTTGCTGCGGGTGCGGTAACCCTTGGTGGGCTGACCCCACGGATTGACTGGCACGCGACCTTCGCCGGTCTTGCCTTCACCACCACCATGGGGGTGATCAACCGGGTTCATGGCTGTACCGCGAACGGTCGGGCGAATACCACGCCAACGCATAGCCCCAGCTTTGCCGAACTTGCGCAGGTTGTGCTCTTCGTTGCCAACCTCACCGATGGTGGCGCGACATTCGACATGCACGCGACGCACTTCGCCGGAGCGGAGGCGGATCTGGGCATACGAACCTTCACGAGCCAGCAGCTGAACGGAGGTACCGGCGGAACGGGCGATTTGCGCGCCCTTGCCAGGCAGCATCTCAACACAGCAAATAGTCGTACCAACCGGGATATTGCGGATCGGCAGAGCATTACCCGACTTGATCGGCGCTTCCGAGCCGCTCATGATCGCCTGACCAACCACCATGCCTTTGTTGGCAATGATGTAGCGACGCTCACCGTCGGCGTAGCACAGCAGTGCAATATTGGCCGTACGGTTCGGATCGTATTCCAGGCGCTCAACCTTGGCCGGAATGCCGTCCTTATTGCGCTTGAAATCGATGACGCGGTAAGCCTGCTTGTGACCGCCGCCCTGATGGCGAACGGTAATGCGGCCATTGTTGTTGCGACCGGCGTTGCCAGACTTGGCTTCGACCAGCGGGGCGAACGGCTTGCCCTTGTGCAGGTTGGGATTAACCACCTGAACAACGGCGCGACGCCCCGGGGAAGTCGGCTTGACTTTAACGAGTGCCATTACGCATTCCCCCCTTCAACAAAATTCAGTTCCTGGCCCGGCTTGAGGCTCACGTAGGCCTTCTTCCAACCCTTGCGACGACCGACCGCACCCTTGAAACGCTTGACCTTGCCCTTGACGTTGGCTACCTGGACGGCACCGACTTCAACCTTGAACAACAGCTCAACGGCAGCCTTGATTTCCGGCTTGGTTGCATCGGAAGCGACGCGGAAGATCACCTGGTTGTGCTTGTCAGCAACGTAGGTAGCCTTCTCGGAGATTTGCGGTGCAAGCAGCACCTGCATCAGACGCTCTTGATTCATCCCCACATCTCCTCGAACTTGGCCACGGCGTTCTTGGTCACGAGGACCTTGGGGAAGCGGACCAGGGAAACCGGATCGGCCTCCTGAGCTTCCAGCACCAGCACGTTAGGCAGGTTGCGCGACGAGAGATAGAGGTTCTCGCTCAGCGCGTCGGTGATGACCAGAAGCTTGCCTTCGAGACCCAGCCCCTTGAGCTTCTGCATAAAAAGCTTGGTCTTGGGCGCATCAACGGACAGATCGTCGATGACGACGAGACGGTCCTGGCGGGCCAACTCGGAGAGGATCGCAGCCATGCCGGCGCGGAACATCTTCTTGTTAACCTTCTGGCTGAAATTCTCTTCTGGAGAATTCGGGAAAATACGACCGCCTCCACGCCACAGCGGGCTGCCATTGCTACCAGCACGGGCACGACCCGTACCCTTTTGGCGCCACGGCTTGGTGGTGGTGTGACGGACTTCGGAACGATCCTTCTGCTGACGGTCGCCGGAACGTGCGTTAGCCTGGTAGGCAACGACGATCTGGTGAACCAGCGCTTCATTGAAATCGCGACCGAACAGCACATCGGAAGCCTGCAGCTTGGCAGATTCCTGGCCTTGTTCGTTAATTACCTTGAGTTCCATGTCGCCCCCTTAGCCCTTGACTGCCGGACGCACGACGACGTCGGAACCCTTGGCACCAGGAACGGCACCTTTAACCAGCAACAGCTGGCGGTCAGCATCAACGCGAACAATCGTCAGTCCCTGCATGGTCGATTGGACATCGCCCATGTGGCCGGCCATGCGCTTACCCGGGAAAACACGCCCCGGATCCTGCGCCATACCGATAGAACCCGGCGCATTATGCGACAGCGAGTTACCATGAGTTGCACGGTTTGAACTGAAATTGTGGCGCTTGATACCACCCTGAAAACCCTTACCGATGGAGCTACCGGTCACATCAACCTTTTGCCCTTCGGCAAAAATGGTGACGGCAACCTGGTCGCCCGCCTTGAAAGAGGCGAGCTGATCAGCACCGATCAGGAATTCCTTGAGCACATGCCCGGCTTCGACACCCGCTTTGGCCAGATGGCCTGCAAGGGGCTTCGAAACACGAGAGGCACGGCGCTTGCCGAATGCGACCTGAATGGCTGAGTAGCCATCGATCTCCGGCGTTTTTACTTGGGTCACTCGGCGAGTCATGCCAACCTTGCGACCAACAAGGCCTAGACTCATGGTTATTCTCCTCATCGCCGGCTGCGATTGGCCGGTCGATGTAAAACAACGAATGGGCAGCCGTCGCCGGCGACCCCCGAAAGGCGCGGATTATATCCGCAATTACTGGATTACTGCAACTTGATTTCGACGTCGACGCCGGCCGGAAGATCCAACTTCATTAGGGCATCAACGGTCTTGTCTGTCGGATCAACGATATCCATCAGACGCAGGTGAGTACGAATTTCCAACTGATCGCGGGAAGCCTTGTTCACGTGCGGCGAACGCAGGATGTCGAAACGTTGCTTACGAGTCGGCAGCGGCACAGGACCACGAACGACAGCACCGGTACGCTTGGCTGTCTCTACGATCTCCTGAGCGGACTGGTCGATCAGACGATAGTCGAAGGCCTTGAGACGGATACGAATTTTCTGGCTTTGCATTTTTTGCTTCCAAAGAGCGATAGGGCGAAGCAAAGCCTCGCCCTGGATTTTAAAAGAACAGAATTACTCGATGATCTTGGCGACGACGCCGGCGCCGACGGTGCGACCGCCTTCACGGATGGCGAAGCGCAGACCTTCTTCCAATGGAGCCGGTCACGTCGGTCGTGCGGAAGTAGAACTGCGGGCGATAGCCGTTGAAGAACGGGGTGTGACGACCGCCTTCGTCCTTGGACAGGATGTACACTTCAGAGGTGAAGTGGGTGTGCGGCTTGACAGAACCCGGCTTGCACAGAACCTGACCGCGCTCGACGTCTTCACGCTTGGTACCACGCAGCAGGGCGCCAATGTTGTCACCAGCCTGACCTTGGTCAAGGAGCTTGCGGAACATTTCAACGCCGGTACAGGTGGTCTTGACAGTCGGACGGATACCGACGATTTCGATTTCTTCACCAACCTTGACAATACCGCGCTCGACGCGACCGGTAACCACCGTGCCACGACCGGAGATGGAGAAGACGTCTTCCACGGGCATCAGGAAAGGTTGGTCGATGGCACGTTCCGGATTCGGAATGTAGGAATCCAGCGCATCCGCCAGACGGAAGATGGAGGGTTCGCCGATTTCGGACTGGTCGCCTTCAAGGGCTTTCAGGGCAGAGCCATGAACGATCGGGGTGTCGTCACCCGGGAAGTCGTACTTGGAGAGGAGCTCACGAAGTTCCATTTCGACGAGTTCGAGCAGTTCGGCATCGTCCACCATGTCGCACTTGTTCATGTAAACCAGAACATAGGGCACACCAACTTGACGGGCGAGCAGGATGTGCTCACGGGTCTGCGGCATCGGGCCGTCTGCCGCGGAGCAAACAAGAATGGCGCCGTCCATTTGGGCTGCACCAGTAATCATGTTCTTGACGTAGTCAGCGTGGCCCGGGCAGTCAACGTGGGCGTAGTGACGGTTGGCGGTTTCGTATTCAACGTGGGCGGTATTGATCGTGATGCCGCGAGCCTTTTCTTCCGGCGCCGCGTCAATCTGGTCATATGCCTTGGCCGCACCACCAAACTTGGCAGCCAGCACCGTCGTGATCGCAGCCGTCAGCGTCGTCTTGCCGTGGTCAACGTGACCAATCGTACCGACGTTTACGTGCGGTTTGGTACGCTCGAATTTTTCCTTAGCCATT
>PHCH01000029.1 GCA_002840785.1 Betaproteobacteria bacterium HGW-Betaproteobacteria-4 | reverse complement strand
GATACGCGGCGACAGGTTCAGGGGGATGACATCGCCCTCCTTGAGACTGAGGATTTCGCGCAGCGAAATTTTGCCGGTGCCCAGGTGGGCGACAATCTCCACTTCTGCCCCCTGCAATTGCTTGCGCAGCGTGCCGATCCAGCGCTTGTCGGTGGACAGCTGGTCGCTTTGCATCGTGCTGTAGAGCAGGTCGCGGATCGGCTCAAGCATCGAATACGGAAAGCAGATGTGCATGTCTGCCGTGGCGCCGCCGAATTCGAGCGTGAAAGTCGTTGAGACGACGATTTCCGAGGGCGTTGCGATGTTGGCAAACTGCGAGTTCATTTCGGAGCGGATGTACTCGAAATTGATGTCGTAGACTGGCTTCCAGGATTTGCTGTACTCGGTGAAAACGACATTCAGCAAGCCCTGGATGATGCGTTGTTCGGTGGCCGTGAAATCACGCCCCTCGACGCGGGTGTGAAAGCGCCCGTCGCCGCCGAACATGTTGTCGACAACGAGAAATACCAGGTTCGGATCGAACACGAACAGGGCCGTGCCGCGCAAGGGCTTGGCAATGACCAGATTCAGGTTGGTCGGGACCACCAGATTGCGGATGAACTCGCTGTATTTCTGAACACGGATCGGACCCACCGAGATTTCCGCATTGCGGTGCATGTAGTTGAACAGGCCGATGCGCAAATAGCGTGCGAAGCGCTCGTTGACCAGCTCCAGCGTCGGCATCCGTCCCCGGACGATCCGTTCCTGGGTGCCGAGGTTGTACGAACGTATCCCGCCGCCTTCGCCCGAACTGTCGTCGGGCTCGTCGGTCTCGCCGGTGACACCCTTGAGTAGGGCGTCAACCTCGTCCTGGGATAGGAAATCTCCCGCCATGGATCCTTACTGAATAATGAATGAAGTGAAGAGAACGGCCGTGACCGGGCCATCGGGCGTTTCGGCTGCAGCTTTCTTTTTCTTCACGGGCGTTTCGACAATGGAGTTGATTTCATGCTTGAGCGCTTCCGCCAATTGCTCCTTGCCTTCCTTGGGCAACAGTTCGGACGCCTTCTTCGACGACAGCAAGAGGGTCAGGTTGTTGCGAATCTTCGGCATCTTGGCTTTGATTTCAGGCTCAGCCGCCACGTCTTCGACCTCCAGGGAAAGCACGACCTGAAGATATTGATCGCCGGTTTCCGGAACGAGGTTGACAGTAAACGCATCAAGGTTGATGAAGACCGGATGCGCTTCCTTGTCTTTCTTTTTAGCCGGTTTGGCAGTTTCGTCGGCAGTTTCTTCGTCGTCCTCGGCGGGATCCGGCTTGAGCAGCATATAGGCTGCGCCCCCGCCACCCAGAACCAACAGCAGAACGACGGCGAGGATGATGATCAGCAGTTTTTTGCTTTTTTTCGGGGGGGCTTCGGCCCCTTCTTCGGCTGGCTTGGCATCCTTGGCCATTGTCTCTCCCTCTCTAGTCGATCATGAAATCCGGTTACGCAAACAGGTCAACCAAACCCCGACCGCGCTGAACAGGTATTCCGGAAGGGGCGGAGCTTGCGTGACTATCGGGCGAAAGTATAGCGGTTTCCCTGCTGGTACGGGCCTCATTGGCAAATTGAAAAGCCGCTTCGCGGTTCTGTGACGGCAATTGGCTGCCGACATTGGCTTCGCCGAGACTGATGCCGGCGGTCGAGAACATGTCACGAAGCTGGGGCAGCGAGTCCTGAATGGCCTGCCTGACTTCGGCGTGGGGCGAGGCGAATGTCGTGGTTACGACGTCGCCGCTGAGCGAAATGGAAATCTGAACCGGACCCAGTCGTGGGGGATTGATGTTGATTTGGGCAACCTGCTGGTCGTTCTTGGCAAGCCAGACGATACGGCTACCAAAATCCTGGCTCCAGTTCGGCGAACCAAGTGCGGTGTGGACTGCAGGCGACGGGGCTGGCGCCGTGGAAGGTGCCGCGGCGCCGGCGGCACTGGTGGCGGCAAGTGCCGTCGCGAAGGCCGGCGTGTTGCCGCTGTTGCCGGGGTTCGTGTCGCCGGCAAGAATTGCCGCATTGGCGTTGTCGGAGCGGGGAATGATCCGGGGCTCGCCGGCTTTCGCTGCCTGCGCGGCAGGCGGCAGTGCCGGGGCTGCGCTGGGCAGCTCCGTATTGGCTCGCTGCGGCAGTGCCGGACGGTCATCCTCGGCTGTCGTCTTGGCATTGTCAGCTTTGCTTGTTCGCTCGGAAATACTTGGCTTCTCACGGTCGACCTGATCCGGGAGGCGATTTTGAACCGGCGTGGCAATCTGCGGGGCAATGTACTGCGCGGCCAAGCCAGGATCGGTCTGGGTCGGGTCGGGGAGCGGGAGCGCCTTTGGATCCTTTTCGTCACCTTCCTTTTTGCCGTTGCCTTCGGTGATGGTCGTATTCGCTGACAGCCCAAAGGTTTCGGCTGGTTGTGAGGGGCTTGAGAGGGCAGCCAGAATGTCCTCGGCACGTTCTTCCGTACCCTGACGAGGAGCGATTTGTTTTTCAATGACGGGTAGCGTCCCGCTGTCCGGCGTCGGGCTTGCCTGCTTGGCTAGTTGAGCTTGCAAGTCATACCCGGGCTTGAGCCGAGCTGGCGTGGCTTCGCCTGGCAGCAAGCTTGGCTCTGCCTGGCCTGCGGTCGGAAGTTGCTCGGCAAGAAGTGCGGCGAAATCGAGCGGCAAGCCGGAATCGGTCAGCAGTTCTCCGAGACCGGGCAGGGCTGCTTTGCCGCCGCTGGCAGCAATCAAAGTGGAAACTGCCGAAATGCTCATGATCTGACCTTGAGTTGCATGGAGATGTTGTCAAGGTAAGCAAGGCATGTGCCTGGATTTATTCGCCTTCTTCGTCGTTGCGAACGGCGTATTTGCGAGCCGTGTGTTCTTCCTGGATTTTCTGTTGCTGCTTGTTGTCGATTGCCTTCTCTCGCACTTCGTGCCGTAGCGAGAGGGTGTCAATGGCTTTCAGCCGCTTGTTTTGTTCTTTCCAGTTTTCCTGGCCATGCGCCGTGTTTTGCTCGGAGTGGCGAACGGCCTGTGTTTGCTGGCTGATCGCTTCGTCAATGCGGGCAAGAAAATCCTGATAGTTGCGCAGCGCCAATGGCGTCAGGCCCTGCTGACAGGCTTCGCGTAATTTGACCGCATAGTCGGCCCGATATTCCTCCAGCATCTGCAGGCGGCTGCGCGCACTTTGCTCGGCAGCGATCAGGTGACCCAATTGCCGGGTCGCTTCATCCGTCCGGCTTTGCATGAGTTCGAGCAGCGGCTGCAGGGAGAATTTGTTGGCCATGGCTTACGGGAATAGCGAGGAAAGCGCGCTGACGCTGCTCGCGAAGTCGGACTGCTCGGTCAGTTGTTGCTGAAGAAAGGCTTCCATGCGCGGATACAGGTTGATGGCCTGATCGAGAACGGGGTCCGAACCCGGGGCGTAGGCGCCAACCGATATCAGATCGCGCGATCGCTGGTAACGGGCAAAAAGAACCTTGAAGCGGCGAATCTGGTCGAGTTGGGCCGGCTCGATCAGGTTGACCATGGCGCGGCTAATCGATTGCTCGATATCGATGGCCGGGTAATGTCCGGCGTCGGCCAGCGTGCGGGAGAGCACGATGTGGCCATCGAGAATGGCCCGCGCAGCATCGGCAATCGGGTCCTGCTGGTCATCGCCTTCGGCCAGAACGGTATAGAAGGCCGTCATCGACCCGCCGCCTTCCGGGCCGTTGCCTGCCCGCTCGACGAGTTGCGGCAGGCGGGCAAATACCGAAGGCGGATAGCCTCTGGTGGCCGGCGGCTCGCCGATGGCCAGGGCGATTTCCCGCTGGGCCATGGCGTAACGGGTCAAGGAGTCCATGATCAGGAGAACCTGTTTGCCCTGGTCGCGGAAATACTCGGCGATGGTCGTCGCATAGGCCGCGCCCTGCAGGCGCATAAGTGGTCCGGTATCGGCCGGAGCGGCAACCACTACGGCCCGGCGCATGCCTTCTTCGCCGAGAATTTGTTCGATGAACTCCTTTACCTCGCGGCCGCGTTCGCCGATCAGGCCGACGACGATGACTTCGGCTTCGGTATAGCGGGCCATCATGCCGAGCAGCACCGATTTGCCTACGCCGGAACCGGCGAACAAACCCATGCGCTGACCTCGGCCGACAGTGAGCAGGGCATTGATCGAGCGAATGCCGACATCAAGCGGATGCTCAATGGCTGCCCGGGTCATCGGGTTGATCGGGCGGCTTTGCAGTGGGCGGGTCAGGTTCGAACGAAGCGGTCCCTTGTTGTCCAGAGGTCGGCCAACGCCGTCGAGGACTCTGCCCAGCAACTCGTCGCCAACCGGGCCCTGCTTGGCGCGATCGATAGCACGGCGTTTGCGTTTGACCGGAAAGTCGACGCGGGGGGCGGGGTTCGGTGTGTCGCAGGCAATCACCCTGGCCCCCGGCGCCAGTCCGAAGACGTCGTCGGATGGCATGAGGTACAGCTTCTCCCCGGCGAAACCGACCACCTCGGCTTCAACAGGTGCGCCATTGGCCGGAAATATGTGGCAGGAGCTACCGAGCGGAAGCTTCAGCCCCGAGGCCTCCATGACCAGGCCGTTGATGCGGGTCAGCCGGCCGGCCGGCCAGAGTGGCTGGGCCGAGGCGGCAGCAAGCTGACAGCCATCGAGGAAACGCTGCCAGCGCCCGACGTGGTCGGGGATGGCTGTCAAAGTCGGTTCATCCATTCTGACGGGGCGACGCCGATGGACTCGAGAACCCGGCGCCAGCGTGTCTCGATTGTCGCATCGACTTCGCTGGCACCAGCTACCAGCATGCAACCTCCGGGCGAAACCTCGGGGTCGTCGATGATTTGCGCACCGGTCTGCGCAAGTTGATCGCCGATCTGTTGGCGAATCACCGGGGTGTCCGCCGGGTTCATGCGAATGACGACATGCGCGTGATGGAGCGGCAAGGCGCTGAGTGCTTCGCGAATGACCGGCAAAAGAAGCTCGGGGCGGGTGCTGATTGCGCCGCGCAGGACCTGTGCCGCTACTTCGAGGGCGAGGTTGAGTACCTGGTCGGCGACATGCTGGTCGAGATGGGCCAGCGAAGTCTGCAGGTTGCCCAAGAGTGCGGCAAAGTGGGCCGTTGTTTCGGCGGTAGTTGCCGCCATGGCTTGGCGTCCGGCTTCCAGTCCTTCGCGGTAGCCGAGGCTGTGGCCATCGGCCCGCGCTGCTTCGCGGATGCGTTCAAGTTCTTCGGCGCTGTTCTGGGGTTGTGCCGTCTCGGGTTCAGTCGGGCCGGAGACTGGGGGCGCCACAGTACGCTCGGGCTTGTCCGACACAGCCGGGGGGGGCTGGAGCCCTGTTGCCGGCTGGGCATCAAGGGAGCCGATACTCCAGCGTTGATAGCCCGTGAGCTTGTCTTTGGGAATGACGCTGCCGGCCATTTCGCCTAGACCATTTGTTCGCCGCCGGCACCGCCGAGGACGATTTGTCCTTCGTCGGCCAGGCGACGTACCACCTTGAGGATTTCCTTCTGTTCGCCTTCGACTTCGGAGAGCCGTACCGGGCCTTTCGACTCGAGGTCTTCGCGCAGCATTTCGGCGGCCCGTTGCGACATGTTCTTGAAAATCTTCTCGCGGAGTTCCGGCGATGCCCCCTTGAGGGCGAGGATGAGAGAGTCGGACTGAACTTCGCGCAAAATGAGCTGGATGGAACGATCGTCGATGTCCATGAGATTCTCGAAGACGAACATTTCGTCGAGAATCTTTTGCGCCAGATCCGGGTCGTATTCGCGGATGGCGTCTACGACTGAGGTTTCATTGGCCGTACCGATGAAATTGAGAATCTCGGCGACGGTGCGAATGCCGCCCATCGCTGTTCGCTTGACGCTGGTCGAACCGGACAGGATGCGCATCATCGCCTCGTTCAGTTCGCGCAAGGCGGACGGCTGAATCCCCTCCAGGGTGGCGATGCGCAATACCACGTCATTGCGCAGGCGCTCGGTGAAGTGATTGAGGATTTCGCTGGAATGGTCATGTTCCAGATGGACCAGTATGGTCGCGATAATCTGCGGGTGTTCGTTCTTGATCAGGTCGGCAACAGTCGTCGCATCCATCCACTTGAGGCCCTCGATCCCCGACGTCTCGCCGCCTTGCAGGATGCGGGAAATGAGGTTCGATGCCTTGTCGTCGCCAAGCGCCTTGGTCAGCACGGAGCGGATGTAGTTGTCGGTATCGACGTGTACGGCAGCGTGTTCTTCGGCGTTGTTGTGGAATTCGTCGAGAACGCCCTCGACTGTCGTCCGCGGCACGCTCTTGAGCAAGGCCATGGCATGCCCGAGTTTTTGCACCTCGCGCGGCCCAAGGTGCTTCAGCACTTCGGCTGCGTGGTCCTCGCCGAGGGCGATCAGCAGCGTTGCACTCTTTTCGAGGCCGTCGTCCGCGCTAGGAGGCATTGGCGCCCATCCAGTCCTTGATGATGTTGGCTACTGCCTTCGGGTCGGCCTGCGCGATGTCGCGCGCCTTCTGTACCTTGATGGCGTAATGATCGATGCGAACCTGATCTTCCTGATCTCCATCGACGCCCGAAATCCGCACGTGACCGGCAGCACCGGCAACCCCCTCGGCAGTGGCCGCGGCCCGACGCTCGGCGGCTGACGGGAACATTGTTTTCAGCGATGGTTGAATGATCTTGAGGAAGAGGAAGGCAACGATCAGGCCAATCAGCAGGTACTTCAGGATGTCCTTGGCGTAGGAGATGTTTTCCGGATCCTTCCAGAGCGGCAGCGAGGTATCGACCTTTTCGTCAGCGGTGAAGGGCGCATTGGCAACGGAGATCGAGTCGCCGCGCTCGTTGTTGAAGCCCATGGCCTGGCGGACCAGTTCGTTGATCTGTTTCATTTCCGCATCGGGAACCGGCTTGTTTACGGGCTGGCCGTTCTTGTCGACTTCCTTGCGATGATTGATGACGACGGCGGCGGACAGGCGCCGGATATCCCCCATGCCCTGTTTGGTGTGGCGAATGGTTCTGTCCACTTCAAAATTGACCGTCGCGTTCTTGTTGGTGTTGAGCGGTTGGCCCACGGAATTGAGTGGTGCAGTGACGCCGGCGGCCTCGAGCCGGCCTTGAATTTCGCCCGTTTTTCCCGGTTGACCGTTGGAATTGCCGGTGGCCGGTTGGGTCAGCGGCGCGGTGGCCGGTACCGGTGGCTGGTTGGTCAGGGCACCTGGTACGCCGCCTGCCGCCTGGTTGATGCTGGCCGATTCAGTGGTCTGGCGGCTGCGCACCGCTGTCGTTTCCGGCGTGTTGTTCGGGCGATAGCTCTCGGCGGTTTGTTCGCTCTGGGAGAAATCGATGTCGGCGGCAACCTGGACCTTGAAGTTTTCGCTGCCGAGCATGGGCTTGAGAATGTCCTCTATGCGCCTGATGATGCTGCTCTCGATGTCGCGAACATATTTGACCTGGGTGGCATCGAGGCCGGCTTCGGTCAGTTTGCTTTTCAGCTGCGAGAGGAGGGCGCCGCTCTGGTCGATGACCGTGACGTTGGCGGCCGGCAACTGCGGCACGCTGGATGAAACGAGGTGGGTGATGCCGGCGATCTGCCCGCCGTCCAGCGTGCGTCCCGGATAGACATTGAGCATGACCGATGCGGTCGGCTTTTGTTCTTCGCGAACGAACACAGACGGCTTGGGGATGGCCAGATGAACGCGGGCCGATTGCACGGCGCCAATCGACTGGATGGTGCGGGCCAACTCGCCTTCCAGGCCACGCTGGTAATTGACCTGTTCGGCAAACTGGCTGATGCCGAATTTCTGGTTTTCCATCAATTCGAAACCTACCATGCCGCCACGCGGCAGCCCCTGCGAGGCGAGTTTCAGGCGAATGTCGTGTACGCGGTCGGCGGGAACCTGCAAGGCGCCGTTGTCGCTATAGCGGTGCGGGATGTTCTGTTGCTCGAGAACGGCAACGATGGAGCCGCCGTCCTTTTCATTGAGATTCGAGAAAAGAATCTTCCAGTCGGGCTGCTGGCTCCACAGTATGGTGCCGATGATGATTGCGATCATGGCGGCGGTAGCCACCATGAAAATGAGTTTCTGCTGACCGGTGAAACAGAAGAAGAATCAATCGAGAAGCCAAATTATCCTAGAAATATTCTACTATTACCCGCGCTGAATTCGCCCTTTCTTTTTTCTATCTTGCCCCACTGATCAATCCTTTGACCCCTGATTCCGACACCAAGACGGCCGAATTGCAACGGGCATTCGCCATGTTCAATCAGGTCTCGGCCGAACTGACCCAGGCCTATGAAGCTCTGCAGGTTCGCGCCGCATCCTTGACTGAGGAACTGGCCGTGGCCAACGGCGAGTTGCGCCGCCAATACCAGGAAAAGGAAGCCCTTTCCGAGCGTCTGTCGTCCTTGCTCGATGCCCTGCCGGCTGGCGTTGTGCTGCTTGATTCGTCGGCTATCGTGGTGGCGGTCAACCCCGCGGCCATGGCCATTTTCGGCGCAGAGATGGTGGGGCAGCATTGGGGTGATGTCGTCCGGGCCAGCCTGGAGCCAACCATGGCGGTCGGCGAGTGGTTGCATGGAGAAAGTCGTTTGTCGATCGGCGAAAGTGCCCTGCCGTCGGCCGGTGGAAAGATTCTGCTTATTCACGACGTGACGGCCGCGCACCGCATGAAAACCGAACTGGAGCGGAGCCAGCGCCTTGCCGCCATGGGCGAAATGGCCGCATCGTTGGCCCATCAGCTGCGCACGCCTTTGGCCGCCGCGCTGCTCTATACCTCGAATCTCGGCGAGGCGGGGGTTTCCGACGAGGCCCGTGCCAAGTTCTCGGAGAAAGCGAATGGACAGTTGCGGCGCCTCGAGCGACTAATCCAGGACGTGCTGCTTTTCGCGCGGGGCGAGAGTATCGGGCGGGATGTCATTCCGGTTTCCGACCTGCTGAGCGAAGCCGCGCAAACCGTCGAGCCGCTGATGCGCGAGCACGGTCTTGAATTTGTGCTCGATGATGCATGTGAGGATGCGGTTCTTGTCGGCAGTCGGAAGGCCTTGTTCGGGGCGCTCGTCAATTTGCTGGAGAACGCCATGCAGGCGACGGCAACGGGCGGCAAAATTTGCCTGTCCGGCAAACGGCGAGGCGATCTGGTGGCGGTCAGCGTGCGCGACGGCGGCCCCGGTATTTCGCGTGAAATGCAGGGGCGCATCTTCGAGCCGTTTTTTACCACCAAGGGGCAGGGGACCGGCCTGGGACTGGCCATTGCGCTCGGCGTGGCGAGAGCGCACGGCGGAACGATAGAGCTGTTTTCGGAACCGGGCGACGGCGCCGAATTTGTCATTACCTTGCCGGTTGCGCCGGCAGAGAGCGAAGTTGAAAACCATGGCTGAACACAGTTTGCCCATTCTTGTCGTTGAAGATGATCCCAGCCTGCGCGAGGCGATTGGCGACACCCTCGAACTTGCCGGGCGCCCATACGTGGCGGTAGATGGTGGCGAGGCGGCATTGAAAGTGTTGGGCGAGCAGGCTTTTTCGATTGTCGTCAGCGATGTGCGCATGATGCCGATGGACGGCATCACCTTGCTCAAGGAAATCAGGGTTCGCTTGCCCCATCTGCCGGTGGTGCTCATGACGGCGTATGCCGAGGTAGACAAGGCTGTTGATGCCATGCGCTCGGGGGCTTGTGACTTTTTGCTCAAGCCTTTCGAGCCCAAGGCCTTGCTCGCCCATATCAACAAATATGAATTGCCGGATAGCGATGACCGCGCCGGCGTGGTCGCCATCGATCCGGCCAGCCGGGAGTTGTTCGCTATCGCCCAGCGCGTTGCGCAGACCGATGCAACGGTTTTGCTTACTGGAGAATCGGGGGTTGGCAAGGAAGTGGTCGCTCGCTTCATCCATCGGCAGTCGGCGCGTCGTGATGGGCCGTTCGTTGCCATCAACTGCGCGGCGATCCCGGATAGCCTGCTTGAGGCGACGCTGTTTGGTTACGAGAAGGGCGCCTTTACCGGTGCGCAGCAAGCCCAGGCGGGCAAGTTCGAGCAGGCCCAGGATGGCACGCTGCTTCTCGACGAAGTGACCGAAATGCCCATGGGACTGCAGGCCAAGCTGCTCCGCGTCCTGCAGGAGCGCGAGGTCGAACGGGTGGGTGGCAAGAAGCCGGTACCGCTCAATATTCGCATCGTTGCCACCTCAAACCGCGATATGGCCGAGGCTGTTGCCAAGGGTGTCTTTCGCGAGGATCTTTATTACCGGCTCAATGTATTTCCGGTGGCCATTCCGCCGCTGCGTGAGCGGAGGCTCGATATCGTGCCCATCGCGCGCTATTTTCTCGTCGAACATGGCGGACGTTTTGGTCGCAATGGCGTCGGATTTGGCGCGCAGGCTGAAGAGGCTCTGGCGCGCCATGCCTGGCCGGGCAATGTGCGGGAACTGGAGAACGTGATCCAGCGCGCGCTGATCTTGTCGACAGGGCCGGAAATTGGCGTCGAGCACCTTAACCTGGCGCCTGCGCCGGCGGGTGAGCTGCGGCGGACAACTGCCGAATCGGCGGCACCCGAAGCCGAAAAAAGAGCCGATAATATGAAAGACCTTGAGCGCGACCATATCCTGCGGACGCTGGCTGAAGTGGGGGGCTCCCGAAAACTGGCCATCGAACGTCTGGGGATTTCGGAGCGGACCTTGCGCTACAAGTTGCAGCAGTACAGGGGTGAAGGGTATTTCAAGGATTGAAGTTGGCCTGACTATTGCTAGTAAGAGAGCAGGATTAAGGAGCTGGTTATGGACACCCAAGGTATTGAGCAAATGTTGAGCGTGCTGCGCTCCACCGCCGCGCAGGCTTCCGGTAAACCGGCCGAGAGCGCCGCTACGGGCACGGCTGGCGGGGTGGATTTCGCGCAGGTGCTGAAATCGTCGATCGACAAGGTTAACCAGACCCAGCAGCAGGCTGACGGAATAGCGGAAAAACTTGCCGCCGGCGATACCACCCAGAACCTCCATGAAGTGATGATCGCGCTCCAGACAGCCAGCGTTTCTTTCCAGGAAATGGTTCAGGTGCGCAATAAATTGGTCACGGCCTATCAGGACGTGATGAACATCCAGGTTTGACCGGCTTTCTAGTTCAATCCTGATGAGCGCAATTTGCGCTCACGCTCCTGTCGGGTGATGTAGCGCTCAATGAAGGCCAGGCGGGTGCCTGGTAGGCTGACGAATTCGCAGCCAAGGCGCAACTGTTGTTCGCCATTGATCGTTTCTGTTTTCAGCACTTCGCATACCCGCAGGTTGACCGACAGCACGCTTTCGCCGGGGATTTCCAGGCGGCAGTCGTGGAACAGCGTACCCAGCGAAAACAGATCAGCATCCCCGATCGGGCCAAGCAAGCTCAGGCCGCCTCCGCTGAGGTCAAAGAGCGGGTAATCGACGACGCTGTGCCCTCCGCCTGAATTGGTGACCGCGAGTTTGCAGCGTAGCGGCGTCAGGTGAGGCATTTCGACCCGGAAGAACTCCCGACGTTGCAGGCGAAGGATAGAAGCCGGCAGTGGGGCGATCAGGGCTTTTTTGCCGTCGATGCTGGCCAGCGCGAGGCCATTCAGGCGAATCTGGATTTTGACGCGTTCCAGCGGCGCGGTCAGCGTGATACGTGTGGCCTTGAGGGCGGCATCGTTGCTCGCGGCGTGATTCGAACCATCAAGAAGCAGTTGGCCGGCTTGTTCGTCGAGCGACAACAGGGTCGAAAGAAAAAAAGCTTCGCCGTCACCCAGATAGACGGTGATCAGGGTGTGATGCTTGAGTAAGGCGCGCAGATGAACAAGGATTTCAGCGCGGTTGTGGATGAGGTATTTGCCGTAGGTGGCGGGTTGGTCAATTTCGAAAACGGGGACCGAAACTTCGTTCTGGACGAGGGTCATGAAGCCTGAATCAAGGTGGAGGTTGAGTGGGCAGGCCGATCTGCGCGGCCGGGCTGCCGTGTTCAAGCCGGTACAGCCAGGCTAGAAGTTCGGCGACAGCCATGTATAACTGGGGTGGGATGCGCTCGTCAATATCCACCTGGGTTAGCAGGGCGACGAGTTCCGGCGATTCATGGACATAAATGCCATGTTCCCTGGCGCGAGCGATGATCTGTTCGGCAATCAGCCCCTTGCCTTTGGCGACGACACGCGGCGCTGCGTCGGTCTGGCTGTAGGCCAGAGCGACCGCCTCGCGGGTGGCTTCATTCCCCGGTTTGGCCATGATCGACGCGGAATTGGGTGAGGGTCAGCCCGGCGGCTTCCAGTTGCTCGCGCAGTGCCTGGGTGCTGTCGCGCAGCTTGCCTTCGCTGGCTGGTTTTTCGGCGCTGACTGAAACGGCCAGGGCGCCGCCTGCGCCCAGCCGCAAGGTGACATCAATGCCGCCAAGGGCCGGCAGGTCGAGTTTTAACCGGGTCTGCCATGGCCTGGCTGAATCGCCATCCGGTGAGGTCTGAGCGTCATTGGTATCGCCGGAAATTTCCCACCACATCGGCTGGCCGGGCCAGACTTGACCTTGCCAGACAAAATTCTGGGTCGCCAGACCATTCAACTGTTGCTGAACCAGCGAAACCAGTTCCCGTGGGACCGGGTTTTCGTTGGGGACGGTTGGAGTCGGCGGCGTAGTGGTGGTGTTCTGGGCGGATGTCGGGAGCGGCGGGGGCTGCGGTGTCGAAGCTGTCGGCGCAGCGCTGCGGTCGAGCGGCGCCCCTTTCAAAATATCGCCTAAATTCCGGTTGACCGTAGGATTGATACCTTCGGGTGCAGATTGGTCGGTGGTCGCTCCTGGCGGTACCTGGGCCAATCCGCCTGAGGCGGCGGCTGGTGATGGCGGCATGCGGAGCATCGTTTCCGGGGCGCTGTCCGGGGCAAGGTTGCTGCCGGGGAGGAAGTTTGCGCTGCGATTGATGAATTCCGGGGCGTTCGACGGTGCCGGCGAGAGTTTTCCCTGCGGTTCCTGAAGCAGGGTGGCTGTTGGCAACTGGCCGCTCACCCAGCGTGCTTGGTGCGCCTCGTAAAACATGCCGCTCTGAGTGAGTGCCTGCTTCAACACGGGGGCCAGCTCGGCACCGGTTTTGGGCATGGTTTCGACCAGTGGCTGGCTACGGTTGAGGGCGGCGGGTGGTGCCTGCTTCCCTTCGCCTTCGAGCGGCGTGAGCAGGTTGCCGATGACCTTGCCGGCTGTGCTCAGGGAAGTGCTGACCGATTCGGGAAGGCTGGCGGCAGTCTTGCCCGAGGAACGATTGGCAACGAAGGCCAGAATGAGTTTGCCATCGCTTTCAGCAACTTCAAGTTCGAGTGTGTCGCCAGGTTTTGCCGAAAAAGGCAGGGCCAGTGTGATGTCGCGCTGGGCGACAATTGCCCGATAAGTACCGTTCGGTAGCAGGGCCTGGATTTCAGCCAGGAGGCGCTGGCCCGGAACTGCGTTGCTGAGTACGTCGGCGACGCGTTGCGCGGCAGGAACGGGCGCTGTCTGCTGATTCTGTAGCGCGCCAGTGTCAGGTATGACCAACCGCAGACTGCTGGCAACGTCCGGCGGGATCATGGTTTTGCCGGGGGCGCTATGGCATTCGCAAACGCGTTAACCAGCGGGGCGATTTGATCTTTGCGTTCCGAGCAAACCAAGAGGGCGGAGTCCAGAAGCCGCAAAACTTCCTGAACTTGCTTGCGGATGTCGGGTGTTGCCAGGTTGCGATAGTTTGATGAACGGACTATCTCCATCGTCCGCAGCAAATCCTGAAGAAGACCATCAACTTTTTCCCACTCACCTTTTTCAGAAATATCCAGCAAGGCTTGCAGACCTTGGGTGAGCTGCAAAAGGATATTTTCCTGGCTAGGGTTGCTGGTCAGAGTTCTGTCTCCCGGTTACGCCGATTTCACGCCAGGCAGAGGCGATTTCCCCGAGCAGGCCTTGAACTTCGCGAATAGCGTTGGCGTCTTTATGGACGTTCGCGTGAATCAGGCGTGACACCATGTAGTCGTAAAGTGCCTTGAGGTTCTGCGCCAAATCGCCACCCTGTTCGGTGTCGAGGCTGGCGGACAGGCCGCTGAGGATAATGTCAATGGCCTTCATCAGCGAATCAGATTTGCCCTTGAAGTCGTTGGCTGCGAGCCTGGTCTGAGCTTGCTGCAAAGCGCTTTCTGCGCCATCGAACAACAGCACGATCAGTCGATGCGGGTCGGCGCCACGCACGTCCGACTCGATACTGATCTGTTTGTACGAGGCAATAGGGCTTGAAAACATGGATTCGCGATCAAATTGTGGGGAAACGTATCTTAGCAAGGACAAGCCAAGCGGAAGCTATGCTCAGCTCGAATTCTGCAGTGCCGCTAATTGCTGCGTCAGGTAGCTGCTAGTCGTTTGCATCGAGCTAACCAGTTTGTCGAGGGCCGTGAATTGTGCACGATAGCGTTTCTCGACCAGGCTGACACGGACTTCCATCGCCTCCTGGCTCTCTTTATAACGTCTAACCGTTGAATCGAGACTGCTGATTCGATTTGAAACCGACCCATCGCTGGACAGCAAGGCAGTTACTTCCGTGTTGAAGGATTTACCATAGGCGTTGAGCGCTTCAACAACCTCGGTAGCCGAAGTATTTATGGCGCCACTCAAAACGTCTTTATCCAGCTTTAACTGGCCATTTTGTTGAATGGTGATGCCGAGCGCAGACAGCGTGTTCAATGTCGCGCCGGAAAGTTCCGGGGGCACTGTCGTTCTGGCGTTGCCCAGGTTGTTGAGTACCGACCGCGTCGCACTATCGCCGGTAAAGGCTTGCCCGGTATTGGTCGATGAGTTGTAGCCGCTATTACTTTTGATCAGTGATTCGACAGCATTGTAGGCATCAACGAAAGTCTGCACTGCCTCGGTGATCTTGGTGCTGTCATTTTGCACGGTAACATTTGATGTCCCCAGCTTGGCGGCAGTCAGGGTCAGTCCGGCGACATTGGTGAAAGTATTGGAGCTTGAGCTGACTTCAATACCATCGATTGTCATCGTGGCATCCTGGGCAACCGTACGATTCAGTCCGACGGTTGTTGTATCAAAGCTGGCAAGCGAGTCCTGGCCACCAGATGCAGTCGCACTGGAGGTTAACGAGAACTCCTTGCCTGCCCCCGTTTCATTACCGGTCAATACCATGCGCTGTTTGCCGGCAGAGTCGGTAATGACGGTCGCCGTTACACCAATCTTCGCATCGTTAATTGCGGTACTGACTTCCTGCAGCGAAGATCCGGCCGGATTGGTGAGGCTAATGGTTGCAGCAGCGACTCCACCGACAGTGAAATTAAGGTCGCCAGGGCCAAAAGTGCTGCCTGCAAGGTAAGCAGTAGTAAAGCTTTTTTGTGCCCCCGCCAGTTGAGTTACCTCTGTGGAATAACTTCCAACAGCAGCGGTATACGCGGCGCTGGCACTGAGCACCGTCGTGTCACTGGATGAGGCGCTCAGGGCAGATAGCCGAGAGGGAAACTGCAAAGTTTCGGCTGCAGTTTTTAGTGCGTCAAGCTTGGATTTGAGGGTGCCATAGAGGGAAATTTTGCTGTTGGCCACCGAAATTTTGGTGTCCAGCGTCTTGATTGGCGCTCTCTCGGCAGCAAGAATGCTGGTCAGCATGGATTGCAAATCCACACCGGTACCGATTCCCAAAGAACTGGTGGTTGCCATCGCGATTTCCCTCTACTTTGTCGTTACGCCTTGTCTCTGATCAAAAGACCTTGCAGTTTGTCCAGTGCCTGAGCTATTGCCACGGCTTCTTCCGATGGAAATTGCCGGATGACCTGCTTGGTCTGGGTGTCCATGATCTTAACAATTTGAGAGCCAGATGCGTCGTCAATGGAAAAACTTAACTCGGATTGCCTCGAGGATACGAACTCGGAAATCTTTTCCACGGCTTTCTTGACATCAAGCTTGTCTGGCGCATTCTGCCCTTGATCCTTGGCAACCTGAGACGGCTTCTCTGTCTCCGGTGGCTTGGCCTGAACGTTTGCCTGGCGTGTCGAAGTCGCAGCAACCTCCGGCAAGACGGATCGAGGAGGCGAAGCTACGTTACTGATCATATCGATGTTCATTTTCTGCTCCTAACGAGAAAGGTGCAGTGGCCTGAATCAAGCCGCCGCACCTATTTTCGAGATTGAGGCAGCAGCCTATTAACGCAACAGGGTCAGCACGTTTTGCGGGATGGCATTGGCCTGGGCAACCATCGCGGTACCTGCTTGCTGGAGAATCTGGAAGCGGGACAGACGCGAGGTTTCTTCGGCAAAGTCTGCGTCCATGATACGGCTGCGGGCAGCTTGCTGGTTCTCGTAGCTAACCTGCTTGGACTGAATGGCAAACTCGGCGTTGTTCATGGTTGCACCTTGGGTGGTGCGTGCAGTGGATACGCTGGTGAGCGTGGTTGCGTCTGCCGTCGAGGTTACCGCAATGGCAGTAAAGCTCGTGCCCCCGAATTTCGTGATCGCAGCATTTGCATCAGTCTGAATCGTGCTGGCTTGAGTAACGAGCAAGCCGATTTCCGTTGCGCCGCCACCCATTTTGTTCAATTCCATGATGCGGGTAACGATATCACCGACAACGGACAGCGCACCGTCGGCGATTTGCGCTGAAGAAATCTTGTCGCCTTCCTGGCGCATTTCAATTTGTGTAATGCGGGAGGCGGCTTCAATTTGCATGCCGGAGGCGAGGCCCGTCGCGTCGTCGCGAGCCGAATTGACCCGAAGACCGGAGGAGAGGCGCTCAAGGGCGCTACGCAAACCGAGGCTGTTCTTGGCCAGATTGGTCTGAGCGTTCAGTGAGTAGGTGTTGGTGTTGATAGTCGATGCCATGATATTTCTCCTGGTTGATTTTCATTCGGTGCGGTTACTCGCTTGTCCGCTTTCTGCCACACCGTTGTTACTTAATTCGTTTGCTGACGAGTTCACTTACGGCATCTCCAATGCAAACTTTAGAGAAATATTTGCAGTTACCGTTACCCAGGTAAATGGGCATCCAGCCACTCCGCAAGATGGTTCTCTAGGAGATAACCATCGAGAACCCAGCGGCGCATGCTATCCCCCTCGCGTTCTCGTGCATCAGGGTCATGGATACGGGCACGAATTGCTTCTGTCCATTCAGCAACCGTATTGTTTACGCGACAAGCCGGACTGTTTCGATAGGGGTCGATGTCGGTACAGACAACGGGAATTCCCAGAATTCCATAATCGAGCAAGCGAAGATTGCTTTTTCCTCTGTTGAAGGCAGTCTGGGCCAGAGGGGCAACGGCGAGGTCCAGATTAAGCGAGGCCAAATAGGCAGGGTAGTCGGGAAAACTGACAATTTTGTGGTATTCGGCAAGTAGTGGACGGATTTCGGGGGGGCTCATGCCGAAAAATATCCAATCAGCCTCATCCCGTGTTTGTTCGATGACTGTTTTTAGCAGCACCAGGTCGCTATGGTGACTACTCCCTCCCGCCCAGCCAATTCGGGGCTTTCTGGTTGTGCGTCTAAGATTGCGCAAAGTCAGCCATGGTCCTTGCTCCATCCTGTTGGGGACTACCCTGATGTCAGCAATAAAGGTGCGATAGGCTTCCGCCAGAAAATCTGTAGAAACGACCAAACGGTCACAACGCTTCAAGGCGTATTGCAGTCTGGCTCGCGCATTGGCGGGAACCCCTTTTCGCATAGGGTTTGTTTCGTCCATATCGGTGATCAGATCGTCCAGTGCGTAAACAGTGAACGGCCTGCATCCCGAAGTCTCCCATTCATTTAGCGCAGCAAGCGCGGGGGTCGTGATGAAATTTTGAACGATGATACTGTCAGGTTTCAGTCGCGCGATTTCAGCGATCGAGTTGTATCTCGCCTCTCCCTTGATTCGCTGTGGCCAGAGGCATTCGCTGGCCATGCCTGCTTTGCTGAGTGCGCTCAAGGGAGCAACGATGCGATAGTCGCCTTGGCCATTTGGTAGTTGGTTGGCAAGAATGCGGGGCAGATATGTCGGAATGCTCTCCCATCTAGCGCGAAACTCGAGTTCCGGTGTGGGGATGGTTTCGGCAAGAGAAAGCGCAGGGCTCCAAAAGGGGTCTATAGCAGCCGCCGGATACCAACGTTCGGAAAATATTTTTTTTGAGCGATCTTCGTCAATGGCAAGTTTTGCGACGTGGCTTGGGTCAAGATCGAATTGCGCTTCCTTGGGATTGCTGCTGACAATACTGGCCAGAGGTTGATAAACCAGTCGTTCTCTATTTTTGCGAAGTTTCAGGCAAAAATCGATGTCAGCAAGGTGGTTACCTAAGTCGAGTTCGTCCATGCCTCCGGCTCTGAGGAAGCTCTCTCTGCGAACCAACATGCACGCAGCGGGCAGAATGCTTACATCGCGCGCAACGTGGCAGTAATCCAGATAGCCAAGTTCCTCTCCTAATTTCACTTTTCCTTGATACGGCGAAGTGGCTATGCCCTTCAGGCCGAGCACGCTTCCGGTGTTCTCGATCATCGCGCTACCGGGCTGGATCAATCTGGGGGACGCTCCTCCGATGCCGGGCTGCGCCCCACTACGAACGAGTTCGTCCAGCCATTTTTCCTGAATAACGACACTTTCTTCTTTCAAGAAGAGCACAAATTCACTTGAGGAGCACCCAGCAGCAGCGTTGCAGCGTGCAGCATGATTGCCTATTGCTCCCGTCTGAACGAGTCGAACTTTCGGTTTGTTGAATTGATCAAGCCTATCAAGCCAGATATCCAGATCGCCCCCGCCATGCTCGTTGGTGAGTGCAATGATGACCTCGAAGTTGGGGTAATCCGTTTTCTCAATGACGCTGGTCAGGCACCGGGAAAGCAAGTCCAGTTGTCCTGTGGTAAGTATGACCAGCGATACGCTGGGCGGCTGATTTAAGGGGTAACGAATGCACCAGCTTCGCCCAGAGACTGGAACGATTTCACACTCGAGCCCCCGGTCACGAAACTCTTGTACCAGTGTGACCATGCAGGATTCAGTGTGGCTTGGAAAAGAGTCCCGATAGGTAATCAGCACATCTGGAATATGCTTGATTGATTCCCAGCCAAATTTTCCTGAAATTCTCAATAGCTTTGAAAACCATGGACTTCCATAGTGACGACTCGTGCCATCGGTGGCGAGCCATGCGTCGCGGCGGACGCATATTGGACCTGCGAGGTCCGATGATTGTATGGATGTGGGATTGACCCCGGGTTTGAAGCGCGGGGAAAAACGCACTCCCTTTTCATTGCAGCAGTCGTCATCAACAAAAAAGGCAAGCACGTCAGGGGAGCGCTGAATTTGTTTCGTGCATCGCCACAGATAGAGTTCATCAAGCTTTGCGCCCGCTGGAAGTTCAATGAGCCAATCGGCATTTTGAGTTTCTGCCAAGTGGTCAATGACTGCCTTTGTTTCTTCACTCGAGGTTACTTTGTGCCAGCGAAGGCACGGAATTTCATCGAGCCCTTCTGGGCTGGAAAGTGTGGTGATGATCTCCAGTAGCCAGTTGCCGCTTACCTGCATCAGGCTATCTAGCGTATCGGCCAGCAACGTTTCTTCGCCGGGGTTTAGTCTGACAAGTAGCTGGAAACGAGGGAGGGCGTCATCCGGGATGGACTCCAACTGAAGATGGCTTGCTGCGTCAGTCAATACTTGATTCCGAATCTCCAGCCAACGCCTATATTTTTCAATAGGGATGTCTTGGGGGGGGAGTTCGTCCAGCGTGCTTCTGATAATGCGGCTTTTTGATGCGCGATCTTGGGTTATTACAACGAAATGCGCTAATTGTTCCCAAAATATATGTTTTTTTTCTTCGTATTTCTTCGCAGCTAGATGGACGGTTTTTTTTGCTGTTTCGATAAGAGATGGATCTGCGCCCCACGCAGACCCATCGGGTCCGAGATAGCCATCAAAGCGGGTGGGGAGCAGCAAATCATTGGGCAGGTAAATGATTGGGCAGCCACACACAAGAGCCTCAAAGCATGCAGTTGAGGGCTCGTAGGCGTACATAAATTGCGCTGAGCGATATAACTTCGCTAACTCGTTTGGCGTTCTAAACGGAACACGCCGGGATATCTCCAGTGAGTCTGAAGTTATTGGTAAGAGTTTGCCGCCACGATCAATGTATCTGTTGATAAATACCAGAGAACCTTTTCGTTCCTGATCATTAACTCCGTGGGAATTATAGATTTTTGAGTTAATAAGCGGGATTTCGAGCAAATTGGCGTCCATTTCTTTGGGCGCAATATGCCAACCGTGAGTGAAGATCAGATCACTGTCTTGCCACTCAGGAGCCTCTCCGGAAATCAACCCTGGAACATTTAGTAAGTATCGGACGACATTGTCGGCATTCAGCGGGTTGTCCCGAATGATTTCCGGATAGACGACTATGGGGGCGAGGTTTTGTTCAAGGTGGCGATCTTTGATGTCGTCTGTCAGAACAGGTGTTCTAAGATCATTGGAGACGCAATCGGTAGTGACGTACGCTTCTTCTCCGATGCTATTCAGCGCATGGCAGAGCATGTGAAGCGCGCGTATTCCACCGGATGTCTCGAGATAATCCGGGGTAAAAATATAGTAGGGTGAATTTAACCGCTCAAAAATATCAGATCTTTGCATGGGATGGTTCGCTAGCGATTTTTAGTTTGAGAGCGTTGAAAGATCTGCCTTGAAAAAGTCTGCGATAGCCGAACACACCCTGCGCACATCGCCAGCGCCCATCTCTGAATACATGGGCAGTCGTAGCAAACGACCAGAAACGTCATTCGTAACAGAAAGATCGCCCTGAGAGCGGCCAAATTTGAGACCACCTGGGGAGCTATGCAAGGGGACGTAATGAAATACGGCGCTGATGTTGTTGTGGTCGAGATGTGCGATAAGCGCCGATCGCTGTAAGGTGTCTTTGCAAAGAACGTAGAATATATGGGCGTTTGCAGGGCCATCTGCGCTTAGGAAAGGAAGTCCCAATAAGCCAATCTGTTTCAACGGCGTTAGTAGGTCTACGTATTTTGCATAGAGAGCCCGGCGGTGTGAATTTATGCGTCGGGCGTGTTCAAGTTGTGCGTAAAGAAAAGCTGCAGTCAACTCGCTGGGGAGGAAGGATGAGCCGATGTCGACCCAAGTGTATTTGTCTACCTGTCCACGAAGAAATGATTTCCGGTTCGTTCCTTTCTGCCAGATTATTTCAGCACGCTCAATAAGGTTAGGGTTGTTGATCAGAAGGGCACCACCTTCCCCACTGATTACATTTTTTGTCTCATGGAAGCTCAGGCAGCCAAGGTCGCCGATCGTACCTAGTGCAGAACCTTCGTTTTCTGAGAGGATGGCTTGAGCAGCATCTTCGATCAGTGTGAGATTGTGTCGCCGGCATATTTCGGTCAGTGCAGTCATTGCGCAGGGCTGTCCAGCATAGTGAACGGCAACTACGGCACGAGTTTTTGGAGTTATCGCTGACTCCACAAGTCTTTCATCTATGCCCAGGGTATCTTCCCTGATGTCTACAAAGACAGGTTTGGCGCCGCGCAATGCGAAAGCGTTGGCGGTGGAGACAAAGGTGAAAGACGGCATGATGACTTCGTCGCCGTGCTCCACGCCGGCCAGAATGGCTGCCATCTCAAGCGCAGCGGTGCACGAGTGGGTTAGCAATGCCTTCGGGGTGCGCAAATGAGTTTCAAGCCACTCCTGGCAGCGATGGGTGTATTCCCCATCCCCTGAAATTGATCCATTCATTACCGCTTGAGCGATATTGAACAATTCCTTGCCAACAACAAACGGCTTGTTGAAGGGGATTCGGCTGTTTTTTTCCACGAGTTTCCTGATAGTTGAACGAGTTCAATGGCTACGATAGTGCGTGTCCGTACCGGTACATATCCAGCATTTCAGGCGGAATACCCCAATCAATGGCACCAACCTGATCATGAAGTCTTTCCAAACCATCCTGATACATTTCAGCGAGTTGTGCTGGCATTCTGTTCTGGGCCGGATTAAAGCCATGCTGATAATTTGCGCTGATTTGATGCCTGACAGCCTTGGCGATGGCTTCCTTACGGGTTAGCGCCCTAATGGGCTTTCTTTCCGGAGAAAACACTTCGAAGCGCTCGTCGATTGGCTCTCCATAAAGCATGGCCACCACTTTTTCGGAAATGACCGGTGACATGTGGAAACCGTCTCGTTTTGTACCAGACAGGATTATCAAATTGGAGTAAGAGGTCTTTCCCAATAATGGATAGGTATCTTGGCTGGTTGGTCGCCAGCCAACATTGACACGTACCAGATTGGCGCGATAGAAGTTGAAATTTACTTGTTGGATGGCCGCGTTGAGTATGGATTCAACGCTTGAGATCTTTCCTCCATGAATAGGCGTCGGTGATAGATAGTTGCTTGCGCCCAGAAGAATATGATCATTCGGGCCGTCGGGATTTGTGAAATAAGGTACCGTATAAATTCCGCAGGCCAAGCCCCTATTGGGGGTTCGAATGCATTTTGTATGAGGAAATTCGGGGCTCTGGATTTCAATGGAAACCCCCACTCCATAGAAAATCCTTTGGATCTCTATGCCCAGATCGCTCTTGTTCAGAACATGGCTAACCGTTGCCCCGGTAGCGAGGATGAAGTGGTCCGCAGAGAGGCGCTGGCCATTTTCCAGAATTGCTGTGTCTATTTGAAGGCCGGATTTTTCCAGTCGGTCGACTGGACTGTCGATGAATTTAACGCTTGGATGTTTGGCCAGCGCCGCATCGAGCTTTTCAAGCATTAATCTGGGGTTGAACCAGCCTTCGTTGGGAATATACAGAGCGCGTGTTGCCCGATGTCTTTGTTCTGGCATGTAGTTCGGAATGTCCCGAGGCGAGACATGCTTGAACGGTTCGTCGAATGCATCAAGTGCTGCAACGATGGCATCGTAGTTTTCGTCGTCAAGGTCATCGGCTGCCGTGTTGTTGACCACGTAGGTTCCAATGTCGACGCACCCGCCTCCGGGAAAGCCTTGGCATTTCGAGCAGCCATAGGGAAGAGAGGATCCGGCGGCCTCAATGATTTCTTTCTCGAATTTAGGCCACATTCTGGTTGCCAGATGGCTGAGTTCGAAGCGATAAAGATCGAGTTCAGATTCGAGTGATCCAGCCTCGATTTCGGCGAAGGAGTTGAGCATCGCACCAGCGGCCAGTGTTGCCGAGCCTGTTCTGGTGGTTGGCCCGGCAACAATGATTTCATCATTCTCGGATGATCGCATCGCGAGTCTGAAGGCAACGCTCAGCGCGATAATTCCATTACCCAAAATGACTGTTTTCATGGTTTGCTCTCTTGCGTGAGTGTCGGGTGCATTCGTAGTGCATGGTCAGGATTTGACCATGTACGAAAGCCCTGGGTAGGTGTGGCTGCGATGCAGTGTGTGCTGGCAGGTGGGCAGGATTTTTTCTGCATAAACCCGCCCTTCGGCTGGTGTTGCCTCCCGGGTAAGTTGCCAGAAGGCAAGGATGCCGCCAGGGACAAGTCGCTGATAGGTATGCTCGAAGGCCTCCAGTGTTGGTGCGTAAGCATTGACATCAAAGAAGGCCAGCGCCAAAAACTCATTTGGATTTTCTGTGAAATACTGAGGAATTGCCTCTCTGCAGTCACCCTTGATTACCTTGTGTTTTCCGTGGTTATGTCCCATGGCGTTGCTTTTTTCGTGCAGGATCAGGAGATTACGCAAGAAGTCTGCATAGTCGGTGCTATCCAGTGCATAGGTGCCGTCTTTATGTAATGGCGTGCATTTGTCTTTTTCCGAGAAGCCTTTGTAGCCTTCGAAAGTATCAAAACAGACGATTCGGCGATTGAAATTCAGCGGTTCGTAAATGGCTCTCAGGTTTTCACAAAGAACGGCTGTTTGCCCTCGCCAAGTTCCGATATCGAAAATCGAACCTGGGATGTCCACGATTTTTCGATAAATGTCAGCAATCGCGAAAATTCGCGCTAATAGCGAACCACGCAGAAAAAGCCCTAGCGAGCGTTCTTTTTCTTCTTCTGTGGCTTGGTAGGCAGTCATCTGCGCAAAGATTTCTCGCCTTGCGTTAATGCTTTCTGAGGGGGAATAGGTCAATACGCCGGATTCGTGTGATTTGTCCATTTTGTCCTCGATTGAATAACAATGAGCACCACTTATTTGCGCACCAGTATTGTGTACTCGTACAGTCCGTAGTCATGTAGTAGCGCTACATTGCGGGAGTAGCGCTGTTTGCAGAAATCGAACATTTCGCAGGGGTTCGAGTAATAGAGATATTGCCGCATGCGCTCCCTATCGGAGTAGGAGGTCAGGCAGTTGAACGCAAAGCCGAGCGTGCTAGTTTCGTTGATAGCGTCAAGTGTTGTCTTGAAATAGCGTATCCAGCTTTCGTCGCTTTGCTCCAGGCGGACATTGAATATTCCGCTGGCCACCGTATAGTCGGCGGCGCCATCAGGTCGAGCCCCAATCCAGTAGGATGCGTCGTCATGCTTGGCATGTCGCATTTGTGCGGCCGAAATCATTTCTGTCGAAATATCGTAGCCACGATATTGGAAATTGTCGTAACGCGTCAGCAAGTAGTCGAAAAGCGCACCGTACCCGCATCCAAGATCATTGATCGTGAATCCTGTTGTTCGGGTGATCAACTTGGTGAGTTGTTCGAAGCGAAGAGATTGGCTGTCGGCACCATTCCAGTCTACGCCCTGCGCCGTTTCGCCGTGTGCCGCAATTTTTTGGGTGTAATAGGCGGCAATGTCGGCAAGAGAACTCGCGCTATCGGTTGGGGACATGATTGTCTATAAAGAGTCGATTGTCGCGGCCTTGGCAGGACGTGCGTATTTCATAAAGAGTGGGGCATCGGGTCCGCAGTTGAACAGCAGGTCAATGATGGATACCGCATGTGTGAATCCTTGCCACTGCTGCGGGTATTCAGGATACCCCGCGTAGTCGAACCATGTAACGGAAATTCCTCTTTCGCGAAAAACCTGTTCATCCAGATAGGATTTGGCGCTTGGTCCGGAGAGATATTCGGTCGCTCCCGCCTGAACACACAGGTCGGCGAGTCGTTCGGACTTGCCTGCAGACAATTGGTAGTCGCAGGAATCGCTAATTTTTGTTTTGATGCCCAAGTACACGCTGACGCGCTCGATGAGCAACCGATTCAGCGAGGAGAGATGAGTGTGCTTTTGCTGGCAGTAAATCGGCTCTAACAGGTCGCTCACGCTTCCGAAATGGGCTGTCTTCCTATAGTTTTGAGTAATTGACTTCCAATGGGTCTGCGCCCATTCATCGCCATTGATTCTCGTGTCGCGGATCGATTGGTGATATTTGCCTTTGACTTGAACCGGGACTGTTAGCCAGGTCAGACCTTGCGGGGTCTTGATCTGGTTCCGGTTGCGCCAGTCTCGCCGAGTGTACTGCATATCGTCGTAGAGAATGAACTCATCCACGCCGGCAATCAGATCGAAGTAGCCTTTCCAGGGGATGTAGTTCGACTGAAGTATTGCAACACGTTTTTTGTCAGCCACGGGATCGATTCCTGATGGAGCAGATCGGACTTCAGGGGGCCGGGATTACCCGGTTCTTACCGGCTTTCTTGGCTTCATACATTGCCTCGTCAGCCCGCTTGATCACCGTCGCCTGGCTGTCATCTGCCTTCATCTGGGCCACCCCCGCGCTAAAAGTGATCAACACCTTTTCATTGCCATGCAGGAAGAATTTCTTGGTCAATTCGCGCTGGAGACGGGTTAGTGCAGTCGCAGCGTCATTGAGTGGCGTGTCTGGCAGGAGGATGATGAATTCCTCGCCGCCGTAACGCGCGACGGTATCTTGGGGGCGCAGCGTTTCGCGGCAGATGGTGGCGAGGTGGATGAGGGCTTCGTCACCGGTGCTGTGGCCCATCGAGTCGTTGAGCTTCTTGAAGTTGTCGATATCGATCAGCGCGACGCACAACGATGTTTCGTGGCGCGTTGCCCGGGCAGCTTCCTTGGTGAATATTTCCTCCAGTCCGCGGCGGTTGAGGACGCCGGTGAGTTGGTCGTGGCGGACGAGGTCGCTGGTGGTTTCGAGTTCGCGTTCGAGCTCGCTGATGCGGGCTTCCGATTCTTGCACCTTTTGCTGGGTCGACCGTAGCTCGTCCCTTGAGCGCTGAGCGTTGATCTGAATCGTCCTGGTTTCGCGCATGACCTCGCCGAGTACGCTTTCCAGCTCGGCGATGTCGGTGGCCGAGCTGATTTTCCCGGCGCAGCTTTCGATCTTGTCGTGGTAGTCGGAGGTTGCCTCTGCGAAGTCGGCGAGGTGATCGACGAAGCCGGCGAGCATGCTCTTGATGGCATCCCGAGCTTCGGACAGGCTGGCCTTGAGCTGGCTTTGCTTGTAGAGGACTTCTTTGAGCCGCCGCTCGGCGTCGTCGAGGGCGCGCTGTGACAGCGGCTTGTCGATGATTTCCCGCACTACCTCGATTTGTCCGTGCAGCCAGTGGTCATCGAGGACCAGATCGGCGATGTTGCCGACGAGCAGACGGAGGAGGCCGAGGAGGCTGTGGCGTAATTCGGTCTGGTCTTCGGCTAGTAGTTCGAGCTTGAAGGCGAAGCGCTTCAGTCGGGTGAGGAATTCCTGCAGTTGGGCCGGGCTGACGGCGCCCCGGATATCCTTGGCCAGAGCCTTGGCATCGGTGGATAGCTGCGGGCTTTCGAGCAACTGGGTGGCCATCGCCGTTTCGAGGGTGAAGGCGAACAACTCGCGCAGTTCGGGCAGCAAATCTCCCGTTGCTACGGTCAACCCGGAATTTGGGTCAATTTCTGAATTGGCTGTTTCGACCGCGGTGGCCGGTTCTGCTTCCTTGCCTTGCCCCCAGGAGCGCAACAGGCTCTGCAGCCGGGTGAAAAGGGTGTCAGGGTTTGCTGCGTTGCTCGTCAATACGTGTTCGAGCGACTCACGTTTGCGGGCAGAGGTCAGTCCGGTGTGCTTGGCATCCCACTGGCGCAGCAGATCGGCGATCAGCTCCGACCAGGCGAGTTTTTGGGAGTCGACAAGGCCAGCGACGAAATCGGCAAGGTGCTTCTTGTAGTCATCCCAGTTGGCTGTCTTGACGGCTTCGTCCAGTTGCCGGGCCAGCCGCAACTGGTCGGGTGAGGATTTGGGCAGGGCGGCGGCGAGCGATCGCAGCTGGGTTTCCGGAAACGATCCGCCTGTCGGCTTGGTTCCAGCTATCTCGTGATAGAGCGTCTGGTAATTCTCCGGTGAAGGCGGAATGCGGCGCGCCGCCAGCAGTCGCAGCGTTTCCCGGGCTATTTCGAAGGGATTGGTGAGTGTGCTCATGTCGAAATTTGCATGTTCAAGCTATAATCGCGCCCCATCGCTCGGGCCCCCGTAGCATGAAGGTCGTGCAGTTGATTTGTAATCATCAGGTAGCGGTTCGATTCCGTTCGGGGGCACCAGTAAAATCAAACAGTTAAGCCACTCTCTGGAGTGGCTTTTTTGTTTATGGGGTTACGCATACGGGGCTTGCTGGAGAATTTCATCTGCGCAACAGCTTCGGATATTGGTAGAACCGGGTGCGGCAGGGCTTAGTCGGCCAGCGGGCCGCCATGGCCAAGTCGGTGAGACAGCGTTTTAGCAGCATCAAGCATGGCCTTGGCTACAGGGCTGTCCCACTCCACGTTGAACTCGCCTATGGAGCCAAGGGATGTGATAGCTGCAACCATGCTGCCTGTGTGATCAAAGACCGGTGCGCTGAACCCGTTGATTCCCGGAGTCAGGCTGCCCGAGGCGCGACTGATCCCGTGCGAGCGAATTTCCGTGAGACTTTTCTCAAGTTGCCGGCGCACCGTCGTGATCGCCGTTTTGCTTGTTTCCGAGATCTCCTTCAACTCGCTATCCAGCATTTTCTTTAAAAATGGAGAACGATAGAAAGCGGCAAATGCTCTGCCCGTGGCAGAGTTGCATAACGGCAGAATGGTGCCGGCACGCAGCGTGATCGTGATCGGCCCGCCTGCATCTACGATGCGCACGATGGTGGCGCCGTGGTTTCCCCATACGGCAAGGGCAACCGTTTCCTGAATTTTTTCGCAGAGCGTTTCAAGAATGGGGCCGGCAAAGCGGACAGGGTCAAGGCGTCCGAGTCCGGATAGCCCCAGTTCCAGAGCGTAGGCACCTAGATCGTAGCGCCCGCTGCTGCTGTCCTGCTCAACGATGCCGATACGCAGGAAACTGACCATGTATCGGTGAGCCTTGGCGGCAGGCATGCCCGCACCTTTTGCGATGTCACGCAACATCATCGGCCGATTCGTTGTCGCCAGCACATCCAATAGCCGGAATCCAACTTCGATTGACTGAATGCCCTGACGATCGCTTGCTACTTTTGTGACCATGATAAGTATGGTGGGAAGAAAGCATACATTCTATGCATCTATGACCACTTTGAGGTGGCGAATATAATTGCCCTGCAAATATATAAGGGAGGTTCTATGCGGGCTGTTTTGGTTGCAAATCCAAAGGGAGGGGCCGGCAAGACTACGCTGGCGACAAATTTATCTGGCTACTTCGCCAACCAAGGAAAAAAAACTACCCTGTGCGATCTGGATCGTCAGCAGTCCTCTCTGCGCTGGATGGCCTTTCGCGACCAGTCGTTGCCGCCGATTACTGGTTACTTTGGTGGCAATCAAATATCGCTCAATTTGCCCAAAGAGGCAGACTGGGTTGTAGTGGATGCGCCAGCCGGATTGCAAGGCTATAAGCTGACTGAATACCTGCGGACGGTAGATAAGGTCATTGTGCCGTTGGTACCCTCCGTATTCGATATGGCGGCGACCGAAGATTTTCTTAACTCGATACGCAGCGAAGTTCGAGGTCGGCGAGTCAAAGTCGGAATAGTAGCCATGCGGGTAGATCCGCGTACCAGAGCGGCCGGGATGTTGGAGGAGTTCCTCAAGCACTTTGATATCCCAATTGTTGCCTACCTGCGTAACACGCAAAACTATGTGAACGTTGCCGCCGCCGGGGCCACCGTATTTGATCCTCCTCGTGCGAAGCATCGTAGGGATGTTGATCAGTGGAATTCGCTGATCGAGTGGGTTGAGAACAAATAGTCGCTAATTTCTCCGATTGTTCTTGACGCACCTCATCATCCTCTGGATAATGCGCCCTCTTCTGACGGACGCGGGATGGAGCAGTTGGCAGCTCGTCGGGCTCATAACCCGAAGGTCGCAGGTTCAAGTCCTGC
>PHCH01000028.1 GCA_002840785.1 Betaproteobacteria bacterium HGW-Betaproteobacteria-4 | reverse complement strand
GCTGACCTCTTGCATGCCATGCAAGCGCTCTCCCAGCTGAGCTATACCCCCGCCGCGAAAGAAGGCCGCATTATAGGGACCTCATTGGTCCTTGTAAAGGGCCTTTCGCGATTTTTCAGAGATGTTTCGACAGGGCAGCGACAACGCGGTCGCGGCCGATCATCTCGACCAGGGCGTCAACCGAGGGCGCCTGCGCCTGGCCGGTCAGGATCACGCGCAGCGGCATCGCCAACTTGGGCATTTTCAGACCATGCTTGCCAATGACTTCCTTGATCAACGCGCTGATTGCCGGAGCTTCCCAGTTTACCGTGGCGAGTCCGGTCACAAAATCGGCCAGGGCAGGAAGTGCCTCTGCCGACAGGTGCTGGGCAAGCAACTCCGGATTGGGCGTGACATGGCTGTAGAAGACCTCGACGGCATCGGCCAGCACGTTCAGCGTATTGCTACGGTCAACATACAAAAAGACCGCTTTTTCAAGCTCTGGGCCGGCGCTGGTATCGATGTCGCGCGTCGCCAGAATGGCCTTGATCCGGGCGGCGAGATCGGCCGGCGGGGTCTGCTTCATGTAGTGCTGGTTCAGCCACAGTAGCTTTTCGGTATTAAATTGGGCGGCCGAGGCGGTGATGTGATCAAGGTCGAACCATTCAACGAACTGCTGGCGCGAAAATACTTCTTCATCTCCGTGCGACCAGCCGAGGCGGGCGAGGTAGTTGAGAACGGCCTCGGGCAGGAATCCGTCCTCGTCGTATTGCATGACCGAAACAGCACCGTGGCGTTTGGACAGCTTGGCGCCGTCGTCACCGAGGATCATCGACAGGTGGGCGTAGGTCGGCACTTCGGCGCCTAACGCAGCAAGGATGTTGATCTGGCGCGGTGTGTTGTTAACGTGGTCGTCGCCGCGGATGACGTGGGTAATGCCCATATCCCAGTCGTCGACGCAGACGCAGAAATTGTAGGTTGGTGTGCCGTCGGCGCGGGCGATGATCAGGTCGTCCAGTTCACTATTGGCAAATTCGATGCGGCCCTTGACCTGGTCATCCCAGGCGACGACGCCATCCTTCGGGTTCTTGAAGCGAACGACCGGCGGGATGTCGGCCGGTGGCGTCGGCAGTATCTTCCCCGCTTCGGGGCGCCAGCGACCGTCGTAGCGCGGCTTTTCCTTCCGGGCTTCCTGCTCGGCGCGCAGGGCGTCGAGTTCTTCGCGACTGGTGTAGCAGTAATAGGCGGTACCGGCCGCCAGCATCTGCTGGATGACCTCTTTGTAGCGGTCCATGCGCTGCATCTGGTAGAACGGACCTTCGTCATGTTCCAGCCCAAGCCATTGCATACCGTCGAGGATCGCCTGCACGGCCTCCGGCGTTGAACGGGCAACGTCGGTGTCTTCTATGCGCAGGATGAAGGCACCGCCGTGACGTCTGGCATAGGCCCAGGAAAATAGTGCGGTGCGGGCGCCGCCAATATGGAGAAAACCAGTGGGGCTGGGGGCAAAACGGGTGCGGACAGGCTTCATGGGATGCATGTTCTATGCTGGACAAAGGGTGCTATTCTAGCCGACCCGCGTTTGACCGGCTTGGCCAGTTATGGTTAAATGCGCGCCTCTCGAGTGGGCGGTTAGCTCAGCGGTAGAGCACTGCCTTCACACGGCAGGGGTCACTGGTTCGATCCCAGTACCGCCCACCATCTTTGAGAAACCGGAAACCCGCATAGCGCAAAGCTCTGCGGGTTTTTTTGTTTTGGTGTTCGGCGATGAGGCAAGGGGGCTGCTACATACTGATACAAAACGCGGTATTTCGAAGTGCTACGCTGGCCTCGAACCAATCGCGCTTGCGTGGCGCCATGCTCGGGTTTTGCCATCATTCGATGGTTTATGGAAATGCCTGTTTTCAAGCTTGGTGCAACGTAAGTGGGATGATTCACGCAAAACCAACACGGGAGATTTGGCCGAATGAAAGTGAAGTCTTCAATCGAACGCGGTGCTCAGTATTTGTGCACCAAACTGGGTGATGTCGTAACGGCCATCGAGCAAGTCGCGGTGGTCAAGGGTATGGCCATGTGGGAAGTCGAGCGCAAGATTGGCTCCGGGATACGAAAGCGCCTGATTGTTTCCGAGCGTTCTTTGGTACCCCATCAACTATCTGCTGCAGGAGGTATGGCCTAGGTGTGGCGCCCGAAATATGGCAAGTCCGGGTTATTAAAAAATGGGCTGGACTTTCCGAATCAAGGGCGTATTCTGAAATTGAGTTCTGGCAGGAAGTCGGTTTCGTCAGAACGGGGTTTTTGTGAAAAGACTGGAGGCTTTATGGTTGATAGTCCGCCGCAGCTTGACGAGAATACCGAGTAGCATCCCAACGGCAGATTGCCGAATACCGAGGTTATCAGTGCCTTGGTCAAAGATCGAAGAAGCCCATGTTTAAACGCATGGGCTTCGTGCTTTCCGGTTACGGAACTATGTTGTTCGGGAGGCCTGATGTCAGGGCATTTTTTCGTGATCGCCCAGTGCTTTGTCCCTGCCATAGAACGCCTTGAGTGTCGAATAGCGTCGTGCTCGGACATCGCGAATTCTGGACATTGCTTTCTCGACAGGAACGCCAAATTGCACCAGGGCTTCAACGGCAATCATCAGGCTGCCCTCCAGTACCTCGGGAATGACTTCGGTTGCTCCGGCTGCTTTGAGTTTGGCGACGGCTGACTCGTCGGCTGCCCGAACAATGACCGGGATGTCCCCTCTTTCCTGCCGGACCAGATGTAGAACCCGTTCAGCTGAATAGATGTCGTGGTAGGAAATCACCACGCCACGGCAGCGGGAAATTCCAGCCGCCTTGAGGACCTCAATCCGGTCGGCATTGCCATAAACAATGGTGCCGCCCGGCGGTGGAGCTTTCTTGATTGTGCCGGGGATAATGTCGAGCGCGATGAACTCTATGCCTTCGTCCGAGAGAAAGCGCCCGATTTGTTCGCCGGTGCGGCCATAGCCACAAAGAATGACGTGGTTTTCCTTGGCAAAAGATCCGACGGCAATGTCGTGGATTGTTTTCGCTTTGTGTGCCCAATCCCCGCGGGCCATTTCTCCCGATTTATTGGCTGCCCATTCAATCAGGAACGGGGCGATAAACATTGAAATCAGCATTGCCGACAGGGTGAGCTGGAACACATCCTGGGGAATCAGTTTCAGTGTGTAGCCTAGCTGGATCAGTACCAGACCGAATTCGCCGGCCTGTGATAACTGGGCGGCGGTTCGCAGGCAGACATCGAGCGGGCTTTTTGACAGCCGGGTAATAAGCAACACGACAACGCTCTTTCCGCCGATCAGGAGCATTACAGCAAGAAAGAGTGCAGGCAAATGCGTGACGACATACATAACGTCAAGCATCATGCCGACGGTTACAAAGAACAGGCCCAGCAAAATATCGCGGAATGGTCGTATGTCGGCCTCGACCTGATGGCGGTACATGGTTTCAGAAATCAGCATGCCGCCGACAAAAGCGCCCAAGGCAAGGGAAAGGCCGGCAGCATGCGTGGCAAATCCCAGCGCGAGAACGATCCACAGCGTGGTCAGGACGAAGAGTTCTTCAGAACGTCGATGGGCGACGGTGTCCAGCAGAATCTGCATGGGACGCCGCCCCAGACCGATGAGCACGATCAGGATGGCCGTGGTTTGCAGCATGGCCATGCCCATGGCTTCGGTCAGGTCTGCTTGGTGGCGAGCCAGGGCCGGGAAAAGGATCAGGCAGGGTACAACGGCGATGTCCTGGAAGAGCAGTACGCCCATGGTCTGGCGCCCTGATCGGGAGTGTAATTCGAAGCGTTCGGACAGCATTCTGGCGACGATTGCGGTGGACGACATGGCTACAGCCAGACCGACGACTAGGCCTACTTCCCAGTTCTGGCCATAGCCGTAAATTGCCGCCAGTGTTGTGGCCAATGCCGTGAGGAGTACCTGGGTTCCACCAAAGCCGAAGACGAGGCCTTGCATTGCCCGCAATCGGCTGACACTGAACTCCAGCCCGATGGAGAACATCAGAAAAACAACTCCGAACTCGGCCAGCGTGCCAACCTCCTCGGATTCGGCGAGGAGGCCGAATCCGTGTGGCCCCAAGGCGATTCCAACAAGCAAATAGGCCAAAAGTGAGGGAAGGCCAAGCCGACGGGCAATGAAGACACCGGATACCGCGCAGGTCAGCAAAAGAAGTATGGCTGGGAGATTGCTGTGTTCCATGGTGTCGTATGCAGAAGAGTTTTCCGGACAGTCCTTATGACATGGTGCCGGAGTTTTGGTAGTGAAGCCTGGATCCCATTTTGCTGAGGGATACGGAAATCGAAAGTATGGCTCGCTTGGGGATTTTAATATTTTTTGAGTATTGCTTGCTGAGGATACTTCTGGAATATTTTGCTGAATGGTGTAAAGTTAGTTCAGGAATTTTCGTTTTTGAGGTGAATAAATGGCTATTCAATCAGTAACTTCCAGTATCAGTGCCTATACGAACTCGAATGCTCAGGCTACACAAACCCAGCAGGCGCAACAGGCTCAACAGGTAGAGAAGCGCGAACCGCGCCCTGAAGAACGTGTCGAGCGCACCGAGGAGTCGCCGCGCCCGGTCAAGAATGCACAGGGGCAGGAGACTGGTACGCTGGTCAATGTGACTGCGTAGGATTTCGTGGTTTCTTGACAGGCAATTGGTGACGAAATGGCTGTGACGTCGGCATCCAGCGCTCAATCGGCCGGCAGTGGCCTGTGGGCGCAAATTCAGTTGCAGCAGGCGCGGCAGAATGCAGATCGGGCTGAGCAGCAGGCTGCAGCCTTGCAAGCCAAGGCGCAATCGGCGCAAACCGTTGCAGATCGTGCCCAGGAAAATGCACGTTCGCTCCAGGTGCAGTCCAGGCAGGCCCATGGCGATGCGGCGCAGGCAAGGCTAAATCTGGCGACACAAAACTCTGCCGGCGAAGTGCAAAGCCAGTTGGTTGATCTGAGAACGCAGATTACCAATGTACTTGAGTCGGATATTTTCAGCGGTTCCGCCGCGCCTGTAGTCAATACATCAGGCCAGCAGACGGGAACACTGGTCAACGTGACCGCTTGAGCTGATTATCCGGATGCTTTCTCAAGGCGCTGCGGCGCTTTTTTTTTGCCGGCTGATTGGCGCGGGCTTTGGTATCGTTTGGCCTTGCCCACTATTGAATGACATAAAAGGAATCTGATTCGTGCTTGAAAATCATTGGTGCGCCTCCGTGGATGCCACCATTCAATTACGTACTGGTTGCAATCCGCTGGAAAAACACGGGGCGCAGGCGGTGATCGTTCATGCCGACGCATGGGCGCCAATGGAGTCCGTGGCTGATCCGCACGATATTCGTCAGGTGGTCGATTACGAGGTGATCTTCCTGGCTATCCGTGAACTGGAGAACAATGCCCACTGCGAGTGCCTGGAGTCGAGCATTCTCGACGTGATGGATGCAATTTTTGGCATGGCCATCGTTAGCTCGGCTCGTGTTTCGATGCACAAGCCGCATGTCTATAACGGACAAGGGACGCCTGCCATTTCGCTTATGCTGACACGCGAGCAATGGGCAAAGAGCAAACAGTGATCTCGGCTATTGGCGCCGTGTCGAGCAATGGCATGATCGGTCTCAATAACTGGCTGCCCTGGGATATCCCGGAGGAACTGGCTTATTTTGAACGTGCCGTGGCTGGTGCGGCACTGGTCATCGGACGGCAGACCTACGAATCCATGGAGGTCGTGCCGGCCGATTCTTTTATCCTGACCCGACAGAGCGATTTCACGCCACGCTTCGGTTGTACCGCCGTGAATTCGATAAAGGCCGCATTGCGTGGCGCGCTGGCCACGGGCAAGCAGGTCTTCGTGATTGGTGGGGCGAGTGTCTATGCCGCGGCTTGGCCGTATTGCCGATATTTTTACCTGACGCGGATCGATCGCGATTTCGCCGGAGACGTGCGATTCCCCGACGCCGTAGATCTGGCGCCTTGTCATGTCGACGAATTGGCGCGGCAGACTTATCTTGAACGCCATAGCGGTGAAGCGGTTTCCTGTCGTTTTCTGCGTTATGAGCGGCAAAGTCCGGTTGCGGTAACGGCCGACTGATTGAAATTCCCGTTCTTCGTGCGCAGAATGTGGGTGAGGGGCGTTTGTCTATAAAAGCAGGGGGTATGGGTGGATAAGTCCGGGCGGCCGGGCTCACATTTGTGGGCCTTGCTGTTTTCTCTCTTTGTCGCTGGGGTCGTGCTGTTCGGCTACAACCTGTGGTCGGCTCAGCGCGAACTGTGGGACGGGGCGAAGACGACAGCGCAGATGCAGGTCGAGTTGATCGAGACGCATCTCGATGCGACTCTGCGTCGCGTCGATGCCACCCTGATCGATCTCATTGACCGCTTGCCGATGGATGCCCTCGAACGAGAGGTGGTTGCCGTTCATCGTCAGAAGCTGGAGAGCGACATGCAGAGCTATCTGCATGTTTTTCCGGAAGTGGCGGGCTTTCGCGTCATCGATGCTCGAGGTGATGTGCTTTATATTTCCGGCGGAGGCGAATATGTCAATCTGCTCGACCGCGACTACGTCAAGGAGGTGCGAAGCACCAAGGACGACAGCATCGTTTTTTCCGACGTTGTCATGTCACGGATTACCGGCCGGCCGACCCTGGTTGCGGCACGAGCCATTCGTTCCGCCGACGGCAGGTTCCGCGGAGCGGTCAGTGCCGCCATCGAGCTGACCCACTTCAGCCAGTTGTTCCAGTCGGTGCGTTCCGGGGGTAAGGGGGTATTGGTTATCCGGCGCCGCGACAACCATGTGGCGGTTGTCCGCGAACCGCCGATTCCGCCTGGTAGCGAGATTGGCGTCGCCGTGCCGCATCCGATGGTTGAACAGATCAGCCGTGGTGATACAAAAGGTACTTTCGACATGCTTGCGGAGGATGGCGTGCGGCGAATCTGCGCCTTCAGGGTGCTGGCCGGTTATCCGTTCTACGTGGTTGCCGGGCTGGCCCGGGACGATGTCATGGCGGAATGGCGGGGGCGCGCCCTGTGGGTTGGCGTGATCGGTTTTTCGCTGTTCGCCGGGCTGGGCGTGACGCTGATCTGGGCCTTCCGGAGTCGCCGCCGTCAGTTCGTAGCCATGGAGGCGCTGCACCACAGCCAGAAGCAATTGGGCGAAGCCCAGCGGTTGGCCCGGCTCGGCAGCTGGGAACTCGACCTGATGAGCAATGAACTGATCTGGTCGGATGAGTTGTACGGGATTTTTGAGCTGGACCCGGCGCAGGTGGTCGGGTCCTACAAGGTTTTTCTCAACCTTGTCCATCCCGACGATCGGGACAGGGTTGACCGGGTTTTTCGTGATTCGGTGGCGCGGCACAACGACTACGAGATCGAGCACCGGTTGCTCATGCCCGATGGACGCATCAAGCTCATTCTGGAGCGGGGAAGTTCCCATTTTGACGACCAGGGGCAGCCGCTACGTACCATCGGAACGGCGCAGGATCTGACCGACATTCGTCAGATGGAGTCGCAGATGCAGTTGCTGGGCAGTGCTTTCGAGCACAGCGGCGAGGCGATCCTGATCACTGACCGGGAAAACCGCATTATTACGGTCAATCCGGCCTTTACGGCGCTGACCGGTTATACGCTGGACGATGTCAAGGGCAAGAACCCGCGGGTACTTTCGGCTGGGCGGACCAGCGATGTCGAATACCATCGGATGTGGAATGCCATCGTCGATCGCGGATTCTGGCAGGGCGACGATGAACTGGGCGGGGTGCGTTACCACGTGGCGCATTTCACCGACATTTCGTCGGAGCGGGCGGTCGAGGCCAAGCTCGAACACATGGCGCACCACGACGTGCTGACTGGCCTGCTCAACCGCTTCAGCCTCAAGGAACGGCTTGACCACGCGCTGGCCGTCGCTCGCCGCGAGGGGACGCGGATCGCCGTGCTGTTCATCGATCTCGACCGCTTCAAGGTGATCAACGACACCCTGGGTCACCATGTCGGGGATGAACTCCTGATCGAAGTCGGCCGCCGTTTGCGTGGCTGTGTGCGTGAAAGCGACGTGGTCGCCCGCTTGGGGGGCGACGAGTTCGTGATCATGCTTTCGAGTGTCGATCACAACAGTTCGGTGGTACTGGTTGCCGAAAAGCTGGTGTTCAGCGTTGGCCAATCCTATCTGATCGGCGGCTTCGATTTATACACTTCACCGAGCATTGGCGTTGCCATTTTCCCGACCGACGGGATCGACGGCGAGACCTTGATGAAGAACGCCGATGCTGCGATGTATCACGCCAAGGCAGCGGGGCGGAACAACTTCCAGTTTTTCGACGCCAAGATGAACGACGTGGCGCTGGATCGACTGAAAACCGAGCATGCGCTGCGTCAGGCCCTGGCACGCGACGAGTTTCGTCTGCACTTCCAGCCGATCATCGATGTGGCGAGTGGCAAGGTGGCTGGCGTTGAAGCACTGGTTCGCTGGCAGCATCCCGAGCGAGGACTGCTGGCGCCGGGTGCCTTCATCGGCATCGCCGAGGAAACCGGGCTGATCCAGCCGCTCGGCGAATGGGTCCTGTGGGCCGCCTGCCGCCAATTGGCCGAGTTTCGTGCGGCGGGTGTTACTGGCGTCAGGATGGGTATCAACATCTCGGCCATCCAGATGCGCAACGGTAACCTGCCGGTCGTGGCCAGAGGCGTGATTGAAGCCTATGACCTGAATCCCGGCGACCTCATTTTCGAAATCACTGAATCGGTGGCCATGGAGCAGCCGCAGGAGACCGTGCGTATTCTCGACATCCTGCATGACATGGGCATCGTCATTGCCATCGACGATTTCGGAACGGGCTATTCATCGCTCGGCTACCTGCGCATGTTCCCGCTCCGCCACCTCAAGCTGGATCGTTCCTTTGTCGAGGAAATCGGCATGGATATGGATGGTTCGGTGATTTGCGATGCGACCATCGGACTGGCCCACAACCTCGGCCTGAAAGTGGTGGCGGAGGGTGTCGAAACCCTGGAACAGTTCGATTACCTGCGCAGCCGCGGCTGCGATCTGGTCCAGGGCTACCTCTATAGTCGGCCGCTGCCGGCAGACGAGGTCATGGCCTTCATCCGGCAACGGAATTCGTAGTTTTCAAATAAGGCTTGCGTTGGCGGTATGTTTTTCTTATGATTAAAACGAACGTATGAATCATAAGAAAACAGAGGCCACCCCATGGAAGTCCGTACTGTCGATACTCGTGAACGCATCCTCGATGCCGGTGAGCGCCTGTTCATGGCGCACGGCTACGAGGGCACGTCGATGCGCCAGATTACCGGTGAAGCCGGCGTTAATCTGGCGGCGGTGAATTACCACTTCGGCTCGAAGGAGTCGCTGATGCAGGAAGTCTTCCGGCGCCGCCTTGACTGGCTGAACGAAGAGCGCATGCGCGTCCTGGACGCCCTGGAAGTTGAAGCGGCTGGCCAGCCGGTCAAGCCGTCAGCCATCGTCGATGCCTTTTTCGGCACCTTGCTGCGCATGGCCGGCGACGAGAACCGTGGTGGCATGACCTTCCTGCGCCTGCTCGGCCGGACGCTGACCGAGCCTTCGGAATTCATCCGTGCCTTTCTGGCCCATGAATACCAGGCGGTCATGGATCGCTACAAGGAAGCGCTGTTCAGGGCGCTGCCCGAAGTGCCCAAGGCCGAGATCGTCTGGCGTTTTCATTTCATGCTCGGCGCCACGTCCTACGCCATTGCCGGCACCGACGCCCTGCGCCTGGTCACCGACTGGCAGATCGAGGAGGAGGATTCGACGGATCGCCTGGATCGCCTGGTGCCGCGCCTGATGTCCTTCCTGCTCGGCGGTTTGCGGGCGCCATTGCCGCAGTTTTGATGAATGCCGCGGTCAACGGCAAAAAACGACCAAAATCAAAAAGACATAAAAGGAGACAACAGCATGTTCGACAACCTCATCCCTCTGCTCGGGGCGCTAGCCCTGGTGGCTTTGGCCGGGTTGGTCCTGATTCGGCCCTTGCGCCGAAGCGTGATCACCCGGCCCATTTTTTCCACCTATCGCAAGGTGCTGCCGCAGATGTCGGATACCGAGCGCGATGCACTCGAAGCCGGCACCGTCTGGTGGGAGGGCGAGCTGTTTCGCGGTCAGCCGGACTGGCAGAAATTGCACGCCTACCCGCAGCCGAAACTGACGCCGGCCGAGCAGTCCTTTCTCGACAACGAATGCGAAGAGGCCTGCCGCCTGGTCGATGACTGGAAAGTGACGCACGAGCTCTACGACCTGCCGACCGAAGCCTGGCGCTACATCAAGGACAAGGGCTTCCTCGGCATGATCATCCCCAAGAAATACGGCGGCCTCGAGTTCTCGGCCTACGCCCATTCGCAGGTGGTGACCAAGCTGTCGACGCGTTCAAGCGCGCTGTCGGTCTCGGTCATGGTGCCCAACTCGCTCGGCCCGGCCGAACTGCTGCTGCACTACGGCACTGAAGCGCAGAAAAACCATTATCTGCCGCGCCTGGCCAAGGGCATCGAGGTGCCGGCTTTTGCGTTGACCAGCCCGTGGGCCGGTTCCGATGCGGCGTCGATTCCCGATGCCGGCGTCGTCTGCAAGGGTATGTATCAGGGCAAGGAGGTCCTCGGCATGCGCGTCAGCTGGGACAAGCGTTACATCACGCTGGCCCCGGTGTGCACGGTGTTCGGGTTGGCCTTCCACCTCTATGATCCGGACGGCCTGCTTGGTGACAAGAAGCACGTCGGCATCACCTGCGCGCTGGTCCCCTACGACCATCCGGGTGTCGATACCGGCCGTCGCCACTTCCCGCTCAACGCCATGTTCATGAACGGTCCGACGCGTGGCAAAGACGTTTTCATGCCGCTCGATTTCATCATCGGCGGCCCCGAAAAGGCTGGCCATGGCTGGCGCATGTTGATGGAGTGTCTGGCCGCCGGACGTTCCATTTCGCTGCCCTCGTCGAACACCGGCATGGCGCAGATGACGGCCCGCGCCGTCGGTGGCTATGCCCGCGTGCGCAGCCAGTTCAAGATGGCGGTCGGCAAGTTCGAGGGCGTCGAGGAAGCGCTGACCCGTATCGGCGCCTACACCTACATGATGGACGCCGTGCGCAAGATGACGGCAGGGGCCGTCGATCTCGGCGAGAAGCCCTCGGTGGTTTCGGCCATCGCCAAGTACCACGTCACCGAGCGCGCCCGCCAGGTGGTCAATGACGGCATGGACGTCATCGGCGGCAAGGGCATCTGCCTTGGCCCGTCGAATTTCCTCGGCCGTGCCTACCAGCAGGTGCCGATCGGCATAACCGTTGAAGGCGCCAACATTCTGACCCGTTCGCTGATCATCTTCGGCCAGGGCGCCATCCGTTGCCATCCGTTCCTGCTGCCCGAAATGCAGGCGGCGCAGAACCCGGATCAGAAGCAGGGCCTGGTCGATTTCGACAAGGCGCTGTTCGGGCATATCGGTTTCACCATCAAGAACGGTTTCCGTGCCCTGTGGCTGGGCATGACCGGTTCGCACTTCGCTGCGGTCAACGTCGATACGGCGCCGGAAATGAAGCGTTACTACCAGCAACTGACGCGCTTCTCGGCTGCCTTTGCCTTCATGGCCGACATCTCGCTGCTGGTGCTCGGCGGCAGCGTCAAGCGCCGGGAAAAACTGTCGGCCCGGCTTGGCGACATCCTGGCGCAGATGTACCTGATTTCCTGCACCCTCAAGCGTTACGAGGAAGAGGGGCGCAAGATCGAAGATGCGCCGCTCGCCCACTGGGCGATCTGGGACGCGATGTACAAGGCGCAGCAGGCCTTCGACGGCGTCATCGCCAACTTCCCGGTGCGTTTCATTGCCGCTTTCCTGCACCGTTCGATCTTCCCGTGGGGCCATCCCTACGTCGTGCCATCCGACGATGTCGGCCATCAAGTGGCCAAGGCCTTGATCGCCCCGTCCGCCACCCGCGACCGGCTGACTGCCGAATGCTACCTGCCGCTGGTCGAGAGCGAGCCGGTCGGCGCCATCGAGTTGGCCCTGAATGCAACGCTGCTCGCCGAGCCAATCGAGGCCAAAATTCGTGCGGCCGAAAAAGATGGTCGTTTCGACAACAATCCGTTGGCCAACGTGCGTGACATCGCCATCGTCGCCTTCGAAGCCGGGGTCATCACGGCTGCCGAGTTCGAGGTCATGAAGCAGCGTAATCACCTGCGCGACATCGTTGTCCATGTCGACGACTTCCCGTTCGACTACGGTGTCGCAACCGCCAACAAGCCGGCCGAATGCCGGATGGCGGCGTGAGCATGGCCAAAACGATTTACGTGGTCGACGGCGCACGTTCACCGTTCCTCAAAGCGCAGAAAGGGCCGGGCGTCTTCGCTGCCTCCGATCTCGCCACGCAGGCTGGCCGCGCTTTGCTGCTGCGCCAGCCGTTCGCACCGAGCGATCTCGACGAAGTCATCCTCGGTTGCGCCGCGCCGTCGCCGGACGAAACCAACATCGGCCGCATGGTCGCCCTGCGCCTCGGCTGCGGCAAGAAGGTGCCGGGCTGGACGGTCATGCGCAACTGCGCCTCGGGCATGCAGGCCATTGATTCGGCCATCGCCAACATCCAGTGCGGGCGATCCGAACTGGTGCTGGCCGGCGGCGTCGATGCGCTGTCACGGGCGCCGCTGCTCTATTCGGATGCCATGGTGCGCTGGTTCGCCGGGATGATGAGCTTGCGCACGGTCAACCAGAAAATTGGTCATTTTTTGAAATTGCCCGTGGGCGAGTTGCTCAAGCCGGTTATCGGCCTCATGAAAGGGCTGACCGATCCGGTGGTCGGCTTGATGATGGGCCAGACGGCCGAAAACCTGGCGTGGAAATTCGGCATCAACCGCCAGCAGATGGACGAATTTGCCGTCAAAAGCCATTTGAAAGCGATGTCGGCGCGGGCGGCGGGCTATTACGGCGAGATCGTTCCGGTCATCGACAGCCAGGGCAAGGTATACGCCGAAGATGACGGTGTGCGGGCCGATGCCAGCATGGCCGGCATGGCCAAGCTCAAGCCTTTCTTCGACAAGAAATACGGCAACATTACGGCCGCCAACAGCTCGCAGATCACCGACGGCGCAGCCTGGGTCATCCTCGCTTCGGAAGAGGCCGTGCATAAGTGGGGCCTCAAGCCGATCGGCAAGATCGTCGATAGCGAATGGGCCGGCCTCGACCCGGCGCAGATGGGCCTCGGCCCGGTGCATGCCGCGACACCCATCCTGCAACGCCATGGCCTCGGCCTCAACGATGTCGATTACTGGGAACTCAACGAAGCCTTCGCGGCGCAGGTGCTCGGTTGTCAGGCCGCGTGGAAATCCGACGAATACTGCCGTGAACAGCTCGATCTGCCGGGTGCTTTGGGCAGTCTGGACGACGACAAACTCAACGTGGACGGCGGCGCCATCGCCATCGGCCACCCGGTCGGCGCCTCCGGGGCGCGTATCGTGCTGCATCTGCTCAGCGTCTTGCGTCGCAACAACGCCAGGCGCGGCATCGCCACCATCTGCATCGGCGGCGGGCTGGGCGGTGCGATGCTGGTCGAGGCGGTGAACTGAGATGCGGATCGGAATTGTGGTCGATTCGGCCTGCGATTTGCCGCGCGAGTTTCTCGACGCGCACGACGTGCTGGTCATGCCGATCAGTCTGCGCGTTGGCGACAAACTGATCGAGGACCGGCGCGACCCGCAGGAAACGCAGACCTTCTACGCCCGGCATCTCGACCGTAAAAGCGAAGATTTCGCCGAGTCGATTCCCTATTCGGTGGCACAGATCGAGCAACTCTTTCTCGACCGTCTGGTGCTCGATTACGACTACGTCTTCTGCCTCACCATCACCCGCACGCGCAGCCCGATTTTCGATCATGCCATGCAGGCCTCGCGCGCCATTCTGACCAAGTACAAGGCCATCCGCCGGGCTGCCGGTTTGTCCGAACGTTTCGGCCTGGCCGTGCTGTCCACCCGCAACCTGTTTACGGGGCAGGCTGTTCCGGTCGCCGAAGCCGTTCGCCTGATCCGCGAAGGGGGCGCCCCGAGCGTCATCGGCGAAAGGCTGCGTCACCTCATCGAAAACACCCACACCTATCTGGTGCCGGCCGATCTTTTTCACATCTACAAGCGGGCTTCCAAGAAGGGCGACACCAGTCTTGGCTGGAGTGCCTACACGCTCGGCTCGTGGCTCGACGTCAAGCCCGTCCTGCATTGCCATCGCGACGTGACGAGCACGGTCGACAAGGTGCGTGGCTTTGCCGCCGGCGTTGAGCAATTATTCGAGCGGGCCGTGCGCCGGGTGAGCGAAGGGCTCGACGCACCGGTGATTTGCCTGAGTTACGGCGGCGAGCCGGCCGCCGTGCGCGCCATGCCTGGCTACGCCCGGTTGGCCAGCACGGCTCAAGCGCACGGCGTCGACCTGCTGGTTTCGCCAATGAGCAAGACGGCGGCTGTCAATGTCGGGCCCGGTGCCCTGTCGCTGGCGTTTGCCGCCAGCGCTCACCGTCCGCAATAAGGAAGACTATGGAACTGAATCTGCAACACTGGCGATTGACGCGGGATGCGCAAGGCATCGCCGTCGCCACGCTGGACCGGGCCGGGGAGGCGACCAATGCCTTGTCGGCGGCCGTGATGGCCGAATTGGCACAAATCCTCGACAGCCTCGACAAGGCGCCGCCGGCGGGCCTGATCTTCCGTTCCGGCAAGGAAGCCGGCTTCATCGCCGGTGCCGACATCGGAGAGTTCTCCCAGCTCGATACGCCGGAGAAGGGGCGGGAACTGGTGACGCGCGGCTGGAACCTGTTCAACCGGCTGGCCGCCGTGCCCTACCCGACACTGGCCTTGGTCCGCGGTCATTGCCTGGGCGGCGGCCTGGAGCTGGCCTTGGCTTGCCGCTACCTGCTGGCGGTCGACGAAGCCGGCACCAAAATGGGCCTGCCTGAAGTCATGCTCGGCATCTTCCCCGGTTGGGGGGGCATGCTGCGTTTGCCCAAGCGCGTCGGCCCGGCCGCGGCGCTCGACATGATGTTGACCGGCAAGACCATCGACGCCAGGCGGGCCAAAAAGATGGGCCTGGCCGATGACTGCGTACCGCCGCGCGTCATGGAAATGGCCGCCCGCCAACTGCTGCTCTCCGGCCAGCCGCGCCGGCCGCTGCCCTTCATGCAGCGCCTGCTGGGCGGCCCGCTCAAGGCTGTCGTCGCCAACGGCGCCCGCAAACAGGTGGCGAAAAAAGCCCGGCCGGAACACTACCCGGCACCCTACGCCATCATCGATCTGTGGGAGAAGCACGACGGCAACGCGCTGGCCGCGCCGGCGATCATCGACCGCATCATCACTTCGCCGACGGCACGCAATCTGGTCCGCGTCTATCACCTGCAGGAACGCCTCAAGGGCTTCGGCAAGGCTTCCGACTTCACGGCCAAACGCGTTCACGTCATCGGCGCCGGCGTCATGGGGGGCGACATCGCCGCCTGGTGCGCCCTGCGCGGCATGACCGTGACCTTGCAGGACCAGACGCTGGAACGCATTGCCCCGGCGCTCAAACGCGCCCACGCCTTGTTCGCCAAGCGTCTGCGCGAGCCGCTCAAAATCCGTGATGCTTTCGACCGCCTGATCCCAGACCCGAACGGTGATGGTGTGGCGCGCGCCGATGTCGTCATCGAAGCCATCTTCGAAAACGTCGAAGCCAAGCATGCCTTGTTCAAGTCGCTCGAACCGCGCATGAAAGCGGGTGCCGTGCTCGCCACCAACACCTCCAGCCTCAAGCTCGAAGATCTGCGCACGGTGCTGCAGCAACCACAGCGCCTGGTCGGCATCCACTTCTTCAACCCGGTGGCCATGATGCCGCTGGTCGAGGTGGTCGAAGCCGACCGGGCCGATCCGGCTGTCGTGCAGGCTGCCTGTGCGTTTGTGAAGCAGATCGACAAGCTGCCGCTGCCGGTCAAGAGCGAGCCGGGCTTCCTGGTCAACGCCGTGCTGGCGCCCTACATGCTGGCCGCCATGCGCGCGGTCGACGAAGGCGTTTCGCCCGAAACGGTAGACGAAGCCATGCTCGCCTTCGGCATGCCGATGGGACCGATCGAACTGGTCGACACCGTCGGCCTCGACATCGCCATGGCCGCCGGCCAGCAACTGGCCGGCGGGGCGGTGGCGCCGCGTTGTCTGGTCGAGCGCGTCGAAAAAGGTCGGCTCGGCAAGAAAAGCGGGCAGGGCTTCTACGACTGGTCATCCGGCAAGGCCGCCAAGGTCGCCGCCGGCAGCGTACCGGTCGGTCTGGCCGAAAGGCTCGTCTCGCCGCTTATTGAACGGGTCGAAAAACTCGTCGCCGACGGTGTGGTTGCCGATCCGGAACTGGCCGATGCAGGCGTGATTTTCGGTACCGGTTTCGCGCCTTTTACCGGTGGCCCCATTCATTACCGGCAGGCGACGAATTAGTAGTGTTGTTTATTTCCAACGAGCGTTTGAAATTATGCAATTCAAACAATGTTTCACTCGCCTGTTTGGGCTTTAATCGTAGTGGCAGTCACGGGAGAGTTCCTCCCAACAAAACAAAACAGGAGACAAATCAATGAACCAAACCAAGCTGCGCCTCATCCCGGCGCTCATCGCCATCGCATTTTCGGGCAGCGCTGCAGCGGCTGGCTTCCAGTTGCTGGAGCAAAACGCCAGCGGACTCGGTAATTCCTATGCCGGTTCGGCCGCCGTGGCCGACAACGCCAGCACGATCTTCTTCAACCCGGCCGGTATGACGCAGTTGCAGGACCGCGAAGTATCCGCCGGTTTGGCGATCATCAGTACCCAGTACCAGTTCACCAACACCTCGTCGTCGACGGGTGTGCTGTCCGGCAACAGCGATGGCGGCGCGGTCGGCTTGGTGCCGAACGCCTACCTTTCGTGGCGGCTGAGCAAGGACATCTACGCCGGCCTGGGTATCGGCGCGCCGTTCGGCCTGATGAGCAAGTACGACAACCCGTGGTATGGCGCCGCCGAGTCGGTCAAGTTCGATATCCAGACGATCAATCTCAACCCGTCGATCGCATGGCGGGCGAATGAGTGGCTGTCGATCGGCGGCGGCGTAAATTATCAGCAGCTCAAGGCAGAGTACGAGCGGGCACTCACCGTGACCAGCGCCTCGGCTGCGGCGACGACGGCGACACTCAATCTTGATGGCAGTGCGTGGGGCTGGAATGTCGGTGCACTGTTTACGATCATGCCGTCGACCAAGCTTGGTTTGTCTTACCGTTCGACGACCGAGTACGATCTGGATGGCGATTTTGAATTCGCCGGTCCGCTGGCGCAGGTTTCCGGAGCGCCGCTGTTCGGTGCGACGGTCAATCGTTCAGCCAAGGCTTCGATCACGTTGCCCGATACCTGGATCCTGAGTGCCACGCACAAGCTGAATGACCGCGTCGAACTGCTCGGTGATGTGTCGTGGACCGGTTGGAGCAGCATTCCCAAGGTCGACGTGTTCAATGCGCAGACCACCGGCCTCGGTGCCGTGAACGGGAATGTCGCGCAGACGCTCGATACCGACTTCCGCGATACCTGGCGCGTTGCCTTTGGTGCGAATTATCAGCTGAACGACGCCTGGAAGCTAAAGGCGGGTATTGCTTATGACCAGACGCCGGTCAAGGGGGATAGTACACGTCTTGTTTCGCTGCCTGATAACGACCGCACGTGGTTCAGCCTCGGTGCCCAGTGGAAGCCGTCGAAGACAACGACGCTTGATGTCGGCGCCGCTTATCTGCTGGTCAAGGATACCCAGATCGACAACAACCAGACTGCCGCCGGCCGTGGTCGTGTCACCGGCGACTACGACAACCAGGCATTCCTCATCGGCGCCCAGTTGTCGATGGCCTTCTAAGCCCTTTGCTTCAATGCGACATTCAATCCCCGGCCAGCCCGGGGATTTTTTTTGATTTTGGGCCAAAAAACCGGTTGACCGTAGGAGTCGCTGTTCTATAATTCAAACGTTCGTTTTATGTTTACGAAGCGGAAAATAAGAGACTTAAAAGGAGATGCAATTGAACAAGTTGATCGTGAAGAAAGCGGCTGTTCTTGGCGCCGGCGTGATGGGGGCGCAGATTGCTGCGCATCTCGCCAACGCCAACGTGCCGGTCGTGCTGTTCGACCTGCCGGCCAAGGAAGGCGACAAGAATGGCGTCGTCAAGAAGGCCCTCGACGGCCTCAAAAAACTGGACCCGGCGCCGCTGGCCAACAAGGGCAAGCTCAAGTTCATCGACGCCGCCAATTACGACGAGCACCTGCCGCTGCTCGCCGAGTGCGATCTGGTCATCGAAGCCATCGCCGAGCGCATGGACTGGAAAAACGACCTCTACGCCAAGATCGCGCCGCACCTCGCGCCGAATGCCATCATCGCCTCCAATACCTCTGGCCTGTCGATGAATGCGCTGGCTCAGGGCTTGCCGGAAGCCGTCCGGCCGCGCTTCTGTGGCATCCACTTTTTCAATCCGCCGCGCTACATGCATCTGGTCGAGATCATCGGCACGCAGAGTACCGACGGCAGCACGCTCGACGCGCTGGAAACCTGGCTGACCTCGCGCCTCGGCAAGGGTGTTATCCGCGCCCTCGATACGCCGAACTTTGTCGCCAACCGCATCGGCGTCATGTCGATTCTCGCCGTCATGCATCACACCGAAGCCTTCGGTCTCGGTTTCGATGAGGTCGATGCGCTGACCGGCCCGAAGATCGGCCGCCCGAAGAGCGCCACCTATCGCACCGCCGATGTTGTCGGCCTCGATACCCTGGCCCACGTCGTCAAGACCATGCAGGACACGCTGCCCGGTGATCCGTGGCACAAATACTTCACCAGCCCGGCCTGGCTGCAGGCGCTGATTGCCCAAGGCGCGCTCGGCCAGAAGACCCGTTGCGGCATCTTCCGCAAGCAGGGCAAGGAAATCCAGGTGCTCGACGTCAAGGCCCAGGATTACCGCAAGTCGGCCGGCGAAGTGGCCGAGGAAGTCGGCGCCATCCTGAAAATCAGGAATCCGGCCGAGAAATTTGCCGCGTTGCGCGCTTCGGCTCACCCGCAGGCGCAATTCCTGTGGGCCATTTTCCGCGACATTTTCCATTACGCTGCCGTGCAACTCGAAAGCGTTGCCGACAATGCCCGTGATCTCGATTTCGCCATGCGTTGGGGCTTCGGCTGGGCGCAGGGGCCGTTCGAAACCTGGCAGGCCGCCGGCTGGAGCGACATCGCCCAGGCCATCGCCGCCGACATCGCGGCTGGCAAGACGATGAGCGCGACGCCGCTGCCGGCCTGGGTTCTGGAAGCCGGAAGGACGGGCGTGCATAGCGCCCAGGGTTCGTATTCGGCGAGCAAGAACACCTACGTTGCCCGCTCGACGCTGCCCGTTTATCAGCGCCAGCTCTTCCCTGAGCGCGTCCTCGGTGAGAGTGGTGCGACGCCTGAAAAGTCCGGCCAGACGCTGTTCGAGAACGATGGCGTGCGCCTTTGGGTGCTTCCTACGGTCGACGCCGGAATTGGCATCATTTCCATCAAGTCGAAGATGCACACCATCGGCGACGAGGTGCTCGATGGCGTCATTGCCGCCGTGCGTCAGGCCGAAACGACGCTGGACGGCGTGGTGCTCTGGCACGAAGCGCCGTTCGCCGTCGGCGCCAATCTGGCCCAGGTGACGGAAGCCATCGTTGCCGGTCAGTTCGACATTCTGGAAAAGACTGTCGAGAAATTCCAGCGCGCTTCGCAAACGCTCAAGTACGCGCAGGTTCCGACCGTCGCTGCGGTGCAGGGCATGGCGCTGGGCGGTGGCTGCGAGTTTGTCATGCATGCCGGCAAGCGCGTCATGGCCCTCGAAAGCTATGTCGGGCTCGTTGAAGCCGGTGTTGGCCTGATCCCGGCCGGCGGCGGCTGCAAGGAATTCGCCGTGCGTGCTGCCGACTGGGCGGCCCAGTCGAACGTGCCGGGCGAGGTCTTCAATTATCTGCAAAACGCCTTCATGACCATTGCCATGGCCAAGGTCGCCAAGAGCGCCGTCGAGGCCGTCGATTACGGCTTTGCCAAGCCCTCTGACACCATCCTGTTCAACGCCAATGAACTGCTCTTCGTGGCGATCCGCGAGGCACGGGCCATGGCCGAAGCAGGCTACGCGCCGCCGCCGAAAGCGCGTGGCATCCCGGTCGCCGGCAAGAACGGCATCGCGACGCTGGAGATGATGCTGGTGAACATGAAGGAAGGCGGCATGATTTCCGCCCACGACTACAAGGTCGCCAAGTTCGCCGCCATCGCCCTGTGCGGCGGCGAGGTCGAAACGGGCAGCCTGGTCGATGAGGAATGGCTGATTACCGTCGAGCGTCGGCTGTTCGTCGAACTGCTGAAAGACCCCATGACCCAGGCCCGGATCAAGCACATGCTCGAAACCGGCAAGCCGCTTCGCAACTAATCGGGCTGAGGAAAAAATTATGAGCAAACAAATTCAAGACGCCTACATCGTCGCTGCCACCCGTCTGCCGGTGGCCAAGAAAAACGGCATGTTCAAGAACGTGCGGCCGGATGACATGCTGGCCCATGCCATCAAATCGGTTGTCGCCCAGGTGCCGGGCATCGACCCGGCGCTGATCGGCGATGTCATCGTCGGCTGCGCCATGCCGGAAGCCGAGCAGGGCATGAACGTCGCCCGTATCGGCCTGCTGCTGGCCGGCCTGCCGATCACCGTGCCGGGCATCACCATCAACCGTTTCTGCTCCTCCGGGGTACAAGCGGTGGCCGATGCTGCCAACCAGATTCGCCTCGGCCTGGCCGATGTGATGATCGCCGCCGGCACCGAGTCGATGAGCGTCATGCCGCAGATGATGGGCAACAAGATGTCGATGAACCCGGCCATCTTCGCCAAGGAGGAAAACCTCGGCATTGCCTACGGTATGGGCCTCACCGCCGAAAAGGTGGCGAACCAGTGGAAGGTCAGCCGCGACGCGCAGGATGCCTTCGCCGTCGAATCGCATCGCCGGGCCTGCGCGGCGATTGCCGCCGGCCATTTCAAGGCCGAGATCACGCCCTACACCATTCGCGAAAGCCTGCCCGATCTGGCTTCCGGTGAAATCCGCATCCGCGAGCGCATCGTCGATACCGACGAAGGTCCGCGTCCGGATTCGGCCCTCGACAAGCTGGCCAAACTCAAGCCGGTGTTCCATGCCCGCGGTTCGGTGACGGCCGGCAATTCGTCGCAGATGTCCGATGGCGCCGGTGCCGTGATGCTGGTTTCCGAGAAGATCCTGCGCGAACACAACCTGACGCCGCTGGCCCGCTTTGCCGGTTTCGCCGTCGGTGGCGTGGCGCCCGAGATCATGGGCATCGGCCCGGTCGCGGCGATTCCGAAAGTGCTGGCGCAGGTCGGCATCACGCAGGATCAGCTGGACTGGATCGAACTCAATGAAGCCTTCGCCGCCCAGTCGATCGCCGTCATGCAGGAACTCGGCATCGATCCGACCAAGGTCAATCCGCTCGGTGGCGCCATCGCCCTCGGCCACCCGCTCGGCGCCACCGGCGCCATCCGTATCGCCACCGTCGCGCATGGCCTCAAGCGCACCGGCGGCAAGTACGGCATGGTGACGATGTGCATCGGCACCGGCATGGGCGCCGCCGGAATCATTGAGCGGATTTAAGGGGAAACCGGGAATGCTACGGTCAACCGGAAAAAAAGCCCAAAATTGAAATCATGAAACCCGCCTGGCTGGCCAAACTTTCTCCGACCTGGCGGGCGCGCATGGTGCGCCTGGGTTTCAATTTTCATCCAGCCTTTCGCGGCACCGGGGGCAGGGTGACCCATGTGGCGAAGGATTTGCGCCACATCCGGGTTTCCCTGCCGCTGAACTGGAAGACGAAGAATATCGTCGGTTCGCTCTACGGTGGTTCGCTGTTTGCGATCACCGATGGGGCGCATCCGATGATGTTGATGGCGGCGCTCGGCGACGGCTACATCGTCTGGGACAAGGCGGCGAGCATTCGCTACCGCAAGCCCGGATTCTCAACGCTGCACGCCGATTTTGTGTTGACTGACGAGGAAGTGGCGGAAATCCGGGCCGAACTGGCCAGGAATCCGGAGCTTGAGCGGACTTATCTGGTCGAACTGAAAGACAAGCACGGTACGGTGCATACCGTCGTCGAACGCACGGTTTACATCGCCGACAAACATTACTACCGACAGAAGAGCGGTGAAGGAGACAAATGATGATTACATCGACAAGCGTCCGCAAGGCCGCGCTCATTGCCGCATTGCTGGCGGTTCCCGGGCTGCACGCCGCGGAAGTGGCCGGGGTGAAGGTGGCCGACACGGTTCGTGTCGGCAGCAGCGATCTGGTGCTCAACGGCGCCGGGCTGCGCAGCAAATTCTTTATCAAGGTCTATGTCGGCGCACTCTACGTCGGCCAGAAAGCGACCACGCCGGCCGCGATCTACGACAGCCCGCAGCCGCGCCGCATGGTCATGCGCATGATGCGCGACCTCGATTCGGATGCGCTCAACTCGGCGCTCGATGATGGCCTGAAGAACAACAACACGCCGACCGAAATGGCCGGGCTGAAAACGCAGGCCGACCAGTTGAGGGCCATCATGAAGGGTATCGGCAAGGCCCGCGAAGGCGATACGATAGGCATCGACTTCTCTGCCGATGGCGTTGCTGTCAGCCAGAACGGGGAAGCGCGTGGCAAGGTGGCCGGCGCGGGCTTCGCGAAAGCCCTGCTCAAGGTCTGGCTCGGTGACGAACCGGTGGACGCCTCGTTGAAGAAGGCGCTGCTCGGGTCCTAGGTTGGCAACGGAGGAGGAGACAATCATGGAAAAAATCTGGCTACAAAGCTATCCCGAAGGCGTGCCGGCGAACATCGACATCGACCACATCCCGTCGCTCGTCGCGCTGTTCGAAACGGCCTGTACGCGCTACGCCGACCAGGTCGCCTACATCAGCATGGACAAGGCGATGACCTATCGCCAGCTCGACGAAGAGAGCAAGGCTTTCGCCGGCTGGCTGCAGGCCAAGGGGCTGAAGAAGGGCGACCGTGTCGCGCTGATGATGCCCAACCTGCTGCAATATCCCGTGGCGCTCTTCGGCACCCTGCGTGCCGGTTGCGTCGTGGTCAATTGCAACCCGCTCTACACGCCGCGCGAACTCGAGCACCAGCTCAAGGATTCCGGGGCGACGACCATCGTCATCGTCGAAAATTTCGCCCACACGCTCGAGCAGGTCGTCGCCCACACGGCGATCAAGCATGTCATCGTCACGCCGATGGGCGAAATGCTCGGCCTCAAGGGCATCGTCGTCAATCTCGTCGTGCGTCACGTCAAAAAGCTCGTGCCGGCCTGGAAACTGCCCGGCTCAATCGGCTTCAACAGCGCCCTGGCCACCGGCCGCAGCCACGGCTGGCAGCCCGTTTCGCTCAATCAGGACGACATCGCCTTCCTGCAATACACGGGCGGCACGACCGGCGTTTCCAAGGGCGCCATGCTGACTCACGCCAACATCGCCTCGAACGTCACGCAGGCCTACAACTGGATCAAACCGGTGGTGCGCGAGGGCGAGGAATTCATCATCACCGCGCTGCCGCTCTATCACATCTTCGCGCTGACGGCGAACTGCCTGACCTTCCTGATGATCGGCGCCCGCAACCTGCTGATCGCCAATCCGCGCGACATCCCGGGCTTCGTCAAGGAATGGCAGAAGTACCCGGTGACCGTGGTGACCGGCGTCAACACGCTGTTCAATGCCTTGCTCAACAACGAGGATTTCGCCAAGCTCGATTTCTCGACCATGCGCGTTACGCTGGGTGGTGGCATGGCGGTGCAGGGGCCGGTCGCGGAAAAGTGGAAGCAGGTGACCGGCACCCCCTTGCTGCAAGCCTACGGCCTGACCGAAACCTCGCCGGCGGCAACGATCAACCCGCTCGACATGGGTGAATTCAACGGCTCCATCGGCCTGCCGATTTCCTCCACCGAAGTCTCCATCCGCGACGACTACGGCAAGGAGGTGACGCAAGGGCAGGTTGGCGAAATCTGCATTCGCGGCCCGCAGGTCATGAAAGGCTACTGGCAGCGGCAAGAGGAGACGGACTTTGTCTTCTATCCGGATCGCTTCCTGCGCACCGGCGACATGGGCTACGTAGATAAAAAAGGCTTCGTTTTCCTGGTTGACCGTAAGAAAGACATGATCCTCGTCTCCGGCTTCAACGTTTATCCGAACGAAGTCGAGGAAGTCGTCGCCATGCACCCCGGGGTGCGCGATGTCGCGGCGATTGGTGTGGCCGACGAAAACTCCGGCGAGGCGGTGAAGATCTTTGTCGTCCGCAAGGATCCGGCCGTCACCGAGCGCATGCTGATCGACCACTGTCGCGGCCTGCTCACCGGCTACAAGATTCCGAAACACGTCGAATTCCGTGACGACTTGCCGCGCACCAACGTCGGCAAGATCCTGCGTCGCGCACTCAAAGAGGGGGCTTGATGCCGATTCCAGAATCACTCAACAAGAACCTGGCGTTGCCCGTCATCTGCGCGCCGATGTTCATCGTCTCCAACCCCGATCTGGTCATCGCCCAGTGCAAGAGCGGTTTGATCGGCTCCTTCCCGGCACTCAACGCCCGGCCCAAGGAGTTGCTCGACGAGTGGCTGACGCGGATCAAGGCCGAGCTGGCCGCCGACCCGAAGGCGGCACCGTTCGCCGTCAACCAGATCATCCATCCCTCGAACGAGCGCCTGGCGCATGACATGGCGCTCTGCGTGAAGCACGAGGTGCCGCTCATCATCACCAGCCTGTCGGCGCCGACGCAGATCGTGCCGGCCGTCCATGCCTACGGCGGCAAGGTCTTCCATGACGTGATCAGCGTGCGCCACGCCGAAAAAGCCTTGGAGGCCGGTGTCGATGGCCTGATCCTGGTTTGTGCCGGGGCTGGCGGCCACGCCGGCATGCTCAGCCCGTTTGCGCTGGTCGGCGAAATCCGCAAGTTCTACGACGGTCCGATTGCCCTCTCCGGGTCGATCACCAATGGCAGCGCCATTCTCTCGGCGCAGGCCATGGGCGCCGATTTCGCCTACATCGGCACGCGCTTCATCGCCACCCAGGAAGCCAATGCGGTCGACGCCTACAAGCAGGCCATCATCGAATCGGCCGCCAAGGATGTCGTCTACACCCCGTACTTCACCGGCGTGCATGGCAATTACCTGACCAAGAGCATCGTCGCTTGCGGCCTGGATCCAGCCAATCTCCCGGAAAAGGACAAGACGTCGATGGACTTCGGCGCCGCTGCCGGTGCCAAGGCCTGGAAAGACATCTGGGGCGCCGGGCAGGGCGTCGGCACCATCGATGAAGTGATGCCGACGGCCGAGCTGGCGGCTCGCCTGAAGCAGGAATACCGCGCTGCCAAGGCGGCGTTGTGCAGCAATCCATTCTGAAAATATAAAAGGAGATCAGCAAATGAGCGACTACCGTGCGCCCGTAAAAGACATGCGTTTCGTCATGGACGAACTGGCCGGTTTCAAGGAACTGAGCCAGATTCCCGGCTTTGAAGAGGCAACGCCCGACATGGCCGATGCCATTCTCGAGGAATCCGCCAAATTTACCGGTGAAGTCCTTGCCCCGCTCAATCGCGTGGGCGACAAGGAAGGCTGCAAGCTGAGCCCGAACGGCGTCACCACGCCAACCGGCTGGAAGGAAGCCTATACCCAGTACCGCGAAGCCGGCTGGAACGGCATCACCTGTCCGACCGAGTTCGGCGGCCAGGGCCTGCCCGATACGCTGGGCATCGCCGTCAAGGAAATGATGTGTTCGGCCAACATGGCCTTCAGCCTCGGCCCCTTGCTGACCACCGGCGCCGTCGAAGCGTTGCTCACCTGCGCCAGCGATGAACTCAAAGCCATCTTCCTCGACAAGATGGTCAGCGGCGAATGGACGGGCACCATGAACCTGACCGAGCCGCAAGCCGGCTCCGACCTGGCGCTCATCCGCTCGCGCGCCGAGCCGCAGGCTGACGGTAGCTATCGCGTTTTCGGCCAGAAGATTTTCATCACCTACGGCGACCACGACATGACGGACAACATCGTCCACCTCGTCCTCGCCCGCCTGCCCGATGCACCGGCCGGTGTTAAAGGCATCTCGATGTTCCTGGTGCCGAAGTTCCTGGTCAATGCCGACGGTTCGCTTGGCGCCCGCAACGATGCCTACTGCATTGCGCTCGAACACAAGCTCGGCATCCACGCCAGCCCGACCTGCGTCATGGCTTATGGCGACAACGGCGGTGCCGTCGGCTACCTGCTCGGCCAGGCCAATCGCGGCCTCGAATACATGTTCATCATGATGAACGAAGCCCGCCTCGGCGTCGGCCTGCAAGGCATCGCGTTGGGCGAACGTGCCTACCAGCAGGCCCTGGCCTTCGCCCGCGAACGCAAGCAGGGTCGTGACGCGCTGACCGGCGAAGCACTGGTCACCCTCGACAAGCATCCGGATATCCGCCGCATGCTCATGCTCATGAAGAGCCGCGTCGAAGCCAACCGGGCCATGACCTACTATACCTCCGGCCTGCTCGACCGCGCCCACGCTGCGACCGATGCCGACGAGAAGAAGCGCAACCTCTACCTCGCCGAATTCATGATCCCCATCGTCAAGGGCGGCGGTACCGAAATGGGCATCGAAGTCACTTCGCTCGGCATCCAGATCTACGGCGGCATGGGCTTCATCGAAGAAACTGGCGCCGCCCAGCACTGGCGCGATTCGCGCATCACCACCATCTACGAAGGCACCACCGGCATCCAGGCCAACGACCTGCTGTTCCGCAAACTCATGCGCGACCAGGGGGCCACGGCCAAAGTCATCTTCGGCGAGGTCTACGCCACCGCCAAAGCGCTCGGCGCCTCCGGCAAGCCCGAACTGCAAGCCATCGGCCAGCGCCTCGGCGTGGCGCTCAAGGCGTGGACAGACGCCACCGAATGGCTGGCCGCCAACGCCAAAACCGGCCTTTCCGGCGTGTTGACCGCAGCAGTCCCCTACCTGCATCTGGCCGTCACCGTCTGCGGCGGCTGGTTCATGGGCAAGGCAGCGCTGGCCGCGGCCGGTTATCTCGACAGGGCGGAGGGCGACCAGGCCTTCTACCGGGCCAAGATTGCCACGGCTCGTTTCTATGCCGACCAGATGTTGCCGCAGGCCACGTCTTACGGCGAAACCGTCAGGGCCGGGGATGCAGCGCTGGTTGGGGTCGGCGACGAGGTGTTCTAAGGGGGGTGGTGATTTGACCTGGGGTTTCGCGCTTGGGGCGCGAGCGTACTTTCTTCTTGCTTGGCTGACTGGCAGGAAAAAGTACGCCCGTCAGCCAGGCAGAACCCCAAGCCAATTAAACGGGCCAAGGGAAATTGCCAATACAACGCATCGCATGTGGCAATGCAATAATCCACCCCTATGGAAATCCTCATCGAAATCATCCTCAAGGCCGGCCGTTCGGCAGTGGAGCTGGCCTTCTTCGTGCTGCTTCCCGTCATGGTCGTCATGCTTTCCCTCATGCGCCTGCTCGAGGCGCGCGGTGTGCTCGACTGGGTGGTGGCCCGCCTCGCCCCGCTGCTCAAGCCGGTCGGCCTGACCGGGCTGGGTGTCTTCGCCGCCCTGCAGATCAACTTCGTGAGCTTCGCCGCGCCGATGGCGACGCTGACCATGATGGAACAGCGCGGTGCCTCCGACCGCCACATCGCTGCCACGCTGGCCATGGTCTTTGCCATGTCGCAGGCCAATGCGGCGCTGCCGATGATGACCATGGGCCTCGATCTGGCCCTGACCCTGACCTATTCGTTGATCGGAGGCCTGACCGCGGCAGCGGCAACCTATTACCTGTTTGGCCGGGCGCTGTCGACCAGCGAAAGCCGGCTCGACGAAACCCTGCACCATCCGGTCGCCGAGAGCGCCAAGGGGGTGCTCGATGTGATCAACCGGGCCGGGGCCGAGGCGTTCAAGCTGTCCGTCGGGGCCATTCCGATGCTTGTGCTGTCGCTGGTCGTCGTCACGGCCTTGCGCGCTGGCGGCGCCATCGATGCGCTGACCCGCCTGCTGGAACCACTTTTGACCGCCGCTTCCATCGACAGCGCGCTGATCCTGCCGACGCTGACCAAGTACATGGCCGGCGGCACGGCGATGATGGGGGTCATGGACGAAATGCGCAAAGCTGGCCAGATCAGCGTGGATTTGCTCAATGCCAGCGCTGGCTTCCTGATTTCGCCCTTCGATCTGCCCGGCGTGGCCGTGCTGATTTCCGCCGGGCCGCGTATCGCGGCGGTGTGGAAACCGGCTGCCCTCGGTGCTTGTATCGGTATCGCTGTGCGCACCGTCGGACATATACTTGCCGTATGAACAGACGAAAATTGACCCGCATGATCCTGGCTGCCGCGGCCGGCCTGACGATGGCCAGCGCTTCGGCTGCCCCCCTCAACCTGCTCGGTCTGGACGACATGTCGTGCGCGGCCTGGACCCAGTCCAAGGACGACGAGGACGAGCGCGCCGCCTACGTTGTCTGGGTGCGCGGCTTTCTGACCGGCCATAACTACGCCCTGCCGAACCAGCAGGTTTCGAGCTTTTCCAGCAGCACGCTGGCGTTGAAACTCGACCAATATTGCCGGCGGAACCCGACCGGGCAGATCAGCGATGCCGCGATGCGCCTGAGCGACGAAATGTCCGGGCGGAACAAGCCGATCAAGAAATAAGGCGCATGGGTTCCTGATCGGCTGTTAGCCGCTGAGTGATTACTCGGCAAAAACCGCGCTGAATTTGTTCTGGTCAACGTATTTCGTAAACGTTGTAAATGCAGAATTTACGTTCGGATTGCTCATCAATTCCTGCATTGCCAGTTTGCCAATGATTTCGAACGCATCTTTGAGCGCGTTGCTTCCGTCTTTGTTGCGTGCCAATTTAACTTGGGCTGTGCAATTTTCGGTTATCAGCCTGGTAATCATCGCGGCCATCTGCTGATCCAGAGTTTCGCGATCAGCCTGGGTTACGTTGGAAAGGCTTTGTATTTCCGGGTGGGTTGACATGCCGATAAAGACCCAGCGCGCCATATCCTTGCGATCCTTGCCGGTGGTGTTGTCCGCTAGGCAGACTGACAGCGCTTCCGTGGCGGGGCCAGCAACCGACGGAGTGGCTATTGCGCTAAAAAGGCTTACTGCGAGGATAGCGACCAGTTTGTTCATGCTGCTTTCTCCTGAACGTTTTTTAAACCATGGAATGATTAGGCATCATGTATGCAATCGGCAAAATGGAAAAGCCTGAAGAGCGACATTGATAGGAATCGCTTCTGCAGCCTGTGTCTCTGAATTGATGGCGCTACTATGGCTGGTTGTAATGAACGGCCAGCCAGATCGTCGGCTGGTCGGGGTCGGTCCATTCGACGCGATGCCGACGATGTGGGGCGATGTCGATGCAATCGCCGGGGGCCATGAGCAAAGGGTCCGGCGAGTCTTCAAAACGCAGCCTTGCTGCGCCCTGCAGAACGACCACCCATTCGCCCTCGGCCTGGTCGTACCAGAAGCCCTCCGGGCTGCACTGACCGGTCGATACGATGCGCTCGATGCGCAGGCCGGGGCGCTTGAGCAGATTTGAAAATTGCTCGTTTTTTCCGGTTGACCGTGGGATTGCGGCAAAGAGGTTGTCCATCGTCCTTACTCCGGCTTGTAGAGCGGCAGGGCGTCGAGGCGGCGTTCGATTTCTGCCGTCAGTTGCCGGTAGGCCGGGCTGCCCGTGTTGCCGAAGCGGCGGCGGAACTCGGCGGTGCTGATCGATTCCGGAAGGTCGCCGATCGGCGGGATCAGGTCACTGTCGGAAAACGACGTATCGACCAGCGCGTCGAGACGCCCGTCAGCGCGGCTCAGCAGCTCGCCGAAACGGGTGCCGGCCCGGTCGGCGGCGAGGTCGGCGAAGGACTGGGCGCTGTCGTTGCGCCCGGCCAGCATCAGCGCCACCGGGCGAAGCTGCGGCCAGTTGCGGGCTTCGGGAATGAGCGAGGCGATGTTCTTCTCGGCGAGGTAAATGCCCAGCACGAGCAGGGCGGCGCGGCGGTTTTCGCGTTGGTCGGCGCCATCGATGTCGAGCAGGGGGCGCAGAACATCGGTCAGCGGCACCGGGCGGCCCGGTGCGTGGTGGTCGAGCAGGGCGGCCAGCGATTCCTGGGCGGAGCGGATGCGGACCAGATCGTCGGGCTGGAAGGCAATGGACCGGGCGCGGTCGAGCAGGGCCGGTTCCCAGACGTAGGCGACGACAACGCGCCGATGCTGCGGATCAAAGATCAGTTGGCGAACGGCCTGGCGGGCCAGCCGCCATTCCGGCCCGTAGCCGGCGGCCTGGATGGCCGAGGCGAGGGCGAATTCAAGCAATCCTGGCGGTATCGGCAGCCAGCCGATGGCGGCGGCGACGATCTTCGGCTCGCCATTGCCTTCGCGGAAAGTGGCGCGCAAATTGAGGTAAGGCTCGCCCGGTAACCAGGGCAGGCGACGGCTGACGCGGATTTCCGCCGTTTCTTCGCCGAGGACGAGGGCGCCGCGCCCGTGCAGGCTGCGCCCGGCCAGATAGTTGATGCCCTCGTCGATCAGCGCGGCGGGGATGGCCGTCCGCCGGGCTTCGCCGGATTGCAGGCGGCGCGGGTCGTTGGTGTGGAACAGCCAGCGCGCCTGATTGACTGCGGCCTGCGAGATGGTTTCGCTGCGCTCGACCAGCGGCGTGCTGTCGAGCGCCGCCAGCAACAGCCCGCCGGCGGCCAGCACGAGCAGAAACAGTGTGCCGGCCAGCCAGCCGAGGAGGCGAGTCATGGCTGACTCACCTGCCTGCTTAGACGCCCTGTTTCAGGCTGGCCTCGATGAACGGATCGAGGTCGCCGTCGAGCACGCCTTGCGTGTTGCCGGTTTCGTGGTTGGTGCGCAGATCCTTGATACGGCTCTGGTCGAGCACGTAGGAGCGGATCTGGTGGCCCCAGCCGATGTCGGACTTGGCATCTTCGAGCTTCTGCTGTTCGGCCTGCTGTTTGCGCAGCTCGAACTCGTAAATGCGGGCGCGCAGCATTTGCCAGGCTTCGTCGCGGTTGCGGTGCTGCGAACGGTCGTTCTGGCACTGGACGACGATGCCGGTCGGGACGTGGGTCAGACGCACGGCCGAGTCGGTCTTGTTGATGTGCTGGCCGCCGGCGCCGGAGGCGCGGTAGGTGTCGGTGCGGACGTCGGCCGGATTGATGTTGATCTCGATCGAGTCGTCGACTTCCGGGAAGACGAAAACGCTGGTGAACGAGGTGTGGCGACGGGCGGCCGAATCGAATGGCGACTTGCGGACCAGCCGGTGAATACCGGTTTCGGTGCGCAGCGTGCCGTAGGCGTAGTCGCCGGTGAACTTGACGGTGGCGCTCTTCAGGCCGGCGACGTCGCCTTCGGATTCTTCCATGACTTCGACGGTGAACCCTTTTTTCTCGCCATATTTCAAATACATGCGCAGCAACATCGAGGCCCAGTCCTGGGCTTCCGTACCGCCGGCGCCGGCCTGGATTTCCAGGAAGCAGGGCATGGGGTCGGACGGGTTGTTGAACATGCGGCGGAATTCGAGGGCGGCAACCTTTTTTTCCAGCTCGGCGTTGTCGGCTTCGACGGCGAGCAGGGTGTCTTCATCGCCGTCTTCCTTGCCCATGTCGAACAGTTCGCGGCCATCGTCAAGGCCGGCGGCGACTTCTTCCAGCACCAGGACGATGTTTTCCAGCGATTTCTTCTCGCGCCCGAGTTCCTGGGCGCGCTGTTTCTGATCGTAGTCAAAGATACCTCCGCAGCTCGGCGGCGCGCTGCGCCAGATCGTCGAGCTTGTTGGAGATGCTGTTGATGTGTTCGGCTTCCATGATGTTCGTCTCGTTGCGTGGCAAAACCGCAATTATAGCCGCTGGGCAAGGCAGGATTTGGCTGCACTTATTGAGTGCGCGGTCGAGCAAGTAGCCAGGAAGTCATGGCACTTTGTTGGTGCGATGTGGCGGAGGTCGAATGACATTCAACTAAATTTTATTCATATAGCGTATTTGTAAATGCTGATTTTGCATTTAGTTGATTGATTATAAATTGGTAATTATTTTGGTGCATTGGGTGGCAAGAGACTTGCTTTTGTCGTAACAATCTAATAACTGTGTGCCGACTGATATGAACAGCAACGAATCAGTATCTGCCTTGCGCTCCTGCATGAACTCCTTGCGACTGCGTTTGTTTGGGGCCTGGCTGCTGGCGCTGGGCGGCGGTGCGGCCTTGGCCTGTCTGGTGCTGACGAACCAGGCTGAACTGTGGGCCGGCGCAGCCGTGGCCATGCTCGTGATGTCGCTGCTGGTCGCCGTCAGGCTGCAATACGGACTGGAAACGGCACTGGCCCTGATCGACGGTTTTGCGCTCGAACTGGCGGCCGGGCGTCTGGTCAGCCGGCTCGATGCCCGGCGTTGCGGTGCGCTCGGGCCGCTGGCCGAACGCCTGAATGGCATGGCCCGCTCGCTGTCCGGTCTGTTCCTGACCTTCGCCCGGATGTCGCAGGAGATTTCGAGTGTCGCCGGCGAGAGCAGTGTCAATGCCACGGGCGGCGACGATGGTGTCCGCCGGCAGCGCGACATCACCCTGTCTTCCTCGGCGACGCTCGAGCAATTGACCGTCAGCCTCGGCATGACCAGCGAAAGCGCCCACGGCGCGGCCGAGGTGGCCGAGGCCTCCGGTCAGATGGCGGTGGCCGGAGCGGAACGGGTCGGCGGCCTGGCACGCAGTCTGGAAAATCTCGCCGCGACAGTGCACCAGACTTCGCAGAGCGCCAGTCGCCTCGGCCAGCGCTCGCGGGAGATCGACGTCATTGTCGAGCTGATCGCTGAAATAGCCGCGCAGACCAACTTGCTGGCGCTCAATGCCGCCATCGAGGCGGCTCGGGCCGGTGAGCAGGGGCGTGGTTTTGCTGTGGTTGCCGACGAGGTGCGCAAGCTGGCCGAGCGGACCAGCAATGCCACCCGCGATATTGGCGAACGCATCGAAGGAGTGCGGAATGAGGTCGGTGGCATGATCGATGCCATGGCGGCGACGACCAGCCAGGCGGCCAAGAGCTTGAGCGACGCCGGCGACGCGGTGGCCGACCTGCGCCGGGTGGAAGATAACGCCCGCCAGACGCTGGCCCTGATCCGCGATATCGCCGCGGCCAGCCAGGAGCAGAGCGAGGCCGGTCAGAACATCGCCCGCGATATCGAGCAGGTCGCCCAGTTGGCTGACGCCAACGAGCACCTGGTCCGCGAGAACAGCGAGCTGTCCCGTTACCTGAACGATTTGTCCGTTCAACTGACCGGGGCCCTGAAAAAATACCAATATGAGTGAGGTTGTCATGGACTGGATCATTTACACGATGCTGGCGCTGGCCATCATCATCCTGGCGGTGTCGACGATGCTCTATCGCCGTCGCCGCTGGGTCGATGCCGGAAAGTCGCTGGACAACACCCTGGCCGCCTGCCGTTCGCTGCTCGCCTTGGTCGGGCATTTTCAGCAGCACCGCGGCATGAGTTCCGCCTTGCTGTCCGGCGACCAGGGTTTCAGGGCGCGGCTTGATGGCAAGGGGCGCGAGATCGAAGGGCTGATTCCTTCCTTGCGGGAGGTGGCCAGAGCGGAAAGCGCCCGGGCGCATCCCTGCCTGACGCTCAACGATCTGTCGCTGTTCCGGCACAACTGGGGTCAGTTGCGGGAAAAGCTGGCCGGTCTTTCCGTCGAGCAAAGCATTGCCCAGCACAGTTTTCTCATCGATCAGCTGCTGCAGTGGCTGGCTGCGCTCGGCGAGTCTCGGGTTGAACTGCTGCTCGCCGACCGTTGCGGCCGCGGCCTGGTCCGTAACTACGCCAGCCGCCTGCCGGCCCTGACCGAATGCCTGGGCCAGGCCCGCGCCCTGGGAACCAGTGTCGCAGCGCGGCGCGGTTGTTCGGCCGTGGCCCGGGTCCGCCTGATGTTCCTCGTGGCTCGTGCCGAGACCTTGCTCAATCAGGCCAGCGAGGCTGGGCCGCGGGGCGGCAGGGGAGACCAGGCGGCGCTGGCGGTCCAGGAGATGGCGCGGGTGATCCGCACCCGGATGCTGTTGAGTTCCGGCATCAATGTCGCTGCCGAGGAGTACTTCACCATTGCCACGGCGGCGGTCGACAGCGTGTTTGCCTGGATCGGCGAGAGTGGCGAGCAATTGATGCAGGCCGGAACGGGGGCGCAAGATGTTGGCGCAGCGACTCGATTGCAACGTGCCTAAATTCGCTTCGATTGCCTGGTGGCCGGTTCATGGCAAGGCGTTCGGGCCTGCCTGTGGCATCGGGGCGCCCGGTTTTCGGGCCGAGCCGGCGATGAGCACCCTGTTTTCCAGTCTCGACGGCATGCTTTTCCGCTGTCTTGTCGACGACGACTGGACCTTGTTGTCGGTCAGCCCGGGGTGTCGAGAATTGACCGGTTATGCCGCCGAGGACCTGGTCGGCAATCCGGATCGTTCGCTGGAGGCCCTGACTCACCCGGAGGACAGGGCTGCCGTGCGGGGCACCATCCTGGCGGCGCTCGATATGGGGTCGCGCTATCGCATGGAATACCGCATCGTCTGCCGGGACGGCGAGGAGAAGTGGGTGCTCGAACGCGGCATCGGCCTGCATGACGAGGCAGGGCGGCCGATGATCGAAGGCTATCTGGAGGATATTACGGACCGCGTCCTGGCCCAGATCCAGCTGGCCGAAACCGAGTTGCGTTATCGCAGCATTTTCGAGAACTCGGTGGTCGGCATGTTCCAGAGCACCGAGAACGGGCGCTACCTGGCGGCCAACCAGGCGCTGGCGACGCTCTATCGTTACCCGACCCCGGAGGCGCTGATCAGCAGCCTGGCCGACATCGCCACCGGGCTTTATGTCGATCATCGGCGGCGGGCCGATTTCAAGCGGCTGATCCAGCGCGACGGCCGGGTCAGCGATTTCGAGTCCGAGGTCATCTGTCATGACGGCAGCCGCATCTGGATTTCCGAGAACGCCCACGCCGTTTGCGCACCGGATGGCGCGCTGCTCTATTACGAGGGCACGGTCGAGGACATTACCGAGCGTCATCGCTACCAGTCGGTGCTGCAGCATCAGGCGACGCACGACCCGCTGACCGGCCTGCCCAATCGCAACCTGCTGCACGATCGTCTGCAACAGGCCGTGCAACTGGCCCAGCGCCAGGGCAGCAAGGTCGTGCTGGCTTTCGTCGACCTCGATAATTTCAAGGTGATCAACGACAGCCTCGGCCATGCCGCCGGCGACGAATTGCTGATCGAGATCGCCGGCCGCCTGCGCCAGGCCTTGCGCGGCATCGATACCGTCGCCCGTTACGGCGGCGACGAGTTCGTGCTGATCATCGGTGAGCAGGCCTCGGGCGACGATACCCGGCATCTGCTGGAGCGGGTGCTGGGTTCGATCCAGGCGCCGTTGACGCTGGAAGGCCATGCCCTGCGGATCAATTGCAGCATCGGGGTCAGCGTCTATCCCGACGACGCGCAGGATCTCGACGGCCTGCTGCGGGTCGCCGATGTGGCGATGTATCACGCCAAGAAGACCGGCAAGGGCCAATATCATTTTTATACCCGCGACCTGAACCAGGTCGTGCAGGATCGTTTCGTCCTCGAAAGCAGCTTGCAGGGTGCCATCGAGCACAACGAGCTGACCGTGGTCTATCAGCCCAAGGTCAATGCAGCAGGGCTGGTCCAGGGCTTCGAGGCGCTGGTCCGCTGGAACAGTGCCGGGCAGGGGCTGGTGACGCCCGACCGCTTCATTCCGCTGGCCGAGGAGACCGGGCAGATCCTGGCCATTGGTGAGCAGGTGCTCTATGCCGCCTGCCGGACGGCGGCGAACTGGCCGCTGATCGATGGCCAGGCCCTGAGCGTCGCCGTCAACCTGTCGGCCCGGCAATTGAAAGAACCCGGCTTGCCGGCGATGGTCGCCGATGCGCTGGCCGTTTCCGGCCTGCCGCCGGAATGCCTGGAACTGGAAATCACCGAGAGCATGATCATGGGCGATGTCGAGCACACCATCCGCGTGCTGAAGTCGATCAAGGCGCTCGGCGTGCGCATCGCGGTCGACGATTTCGGCACCGGCTATTCGTCGCTGAGCTACCTGCAGCGCCTGCCGATCGATACGCTGAAGATCGACCGCTCCTTCGTCTCTGGTTGCGATCGGGGCGGCAAGGCGATGGCGATTCCGCACGCGATCATCCTGCTGGGCAAGACGCTGAACCTGCATATCGTGGCCGAGGGGGTCGAAACCGAGGCTGAGAAGGATGCGTTGTCGGTTTGCGGTTGCAACGAGTTTCAGGGCTATTTGTTCTCACGGCCGATGCAGATGGCAGCCGTCGGCGAGTATCTGCAGGCCGGCCGGGCCTGACTGCCTTGCCGTAGCCGCAGACCCCGGTTTTATCTGGCATATATTCTCGCCGACTGGGCGTAGAATGGCGTTGTTGCATTGCAGCAGCCGGTCCGGCTCGCTGTGGGTATCGCCAGGAATCGTCATGAACAAGATGCTAACCATCGACGGCAATGAAGCCGTCGCCAACGTGGCTTACCGCGTTTCCGAAGTGATCGCGATTTACCCGATCACCCCCTCGTCCGGCATGGGCGAACTGTCCGATGAATGGGCTGCGCAAGGCAAGACCAATGTCTGGGATTGCGTCCCGCGCGTCGTCGAACTGCAGTCCGAAGGCGGCGCTGCAGGCACCGTCCACGGCGCCCTGCAGGCTGGTTCGCTGGCGACGACCTTCACGGCGTCGCAGGGCCTGCTGCTGATGATCCCCAACATGTACAAGATCGCCGGCGAACTGACGCCGACGGTTTTCCACGTCGCCGCCCGCGCCGTCGCGACGCACGCCCTGTCGATCTTCGGCGATCATTCCGACGTGATGGCGACGCGCGGCACTGGCTTCGCGCTGCTCGCCTCGAATTCGGTCCAGGAAGCGCAGGACATGGCGGCCATAGCCTCCGCCGCAACGCTGGCCGGGCGTTTGCCGGTGCTGCATTTCTTTGACGGTTTCCGTACCTCGCACGAGGTGGCGAAGATAGCTACGGTCGACGACGAAATATTGCGAAAAATGCTGCCGCCCGAGCTGATCGCCGCCCATCGCCACCGCGCTTTGTCGCCGGAACACCCGGTGCTGCGCGGCAGTTCACAGAATCCCGACGTCTTCTTCCAGGCCCGCGAGGCGCAGAACCCGTGGTTCGATGCCTTCCCGGGCGTTGTCCAGCAGGCCATGGACTTGTACGGCGAACTGACCGGGCGGCACTACAAGCTGTTCGATTACGTCGGTGCGCCCGACGCCGAACGCGTCATCGTCATGATGGGCTCGGGGGCGGAAACGGCGCAGGAAACCGTTGAACACCTCAACCGCCAGGGCGAGAAAGTCGGCCTGCTCAAGGTTCGCCTCTATCGCCCGTGGGCGCCGGAAGCGCTGCTCGCCGCCTTGCCGGTGACGACCCGCGCCATCGCCGTGCTCGACCGCTGCAAGGAGCCGGGCGCCGATGGCGAGCCGCTGTTCAAGGATGTGCTGGTCGCTCTGGCCGAAGATGCCGCCGGCGAGTCGCCACGCTTCGCGACCATGCCGAAAGTGCTCGGCGGGCGCTACGGGCTGGCCTCCAAGGAATTCACGCCGGCCATGGTTTTTGCCGTTTTTTTCCGGTTGACCGTAGGAGTCGGCAACAAACGCTTCACGGTGGGCGTCAACGACGATGTGACGCACCTTTCGCTGCCCTACGACCCGACTTTCCGCACCGACGCCGTGCGCGAAACCTTCGGCGCCGTCTTCTATGGCCTGGGTTCGGACGGCACCGTCTCGGCCAACAAGAATTCGATCAAGATCATCGGCGACGAAACCGATCTGCACGCCCAGGGCTATTTTGTTTACGACTCGAAGAAGTCGGGGGCGATGACCGTCTCGCACCTGCGTTTCGGCTCGCAGCCGATCCGCGCCACCTACCTGACCGGCGAGGGCGACGCCAAGTTCATCGCCTGCCACCAGCCGCTTTTCCTCGAAACCCACGACCTGCTGGCCCATGCCGCGCCGGGCGCCGTCTTCCTGCTCAACACGCCGGTTCCGGCCGACAGGGTGTGGGCGACGTTGCCGGCTGCCATGCAGCAGCAGATGATCGCCAAGCGCATCCATTTTCATGTCATCGACGCCTACCAGGTCGCCCTCGAAGCCGACATGGGGCGGCGCATCAACACGGTCATGCAGACCTGCTTCTTCGCCATTTCCGGCATCCTGCCGCAGGACGAGGCCATCGCCGCGATCAAGCATGCTGTCGAAAAAACTTACGGTCGCAAGGGCCGGCGCATCGCCGAGTTGAACTTCAAGGCCATCGACAAGACCTTGGTCTGCCTGCACGAAGTGCCGGTGCCGGCTGAGTTTGCCTCCGCCGACATCCTGGTCCCGGAACGCACCGCCCAACATGCTTCGGAGTTCGTCCGCAAGCTTACCCTGCCGATGATTGCCGGCAAGGGCGACAGCCTGCCCGTATCGCTGTTTCCGGCCGACGGCACCTTCCCGACCGGCACCGCCAAGTACGAAAAGCGCAATCTGGCCCTCGAAATCCCGGTCCTCGAAACCGACTTGTGCACGCAGTGCGGCAAGTGCGTTTTCGTCTGCCCGCATTCGGCCATCCGCGCCAAGGCTTTCCCGCCCGAGCTGGTTGCCGAGGCGCCGGCGACGTTCAAGACCATGGCTATCCGCAGCAAGGATTACCCGGCCGGCTGGAAGATGAGCTACCAGGTGGCGCCCGAGGATTGCACCGGCTGCACGCTGTGCGTCGAGGTCTGCCCGATTCGCGATAAATCCAACGTCTCGCGCAAGGCGCTCAACATGGCCGAACAGGCCCCGCTGCGGGCACCGGAAGCCGAAAACTGGGATTTCTTCCTCAAGCTGCCCGATTACGACCGTACCGTCGCCAAGCGCAACACCATTCCCGGTTCGATGCTGTTGCCGCCGATGTTCGAGTTTTCCGGCGCCTGCGTCGGTTGTGGCGAAACGCCGTACATCCGACTGGCCACGCAGCTCTTCGGCGACCGCATGCTGGTTGCCAACGCTACCGGCTGTTCGTCGATCTACGGCGGCAATCTGCCGGCCACGCCCTACACCACCGACGCCAACGGCCGCGGCCCGGCCTGGAGCAATTCGTTGTTCGAGGACAACGCCGAGTTCGGCCTTGGCATGCGCATCGGTACCAACAAGCTGGCCGATGCGGCACGCGGCCAGTTGCGCGCCATGGCGCTGGAAATCGGCGACGCCCAGGTGCAGGCGCTGCTCAATGCCGACCAGAGCAGTGAAGCCGGCATTCATGAACAGCGCGAACGGGTGTCCAAACTTCTCGCCAAGCTGTCGGCAATTGGCACACCGGCCGCCGACCAGCTGGCCGCTGTCGCCGAATACCTGATCCGGCGCAGCGTGTGGATCATCGGCGGCGACGGCTGGGCCTACGACATCGGTTTCGGTGGCCTCGATCATGTTCTGTCGTCCGGCGAGGACGTCAATATCCTCGTCCTCGACACCGAGGTTTATTCCAACACCGGCGGTCAGAATTCCAAGGCCACGCCGCGCGGCGCTGTTGCCAAGTTCGCGGCCGGTGGCCAGCCCAACCGCAAGAAGGATCTGGCCCGTATCGCCATGGACTACGAAAACGTCTACGTCGCCCAGGTCGCCTACGGCGCCAAGGATGTGCATACGCTCAAGGCCTTCCTTGAGGCCGAAAGCTATCCCGGCGTCTCGATCATCATCGCCTACAGCCCGTGCATCGCGCATGGCGTCGACCTCTCGAACAACCTGCGCCAGCAGGATCTGGCGGTCAAGGCCGGTCATTGGCCGTTGCTCCGCTACGACCCGCGCCTGCGCAGCCAGGGCAAGAATCCGTTGTCGGTCGATAGCGCCGCGCCAAGCATTCCGTTCAGCGATTTCGCCGGCAACGAAGCGCGCTTTACCATCCTCGAACGACTGAAGCCGGATGCTTCGGTCTATTTCATGGCGCAAGCCGGCAAGGATGCCCGCCTGCGCCACCAGGAATACGTCGAACTCTCGGAAATGGTGCTGCCCGAAGCCGCCATTGATGAAAAGGCCCAGGCGGCCGCAGACAAGAAGGAAGAACCGAATGCCTGATCTGTCCACGACCTACCTCGGACTGCACCTCAAGAACCCGCTGGTTCCGTCATCGAGCCCGCTTAGCCGCGAGCTCGATACCGTGCTGCACCTCGAAGACGCCGGTGCCGCGGCCATCGTCATGCATTCGCTGTTCGAAGAGGACGTTCGCCACGACGAGCGGATGATCGACCGCTTCCTGGTTCATCCCGACACCTTCGGCGAATCGGCCGGCCACCTGCCTTTCGGTCACGACTACCAGAGCCGGCTCGACAGCTATCTCGAAAAAATCCTCCGTCTCAAGTCGCGCCTGTCCATTCCCGTCGTCGCCAGCCTGAATGGCTCAACGCTCAACGGCTGGGTCGAACTCGGCAAGGAACTGGAAGCCGCCGGCGCCGACGCGCTCGAACTCAACGCCTGGTACATGCCAAGCGATCCCAAGGTTTCCGGAGAAGCCATCGAGGACCACCACATTTCGTTGCTGCAGGAACTCAAGGGTGCGGTGAGCATTCCGGTCGGCATGAAACTCTCGCCCTTCTTCTCCTCGCTGCCGCATTTCGTCCATCAGGCCGAAGCGGCCGGGGCGGCGGGCGTCTCGCTGTTCAACCGCTTCTTCCAGCCCGACATCGATCTGGAAACCCTGAGCGTCGTCGACCGGGTGCAACTGTCGTCCTCGGCCGATACCCTGCTCGCCATGCGCTGGATCGCCATCCTGCGTGGCAGCACAAAGCTGTCGCTGGCCGCCACCGGTGGCGTCCATACGGCAGATGACGCGCTCAAAATGCTGCTCGCCGGCGCCGACGTCGTGCACATGGCCAGCGCCCTGCTCAAACGCGGCCCGCAGGCGCTTAGCGAAGTCCTGCAAGGCATGACCGACTGGCTGCGCGAGCGCGAATACACCTCGGTCGCGCAGATGAAAGGCTCGATGAGCCAGCAGAATTCACCGAACCCTAGCACCTTCGCCCGGGCATCTTATCTGCATGTCCTGAATTCCTTCGTGCCGCCGGCCGGGGTGCGCTACTAGCGGCGATCTTCGCCGCTTGGGCAATGGTTTGCGTCGTGGTGTCGGGTAACTTTACAGACGCCCATTTTCGATTTATGAAAATGCGATTTTTGCCCTCTGGGAGGGCTTGCCGGCAGGTTGTCTATTCCATGCGATTTCAAAGTGGCATGGGTTGTGCTGTTTGATCATTGAAGCCGCAAAATTCCATATGCGGTTTCTGCACAGCACAAGGTGACCAAAATGAAATCGCTAAAATCAAAATCCCTGACTGCACTTTCCATTGCTCTGCTGACGGGTATTGTCTTTGGAAATTCCGCACAAGCAGCTACGTGTACGCTGGATAGCGTCACGATTACCAGCATAGAGACGAGTCCGCTAGATAATTCCGGGGTGGTATATACCGGTTCGCAGTCTGCTACTGGCTGCCTCGGAACTATCAAGATCAATGGGGTAAATGGTGATGGAACACTCTCGACCGATGAGAATATCGGCCGGATCGAAGATGGCCTTCTAAACGGCGAGAAGAAAGGTTCCACTACGGTTTTGTTGGGCAATGAATTCCTGACCACTTCGGCTGATCAGATGCTTGATCTTGATGGCAATGGTGTCGCAACCGATCCGGGTTGGATCAAGCTGGCCAAGAGTAATTATTCAGGCGGATCGTGGTCTGCTATGGAGTACTCAACGAATCCCCTTGATGCGCTTGGAAATTCCCTGATCGAACAGGTTCTGCGGGTAGCCTTCAATTGTTCCAACACGGGCTGCACGGAAGGTTCGTGGGAGATTGAAACTACGGTGGACATCATTGCGAAAGTTCAGGCCGTACTGGGGAGAAATGCCTTCGATCATCTGGCCTTCGTACTTCACTCCGGGCAGGATGGATTCGCGGTCTACGATTTCAATTTCAATTTGCTTGGCCAAGGAATACCCGGTTTCGATTTCGTGACGCCTTATTCTTTCACCGGCGAGTGGAATACGGATGATTTCACGAACGATAAGGGAGATGCTCAAACCATTTCGTACATTTCGGTTTGGGCTCGCGATCCTCAGCCGTCGAGTGACGTTCCCGAACCGGCCAGTCTTGCCCTGCTTGGCTTGGGGTTGCTTGGTGTTGCAGTGATTCGGCACAGGAAAAGCTAAGTTTTTCCGGTGATTCATTTAAGGGCGCCTGCGGGCGCCTCTTTTGTTTGTCGCATTCGCTGACTGTTCCTGACCAAACACAGTAGGCACGACTGAATTGCTTGTCATCGCTTTTTGCGATGATGGATCGGCTGGTGTTATTTCAGTTTTGGCCGTTTTTTCTGGTTGACCGCGGGAATGGTTCCGTCCCCTTCGGTTAACGTCTATTCCAAGTGCTCAACCATCAATTAGGGACTTCGACGCCCATGTATCCATTGATGGTCAGTCGGCAATGGGTGATGCGAATCAGTGCACGTTTGACGGATCATCGTTTCAACATGTTGCAAAAGAGCTGGCCCTGTTCTATTGCGTCGTCCAGGGCGATGTGCGTATGTGGCGACGGGTCGAACCAATCTGCGGGCATCGAAGCTCTGCCACATTGGTGGTAGGGCTTGCGCAGGATGGCCATGGCGTAGGTTTTGATGTCGATGACCGAATAGCCGAATGGGTTTTCGCCAGCGTAGTGGTTGAGATACCAGAGTACGTAGGGGAAGTCGAAGGCGGCGGGGTAGGCGACGAAGACAGCTTTTCCGGGCAGCGCCTTTAGCCAGGCGGCGTATCGGGTTATCGCCGTTTCGGGGGCTTCGGGATTGACCCGGCAGGTGGCCCAGGCATCCGGCTGGGTGGCCCACCAGGCCATGGTGTGCCGGTCTGGCTCGCTGTCCGGCGGCGTTTCCAGATTGGCTGAGAACGTCGCCAGCAACTGTTTGTCAGCGCTAAAGACGGCCGAGCCGATACTAAGCATGGCGTTCTTGCCGACGATCGGGCCATCGGTTTCGATATCGGTGCTGACATACAGTTCGCGCGTTGGATTCATAGTCCGAGGTCGCTCAGGGACGGATGGTCATCGGGGCGCCGGCCGAGCGGCCAGAAGAACTTTCGTTCGCTCGCGTTGATCGGCAGGTCGTTGATGCTGGCAAAACGGCGCTGCATGTAGCCGTGTTCGTTGAATTCCCAGTTTTCGTTGCCATAGGCACGAAACCATTGTCCCGTCTCGTCATGGTATTCATAGGCGAAACGCACCGCGATGCGGTTGTCGGTGCAAGCCCAGAGTTCCTTGATCAGGCGGTAGTCCAATTCCTTTTGCCATTTGCGTGTCAGGAATTGATGTACCTGCTCGCGGCCGACCGGGAATTCGGTTCGGTTGCGCCAGCGCGTGTCGTCGGTATAGACCAGCACGACGCGGTCCGGGTCGCGGCTGTTCCAGGCGTCCTCTGCCAGTCGGACTTTCTGGGTGGCGCTGTCGGTGGTGAACGGCGGCAGGGGTGGTTTGGTTTCCATCATGCTTCCTTATCGATTGCTGCTTAGTCGTTTGATCTCGGCTTCCAGTTCGGCAATTTTCGCGTCGCGGCTTTGCAGTGCCCTGGACACATCACCGGCTTCGAGGCGTTGCGGGATATGTTGCGAGCAGTTGGCATCCCAGACTTCGACGGTGAACACTATGGCCTGTTCACTTCTTGCACGGTAGTTTTGCGGCATCAGCCGGTCAGTCAGCGCCCTGTCGTCCTCGACGACGCGGGCGGTTCCCCACAGCTTGAAACGTTGCTGCGTTGCGTAGTCGATCAGGAAGAGATGCGCCCTGGGGTTCTCGGCCAGATTGCCGCTCGTGATGTATTGCCGGTTACCGTTGAAATCCGCGAAGGCAATGGTCTGTTCATCGAGCACAACCAGAAAGCCGGGCGGCCCGCCGCGGTGCTGGATGTAAGGCTGGCCGTCGCGGTTGGCCGTGGCGAGAAAGACACTGGTTTGTTGCCCGATGAATTCGGCGAGATCGCCGTTGATCGTCGTCGCCCAGCCGCCCAGACTTTCCATGCGGGCATAGGCATCGCGCGAACCTTTGCGGGATTGGATAGCCTTGACGCCGGGTGTGAAGGCGATATCGCTGGCGATTTTGCGTTCCTGGCTCATGGCTATCCGCTCCGTAAATGTGAACCGGTTTATTGGAATGGATGGACGACCGGGAAGTCGATGTCCGTCCGGGCGACGTTATTGACGTAGTTGGTCAGCGTGTTGAGGGCGACCAGCAAAACGATCTCGATTACCTCGGCTTCGCTGAAGCCGGCGGCTTTGATCTCGGCCAGGTCGGCGTTGGCGACATGGCCGCGCGTGCCGACGACGCGTGTGGCGAAGCGCAGGGCGGCGGCGGCCTTGGGGTCGGTCGAGTTGCCATGACGATTGGCGTCGAGTTCGGCGGCGTCGAGCTTGGCCAGATTGCTGCCGAGATAGCTGTGGGCCGACAGGCAATAAGCGCAGCCGTTGAGCTCGGCCACCGCCAGGGCGATCCGCTCGCTGGTCTGGGCGCCGATGCTGCCTTTGCCGAGGGCGCCGTTCAGGCTCAAGTAGCCTTCCAGGGCCGCCGGGCTGTGGCCGACGACTTTCATCAGGTTGGGGACGACGCCGAGTTGGCGCAGGACGGCCTCGAGCAGCGGCAAAGAGGCGGACGGGGTTTGATCGGCTGAGGGAATGCTGATGCGTGACATGGAAGTTCTCCTGTTTGATTCACCGTGCGGGTTGCGCAGTGCCTGAAACGCATCTTGCTCGTGTGTATGAAATAGAAGAATATCCATATTTCACAATTTATTATTGCAGATAATGGAATTCTAAAATGGACCGGCTTTACTCGATGGGCGTCTTTGTTGCTGTGGCCGAAGAGGAGAGTTTCGCCGCCGCGGCGCGTCGGCTGGCCATGTCGCCGCCCGCTGTGACGCGGACCATAGCGGCGCTGGAGGCGCATCTCGGGGTCAAGCTGTTGTCCCGGACGACGCGCTTTGTCCGGGCCACCGATGCCGGTCAGCGCTATCTGGAAAGCGCCCGCCGAATTCTGGCTGAGGCCGACGAGGCCGACGAGGCGGCGGCCGGCGTTCACGCCACGGTGCGTGGCCAATTGGTCGTCACGGCGCCGGTCCTTTTCGGCAGCATGCACGTCATGCCGGGTATCGTCGAATTCCTGGCGCGTTACCCGGAGGTTTCGGTCAGCGCGGTTTATGTCGACCGGGTGGTCAATTTGCTCGAGGAGGGCATCGATGTCGGCGTCCGTATCGGCGAGCTACCCGATTCGACGATGCGCGCCGTTCCGGTCGGATCGGTCCGTCGCGTCATTTGCGCTGCGCCCGACTACCTGGCCCGGCACCCCGAGTTGAGGGAGCCGAGCGATCTGGCCGGGCAGAACATCATCTCGGCCAGCGCGGTATCGCCGGGTACCGAATGGCGCCTGGGCGACGGCAAGCGGCAATTCAGCGTCAAGCTTCGGCCGCGCCTGACTGTCAGCAACAATGCGGCGGCCATCGAGGCGGCGCTGATGGGCTTTGGCGTGACGCGTCTGATGTCCTACCAGGTGGCGGGCCATCTGGCGAACGGGAATCTGATCCGGTTGTTTGCTGACAGCGAGCCGCCGGCGCTGCCCGTCCACATCATTCACCTCGAAGGCCGGCAAGCCTCCGCCAAAGTTCGTGCGCTGGTCGATGTGCTGGTTGAGCAACTGCGTGGCAATGCCGCCCTGGCTTATCGGGAATAACCTTGCTGCCTTTGGCTAATCCCGCCTGGCCGGCGAGCGGCATGGCGGGATTTCGATTTTGGCCGTTTTTTCCGGTTGACCGTAGCAATGGCGCGGCAAATACCAAATTGCGGCTACTCCAGATGCTCCACCATCAACTGCGGGCTTTCGACGCCCATGTATTCGTTGATGGTCAGCCGGTAGGCGAGGCGCGTGCGGTTGCCGGGCTGGGTGCTGAAGTTGAACTGGATGGCGTCGATGCGGGTGTCGCCTTTGCGCAGGCGCAGTTTGAGGTGTTTGTCCTTGAGCACGCGCTGCTGTTCGACCTCGAAATCGTCCATGAACAGCGGTGCCGGGAAGCCCTGGCCCCAGATTTCGTTTTCGAGCAGGCGGGCGGTGGCGAGGGAAATGTAGCTGCCTTCTAGGTTCCCATCGGTTTCCAGCGTGCGGGTAAGGTCGGCCGGGGCGAGTAGTTCGCCGGCGACTTCGGCGAACAGGGATTTGAATTTTTCGAAGTTTTCGGCGTTGACCGTAGCACCGGCCGCCATGGCGTGGCCGCCGAAGCGGATGAGCAGGCCGGGGGCACGCTTGGCGACGAGGTCGAGGGCGTCGCGCAGGTGCAGGCCAGGAATAGAGCGGCCCGAACCCTTGACGATGCCGCCTTCGCCGGGTGCGAAGGCGAAGACCGGGCGATGCAGTTTGTCTTTGATGCGCGAGGCGAGGATGCCGACGACGCCTTCGTGCCAGCTTTCATCGAAGAGCGCGATGCCGGGTGAAGCCTCGTTGGCGTCGAGCGATTCGAGCAGGATCAGCGCCTGTTCCTGCATGCCGGATTCGATCTCGCGGCGTTCGCGGTTCAGGGTGTCGAGTTCCTGGGCGATTTGCAGGGCGCGGCTGGGGTCATCGGTGAGCAGGCATTCGACGCCGAGGCGCATGTCGGCCAGGCGGCCGGCGGCGTTGAGACGCGGGCCGAGGATGAAGCCGAGGTCCATCGCCGTGGCTTTTTTCGGGTCGCGTCCGGCGGCTTTGAAGAGGGCAGCGATGCCGGCCTGCATCTGGCCGGCGCGCATGCGCTTGAGGCCCTGGCTGACGAGGATGCGGTTGTTGCGGTCGAGCTTGACGACGTCGGCGACGGTGCCCAGCGCGACGAGGTCGAGCAGGCTGGCGAAATTGGGTTCCGGGCGCTCGGCAAAATAACCGCGTTCGCGCAGTTCGGCGCGCAGGGCGAGCATGACGTAGAACATGACGCCGACGCCGGCGATGCATTTGGACGGAAAGTCGCAGCCCGGCTGGTTGGGATTGACGATGCAATCGGCCTCGGGCAGCGTTTCGGCCGGCAAATGGTGGTCGGTGATTAGCGTCGCGATGCCGTGCTGCTGGGCGCGGGCGACACCTTCGAGGCTGGCGATGCCGTTATCGACGGTGATGATGAGGTCGGGCGACTGCTGGGCGGCGACATCGACGATTTCCGGCGACAGGCCGTAGCCAAGCTTGAAGCGGTCGGGCAGTAGGAAGTCGACGTCGGCGCCGAGTGCTTTCAGGGCGCGCATGCCGACGGCGGTGGCAGTGGCGCCGTCGCAGTCGTAGTCGCCGATGATCAGCATCTTCGCCTCGGCTTCGATGGCGTCGGCCAGTAGATGGGCTGCTTCCGTGGCGTTGGTCAGCGCGGCTGGCGGGATCAGCGACTTCAATTCGTAGTCGAGTTCGGACTTGTCCTTTATGCCGCGTGAGGCATAGAGCCGGGCGAGCAGCGGGTGCAGGCCCTGCTGTTCGAGTTGCCAGACGACGCGTTGCGGTGCGCTGCGGGTGGTGATGTTGGTCACTGGGGTGTTCCTTCGGCCAGTTCTTTTGCGATGGCCTGCAGCGGGCGGCTCTTGCGCCAGAATTTCCAGCGGTCCTTGCCGTGCAGCGTCCAGGTTAGCTGGCCGTAGATGGTGGGGGCGACGATGGTCAGGGTTTCGATCTTGCCGCCGAGCGCGGCACGGAGCGGGACGAACCAGTCGCGTTCGAGCGCGGCGAAGGCGTTGCGCCAGTCGTCGCTGTTTTCGTAGAGGACCGGCGGCAGCAAGGTGTCGAGCAGGACCAGCGGGGTGTCGTTGGGCGCCGAGTCGGCGAGCAGAGTGCTCAGGCTGGCCGGGCAGGGCGGGGCCTCGATGCCGGCGGCGAGCGCCAGGCCGGTGGCCAGCGGATTGTCGCTGCACACGGCTGAAAACAATGGCGCCGGCACGTCGCCCAGCGGCCCGCCACCCCACAGCCAGACACTGTTCACGGCCGGCTTGAGCGGGCCGTTCTTGTCGGTCAGGTCGCTATCGAGGCGACGGCCGGCAATGGTTGAAATCGGGGCAAATTTCTCGTTGACCGTAGCATTCAGCTGCAGATACCAGCGGCGGGCGGTGGCGACATGAAAGCGGCCGATGTCGGCGAATTCGGAGTTCAGCGCTGCCGTGATGGCGTGCGCTTCTTCCAGTTCAAGTTCGAAGGCGCCGGCGTCGGCGAGGACGATGCGTTCGTGGTGGAAGCGCAGGTGCACGGGGTCGGCGCACAGCCAGTGGCCTTCTTCAATCTGCTGTTTTCCCGTTTCACCGAGCAGGCGGAGGGCGCCAAAAGGCGCATCGGTCAGTCCGAAGTGGTCGGCCAGCGTGTGTTCAAACGCCCGGCGCGGCTGGCGGGAAAATTCGGCGTGGGCGGCCAGCCATTCAAAGCCGGGGGCAGCCAGTTTTCCGAGGGTCAGTTGGTCGTTCGGTTCGGGCCAGATCAGTTCGGGGACAAGCAGGGTGAGGCGCACGGGTAGGGCTTCAGGCTGGGGGAAGCCGGGAGTCTATCATCGGCCGGCAGCCGGCGCCGCATCGCTGGTCAGGTGGCCTTCATGAAAGCCGGCAGGGGCGTGGCCGGCCCTTGTTCCGGCTTCGCATGGCGGGCCGAGAATTCGCGAATGCGGGCAATCCGTTGGTCGACGTCGGGATGGGTGTTGAACATCGTCGGAGTATGTGCCGCAGACTGGCGTTCGGCTACCTTCTCGAAAAAGGCGGCGGCGTCGCCGACGTGGCCGTAGAGGTCGAGTACCGCTTGCAGCGCGGTGGCATCGGCGGCTTCTTCCTGGCTGCGGCTGAAGGAGAGGATGGGCAGCATGCCGACGCCGCCCAGCCATTGTTGCAGCGCGCCATCGCCGAAGCCGGCCAGGCTGGAGAGGGCGAGCACGACGGCGAAGCCGCGGCCCATGGCGACGACCGGGTCGCGGTGGCGGACGTGGGCGATTTCATGGGCAAGGACCATGGCCAGCGCGTTTTCGCTGGGTAGGGTGTCGATCAGGCCCTGGAAGACGACAATGTGGCCCCCCAGCGTGGCCATGGCATTGACCGTTTGGCTCGACGAGTAATGCACGGTTATCGGCATGTCCGGCGGCAGGGCCATCGTGCTGGCCAGACGGTTGGTCAAGGTTTGCAAATAGTGCTGGCGCTGCCGGTTGAGCGCCGATTCGGGCGGCTCCGGCAGCCAGCGGCCGAGGCTGGCCGCCAGTGCCTGTTCCTGGGCGAACGGGATGTGGCGGGCAAGTTGGCCGGCGAGCAGCGACAGGGCAAGCACGGCGACGATGATCAGGGCGCTGATGCCGGCGACGAGCAGGGCGAAATCCTTGAGCGGGTGGGTCGGGCTGACATTGATGCCCTCGGGAATCTCAGGATTTTCGTATTCGGCCATATTTTCAGCGCGGCTTGACGGCGGTCCCGTAGGCGAGGACTTCGACCGCGCCGATGCTCTGCTGCGCGCCCTTGTAGATCGACGATGTCTCCAGGCGGATGTTCCAGACGCTCTTTGCCCCGCTGCGCCGCGCTTCTTCCTTCATGCGCAGGATGGCTTCGCGGCGGGCGCGTTCGAGCAGGGATTCATAGGCGCTGACGCGACCACCGACCAGGTTGCGCAGATTGGCGACGAAGCGTTTGAAGAAATCGACCGAAACGACGACGCTGCCGCAGACCAGGGTGCCGTCCAGTTGCTCCTCGTCGGGAATGCGGCGCTCGGAAAAGACCAGGATGTCGCGCAGTTGCTTTTCGCGTTCGATGATCGAACGGAAATGGCGCTTTTCGGCGCGTTGACCGAAGACGTAGCCGAGCAGCAGCAGGACCAGGAAAAATATCAGGTCGTACATGATTTATTCCACGACGACGGCGGTGCCGTAGGCGTACAGCTCGGCGGCCCCGGCAGCAACCGATGAGGTCGAGAAGCGCACGTTGACAATGGCGTTGGCGCCGACGGCTGTCGCCTGGTCGATCATCCGCTGGACAGCTTCCTGGCGCGATTCGGTGAGCAGTTCGGTGTAGCCCTTGAGTTCGCCGCCGAAGATGTTTTTCAGGCCGGCCATCAGGTCGCGCCCGGCGTGTTTTGAGCGCACGGTGTTGCCGCTGACCAGGCCCAGGTGTTTGACGATGGCTTTGCCAGGTACGGTTTCAATATTGGTGACGATCATTGCGAAAAATTTCCTGAACAGGTTGATGGGCCGGCGCTTCCGGGTCCGTGTACCATAGCGTTTTTGTTGCATTGCGGGAATACCGATGGCATTGCCCTATGAGTTGCTGATTGGCCTGCGCTACACGCGCGCCAAGAAACGCAATCACTTCATTTCATTCATTTCCCTGATTTCCATGCTCGGCATCGGCCTCGGCGTGGCCGCGCTGATCGTCGTGCTCTCGGTCATGAACGGCTTCCAGAAAGAATTGCGGACGCGCATTCTCGGCGTTGCCTCGCATATCCAGATCACCGGCATCAACGGCGAGTTGCCGAACTGGGCGCTGGTCGCCGAGCAGGCCGCCAAGCATCCGGAAGTCCGCGCCAGCGCGCCCTTCGTTCAATCGCAGGGGATGTTCAGCGTCGATGGCACGGTCAAGGGCACCATCGTGCGCGGCATCCTGCCCGAGCAGGAAGATCGCGTCGCCGATTTCCGCAAGACCATCCAGAGCGGCAGCCTCGACGATCTGCGGCCGGGCGAATTCGGCGTCGTGCTCGGTGCCGATCTGGCCCGTTCGCTACGCGTATTCACCGGCGACAAGCTGACGCTCATCGCGCCGCAGGGCACGGTGACGCCGGCCGGCGTGATGCCGCGGCTGAAATCGTTCAAGGTGGTCGGCATTTTCGAGGTCGGCATGTTCGAGTACGACTCGGGGCTGGCCCTGATCAATCTTGAAGACGCCCAGAGGCTCTACCAGATGGACGACCGGGTGACCGGCGTGCGGCTCAAGGTCGATGACCTCTTCCAGGCGCCGCGCATCGCCCGCGAACTGGTTCGCTACATCGATGCCGACGCCTACCTCAGCGACTGGACGAAGAGCCACGCCAATTTCTTCCGGGCCGTGCAGATCGAGAAGAACATGATGTTCATCATCCTCTCGCTGATCGTCGCCGTGGCCGCCTTCAACCTCGTGTCGACGCTGGTCATGGCGGTCACCGACAAGCAGGCCGACATCGCCATCCTGCGCACGCTCGGGGCGCGGCCGCTGTCGATCATGGCGGTCTTCGTCGTGCAGGGCGCGCTGGTTGGCTTCATCGGGCTCGGCCTGGGCATCGTCGGCGGCGTGCTGCTGGCGCTCAATATCGATGTCGTCGTGCCTTTCATCGAGCAGATGCTCGGCGTGCATTTCCTGTCGAAGGAGGTCTATTACATTTCCGACCTGCCTTCCGAGCTGCAGTGGAGCGACGTCTGGGGCGTTACGCTGATCGCCTTCGTGCTCGCCTTGCTGGCGACGCTTTACCCCAGCTGGCGGGCTTCCCGCGTCAATCCGGCGGAGGCCCTGCGCTATGAGTAAACCGATTCTGATTGCCCGCGGGCTGTCCAAGGTATTTCGTGGCGGCGGGCTGGAAGTGCCTGTGCTCTCCGGCATCGACCTCCAGGTCAGTCCCGGCGAAACGGTTGCCGTGGTGGGCGCCTCAGGCTCCGGCAAGAGCACCTTGCTGCATTTGCTGGGCGGGCTGGATACGCCTACGGCCGGTGAGGTGACCCTGATGGGCCGTGATTTTTCGGCTCTGGGCGAGGTCGACCGTGGCGATTGGCGCAACCGCCATCTCGGCTTTGTCTATCAGTTCCACCATCTGCTAGCCGAGTTTTCGGCCCTGGAAAATGTCGCCATGCCCTTGCTGATCCGGCGCATGGAACGCGCAGAAGCGCTGGCCAAGGCGGGCGAGATACTGACCGCCGTCGGCCTCGGTCACCGTGTCGAGCATCGCCCCGGCGAGCTGTCCGGTGGCGAACGCCAGCGCGCCGCCATTGCCCGCGCCCTGGTCAGCGATCCATCATGTTTGCTGGCCGATGAACCAACCGGCAATCTTGATAGTCATACGGCATCGGTTGTTTTCGGGTTGCTTATCGACCGGGTGCGCGAGCAGCAGGCGAGCCTGATTGTCGTCACGCACGATCAGCAACTGGCGCAAAGAGCAGACAGGGTACTTCATCTAAATGACGGCGTTCTTTGCGATTAATTTAATAAGTATTAAATTCGTGGCGATGTGATTAATTTAGCATTTGCCTTGTCGCAAACGGCTCGACGTTGATGAGGTCCCAAATGCAAGCGCTTTTCTACCCTGCTGTCGCTTTGATGAACCGCCTGCGGTACACCGGCAAGTTCTTGCTGCTGGGTTCGGCGGTATTTTTTGTCCTGGCCGTCCTGCTCTATTCCGTTTTTTCTTCGCTGAGTCGGGATATCGACGGCGCTCGGCACGAAATTGCCGGGCTTCAGATGCTCAAGCCGCTCAACCGGATGGTGCAGGTCATGCAGCAGCACCGCGGCCTGTCTTCCGGCGTCTTGAACGGTAACGAGGCGATGAAGGAAAAGCGGGCGGCCAAGGAAAAGGAAGTCACGGATTTTGTCGCGGCGACCGATGCCGGCCTGTCGCCGAGCTTGCGTGACAGCACGACCTGGAAATCGATTCGCCAGGACTGGGTGAGCATCCAGGGTCAGGGCCTGAGCTGGACGCCGCCGGAGAATATCAAGCGCCATTCGGCGATGATCGCCAATGCCCTGCAGATGATGGTCGACATTGCCGACGAGAGCCAGCTGACGCTCGATCCGGCTATGGATACCTATTACTTCATGGACTCCATCGTGACCAAAATGCCGGCCATGCTGGAGCCGATGGGGGTGACGCGGGCGCGGGGCACCGGCGTGCTGACGAAGAAGGAATTGTCGCCGCAGATGCGTATCGACATTGCCTCGCAGATTGCCCAGATGAACGGCACCTTGCGCGCCCAGAACGCCAACCTGGACAAGGTTGTTCGTATGGCGCCCGAACTCGGGGCGTCGATTTCGGGGCCGGCAAAAGAGTTTACCGATGGCGCCGAGCGCATGTTCGCGCTGATTCGCGACGACATTCTGGGCGAAAAATTTACCACCTCGCCGCAAGATTATTTCGCCATGACCACCCAATTGATCGACGTCGGCTACAAGGTCATGTTCGATACGCTGATCCCGCAATTCGAGACGCAGTTGCAGCGCCGCGCCGAGGAAGCCAGGCGGCTCCTGATCCTCGAACTTGGGCTGTCGGTTCTGGTGATCATGCTCGTCGGCTATCTGGGCGTTGGCACCTACTATTCGGTCATCAACAGCGTCGCCGACTTTTCGCGCGGAGCCAGTCGTCTGGCAGGGGGCGACCTGACGACGGAATTCGATGCCCGTGGGGTCGATGAACTGCATTCTGCCGGCAAGGATTTCAACGGCATGGCGGCGTCGTTCCGCAAGCTGCTCGGCGGCGTGCAGAGCGATGTCGGACAACTCAATCGGGCCGCCGAGCAACTGGCTGCGTCGAGCCAGCAGATTTCGGCCGGCACGGCGGCACAAAGCGATGCCGCCTCAAGCATGGCTGCAGCCGTCGAGGAAATGACCGTCGGCATCGACCACATTTCCCGCAACGCCCAGGATGCGCAGCATTATTCGCGGGAATCCGACGAGGTGGCGACGCGCGGCGGCCAGATCGTCCAGGGCGTCGTCAGCGAAATCCAGGGCATCGCGCTGACCGTCAATGAATCGGCTGCCGCCGTCGAAGCGCTGGGCGAGCAGTCCGGACAGATTTCGACCATTGTCGGCACCATCAAGGATATTGCCGACCAGACCAACCTGCTGGCGCTCAACGCCGCCATCGAAGCGGCGCGGGCCGGCGAATCGGGCCGCGGCTTTGCCGTGGTGGCCGACGAAGTCAGGAAGCTCGCCGAACGCACGGCCAAATCGACACACGAAATTTCCGACATGATCGCCGCCGTGCAGAACGGCACGGCATCCGCCGTGTCGAGCATGAAAGAGGGCGTGCACCGGGTTTCTTCCGGAGTTGCCCAGGCGCAACTGGCCGGCGAGGCCATTGGCCAGGTTCAGGACCGGTCGCGCCAGGTGCTCAACGCCGTTTCCGAAATCACCAACGCCTTGCGCGAACAGGCGGCAGCCAGTACCGAGATTGCCCAGAATGTCGAGCGGATTGCCCAGATGGCCGAGGAGAACAGCGCTGCGGCCGGCGGCAATGCGGCAACCTCGGATACCTTGCGCAAGTTGTCGCAGACCTTGACCTCGGCCATCGCGCAGTTCAAGACCTGAGTGCCTTCCGGCGCCGCCAGGCGCGGATCAGGTAGGCCCGCCACGCCGCCCGCGTGGCGAAGTAGCCGACAGCCGCCAGCCCGCTGGCGAGCAGGATGAGGCCGATGCCGAGCGGCTCGGCGACGCTCAGCATCCACGTTTGCATGGCCTTGCTCCAGCCGATGAAATCCGTCGCGCTGAAGGCCGGGGGCGTGATGAATCCGCTGCTTTCGTCGATGGTCAGCCGGCCGATCTGGTAGGCCAGCAGGTAGAGCGGAACGATGGTGAACGGGTTGGTGTAGAACGTCATCAAGATGGCCAGCGGCAAATTGACGCGAAAAGCCAGCGCGCAGCCCGCCGCGCCGAGTATTTGCAACGGCCCCGGGATCAGCCCGCAAAACAAGCCGACAGCCACCGCGCCCGCCGCCGAGTGGCGGTTCATGTGCCATAGCCGCGGGTGCAGCAGCGACGATTCGAAAGGCTTCAACCAGGGGTTGTTGCGGATCGTCTGGTGATCGGGCAGGTATTTTTTAAGGGTGCGGCGCATGCCGGCCATTTTAACCCGGCAAGCAAAGCCGGCAGGCCCGCACGAACGGCAGCCGAGGGCAGTCGCATGAACGTCGGCCCCCTTTATGACCTAGCGAGACATAAAGAGGGGAGGTGCCGGGCGGTTAGCCCGGTTTCAATTTTGGCCGTTTTTTGCGGTTGACCGTAGCAAGCCCGGTTGACCGTGGGAAGGTGAATTCCCGTCAGGCGACGGTGGCGTGGGCTTTCTCGTATTCCCCGAGCAGGCGCTGGTGCAGGTCGCAGCCGGCGAGGGCCAGGCCGGGGGATGCCAGGCCGAAGAAGCGGAGGTCGCCGTCGAGCATGGAGACCGCCTGGTCCAGCGTTTCCTCGCCGTAGAGGCTGAACAGCGCGGCTTCGTAGGCGGCCGGGTCTTCCATGTCGATGAGGGTTTGCAGACAGGCGTAGGTGCGGCGGCGGCCGGCGTCGAGTTGTTCGAACTGGCGCACCCATTCGAGCCCTTCGCGGATGGCGTCGGGGTCGCCGCCGGCTAGCGCCAGCATGGTCTTCAGTTCGCCGACGCGGAGGTCGGCCCACAGTGAGCCGGGATCGACAGCGAGGCCGATCAGGGCGGCAACCGGGCGTTCGTCGGCGATGTTGAGTTCGTTCAGCGTGTCGAGCAGCTCGCAGCATTCGTCGTCGTTGAGTTCGGCCAGACGCAGGATGTCGGCACGGACGACGTTGCCGTTGCTGTTGTTTTCCCATTCGAGGTCGTCGATCGGGTAGATCTCCGACATGCCGGGAACGAGGATGCGGCAGGCGTAAACGCCGAGGTGGTCGAAGTCGGCGACGTAGATGTCGTGGCCGTCGGCGTGGATGCGCTCGGCCAGCCAGGCGTAGTCGTCGGCGGTCTTGCCGTTGTCGAGGTCGTTGAAGTTCCAGTCGACGAATTCGAAATCGGCTTCTTCGCCGAGGAATTCCCAGCTGATGATGCCGCTCGAGTCGACGAAGTGGATTTCGATGTTCGGGGCGCTGGCGATTTCGTCGAGGTCGAAACCGGGGGGCGGGAAGCCGTCGAGCGCTTCGAGGGCGCGGCCCTGGAGCAGTTCGGTCAGGGCGCGTTCAAGGGCGATTTCGAAGCGCGGATGGGCGCCGAAGCTGGCGAAAACACCCTGATCCTTGGGGTTGAGCATGGTCACGCACATGACCGGGTAGAGGCCGCCGAGCGAGGCGTCCTTGACCAGGATGCCGAACCCGGCGTCGCGCAGGCCCTTGATGCCGGCGGCGATGGTCGGGTAGCGGGCGATGACGTCTTCCGGCACGTCGGGCAGGCACAAGCCTTCGGCGATGACCTTGAACTTGACGTGGCGTTCGAGGATTTCCGACAGTGCCTGGGCGCGCGCTTCGGCCAGCGTGTTGCCGGCCGACATGCCGTTGCTGACATAAAGGTTGCTGATGACATTGACCGGGAAGAAGACCTCGGCGCCGTCACGCTGGCGGATGTAGGGAATGGCGCAGATGCCGCGGTCTTCGTTGCCGGAGTTCATGTCGACCAGCACTTCGGCGGTGATGTTGCCTTCCGGGTTGTAGAAGGCTTGCAGTTCCGGCGTCAGCAATTCGGCCGGCCAGTCGGTGGTGTTGCCGGTCAGCGGGAACCAGCGTTCGCGCGGGTAGTGCGTGAAGGCGCGGTTGGCGATGGTTTCGCCGAGGTAATAGTGGTTCCAGAAATAGTTGCAGGACAGCCGCTCGAAATACTCGCCCAGCGCGCTGGCGTGGGCGGCCAGCTTGGTGGCGCCCTTGCCGTTGGTGAACATCAGGTGGCAGGCGCGGTTGCGAACGTGCACCGACCAGACGTTGTCTACCGGGTTGAGCCAGGAGCATTCTTCGATGTCGAAACCGCGGGCGGCCAGCTTGGCCTGCATCGAGGTGATGGAGTGTTCGAGCGAGGCATCCTTGCCCGGTATGAAGTGTTCGTTTTGCATCGGGCGTCCTGCCTAAAGTGTAAGGGGCGCAGTGTACGTCAGCGAGCAGACATTGCTACGGTCAACCGGAAATTTTGGCCAAATTTGAAACCGTGACGGCATCTGCATCGCCGGGATTTTTGAGAAAAAGTATGACGTTTGGAGGCTTGCGGATGCGCCGCGAGAAGGCCAGAATCGGTGCTCGAACATTCATTGGAGCCAACCATGAATAGAGATCGGAGAGGAACGGCGGAGCGGCGAGGGCGCGACATCGGCCCGCCCAGCGGTTGTTGCGACCGGCGCCGGAGCGTGGAAAGGCGGCTCCCGGCAGCGGTCGAGGCCATGCTTTCAGCCGAGGATTTTGCAAAATTTTTCGGTCCGGTCGGCGCCCGAAGTCCGGACACAAACCATCAACTCGATCTCGCCGCCGACATCTTCGAGCGGGCCCGCGACCGCTATCGATAGTCCGGGGGCTTGGGCGGCCTGACTGACACGAGGAGACTCTCTTGGAAAACGATCTGCCGCCGCTCGAAGTCGAAACCGCCGCCCATCCCGAGTATGCGGTGATCTGGCTGCACGGTCTGGGGGCCGACGGTTCGGACTTCGTGCCGGTGGTGCCCGAACTCGGGCTGGCCGAGACGCCAGCTGTCCGCTTCATCTTCCCGCACGCGCCGTACATGCCGGTGACCTGCAATGGCGGCTACGTCATGCGCGCCTGGTACGACATCATTTCGCTCGACAGCACCAGCCGGCGCATCGACGAGGCGGGAATCGTCGCTTCGTGCGAGGTCGTGCGGCAGCTGATCGAACGTGAAAAAAGCCGCGGAATCCCGGTTGACCGTGTCTTTCTTGCCGGTTTTTCGCAGGGCGGGGCGGTCGCCTACACGACGGCGCTGACCCATCCGGACAAACTGGCCGGCGTCATCGCCCTGTCCACCTACATTCCGTCGCCCGCCTTGCTCACCGCAGATTCGGCCGGTGCCAACCGCGCCATCCCGATCTTCGCCGCCCACGGCACAGCCGACGATGTGGTCTCGCCGACGCTCGGCCTGACCGCCCGGGATCTACTGCTCGAGCGCGGCTACGCGCTTGACTGGCACGAATACCCGATGCCGCATTCGGTCTGCCTCGAAGAAGTGTGGGCCATCGGCCAGTGGCTGGTGGCGCGGATGGGCCAGACCGGCTGAGTCCGGGCGCGTCCCTTATTTGGCTTTGGCGCGCCGGGGCTTCTCGGTGTCGGTGATCGAATGCCCTTCCTCGTGCGCCGACTGGAGCAACCAGATCAGATCGCTGCCCTGAACCGGCATCGGGATCATCTGGTTCCAGCTCCAGCGAAATACCGGACCGTAGGGCACGTAACGCGCCAGCACGTCACCTTGCTCGGTGACGCCAAAGAACGGCAGCGGCGAGGTGATCAGCGACTTCAGCTTTTCGTTGTTCATGACGCGTCCTTTCGTAAAGCAGGGCCTTGATGGTTCATTCTAGTTTGCGCCTTGCCCTGACCCAAAATCCAGCGGTTTTATTCGTCCCTTCAAGTGGGCAACACCACACCAGGCTCACGGCATCCAGAATTTCGAACTCTCCGTCACGGCGACCGTCGGGTCGGCGACGTCGGCCACGTTGAAGGTGATCGGCGCCGCACCCGACGGCGTGGCGCCCGGCTCGGCGCTGACAATCGCCGTCTGGGTGCCGATTTCGCCGCCCGGAATGGTGATTTCGCTGGTGCTGGCCAGGCGTGCACCAGCGAAACCGGCGATGCTGATCCGGAATTTTCGTGTCTGGTCGCCGGTATTCATGATCTGCAGGCGATAGGAATTCTCGATCGAGCCATCGTCCGCTTCCCGCGACAGCACGTTGCGATCCTTCAGGACATTGACCTTGAGCGGGATGCGCGTGGCCAGCGACCAGGCCATCGCGGTGGTCAGGGCGAGCAGAATCGCCGTGTAGATGATGACCCGCGGCCGGGCGGCACGGCGAATGATTTCGGTCGTCGTGAAGCGCATGGTCACGGCGTTTTCCGTCGAATAACGGATCAGGCCGCGCGGGTAATTCATTTTGTCCATCACCTGATCGCAGGCATCGATGCAGGCGGCGCAGCCGATGCACTCGTTCTGCAGGCCGTTGCGGATGTCGATGCCGGTCGGGCAGACCTGGACGCAGATGCCGCAATCGACACAGTCGCCAAGTCCCAGCGCCTTCGGATCGGCGCCCTTGGCGCGCGGGCCGCGGGCATCGCCGCGCTCCGTGTCGTAGGCGATGATCAGCGTGTCGGGGTCGAACATGACGAACTGGAAACGGGCGTAGGGGCAGATCTGCCGGCACATCTGGTCGCGCAGGAAGCCGGCGTTGCCATAGGTGGCGAAGGCGTAGAAGACAACCCAGAAAGCTGACCAGGCGCCGGGCGACAGGGTGAGAATGTCGTTGACCAGATCGCGGATCGGCATGAAATAGCCGACAAAGGTAATCCCGGTCCACAGCGAGAAAAGCAGCCAGGTCGCGTGCTTGGCGCTCTTGAGCGCCACTTTGCGGGCCGACCACGGCGCCGCATCGAGCTTGATCCGTTGCGGCCGTTCGCCCTCGATCATCTTCTCGAACCACAGGAAAATCTCGGTATAGACCGTCTGCGGGCAGGTGTAGCCACACCACAATCGGCCGGCCACGGCGGTGAACAGGAAGAGCGTGAAGGCAGCCAGAATGAGCAGAAGAACGAGATAAATCGTGTCCTGCGGCCAGAGCACGAGGTCGAAGAAATAGAATTTCCGGGTGTCGATGTCGAACAACACCGCCTGCCGACCATGCCAGGGCAGCCAGCACAGACCATAGAAAACAATCTGGGTCAGCCAGACGAAAACCCAGCGCCAGCGGGTGAACAGGCCGCTGATCGAACGGGGGTAAACCTTGGCGTCGGGATCGATAACGGGCTTGATATTGATGATTTTTCGCGGGGACGGCTCGGCCATTGCTTTTCCGGAGATACCCATGCGAACGGATTGCGCCGCACGCAGGCATAAGATATAAATGAAATGAATCTTGATGCTACCAACCAAATCCCGCCTAAGCAATATTTTAAATATATCTTATAGTCAGCCATGCGCCTGAGCACCTTTTCCGACTACAGCCTGCGTGTCCTCATGTACCTCGGCGTGCAAGACGACCGGCTGGTCACCATCGCCGAGATCGCCGCTGTCCACGACATTTCAAAAAGTCACCTCATGAAAGTGGTGCACCAGCTCGGCCTCAACGGTCATATCGAGACCGTCCGTGGCAAGGGCGGCGGCATGCGGCTGGCCCGAGCGCCCCGCGAAATTGTCGTTGGCGACGTGATTCGCCAGTCGGAAAGCGATTTCGCGCTGGCTGAGTGCTTTGCTTCCGGCGCGACTTGCCGGATTCAGGGCGCCTGCTGTCTGCCCGCCATTCTCAATGAGGCCCTGAGTGCCATGTTCCTCGTGCTCGACGGCTACACGCTTGCCGACCTTTTGCAGCGGCCGCACGGACTGGTTCCGGCCGCCCCTTGCACGCTGGTTGCCAGTCAGGCGGATGGTGCCCATGACTGAATCGACTCCCGGCAAGAGCGAACTCGAGCAGGCCCTCGAACTGGAACTTTCCGACGAGGATATTCTCGACGCCCTGAGCCATGTTTCGGGCTATCTCGACATCACTACCGAGGATTTTCGCACCGTCTACCATCTCGCCTGGCGCCATGCGTTGGCTCGCTTGCAGGCGCTGCAGGCGACGGATAGCCAAGACGGTCAACGCGAATGAAGCTCGAAAACAGCTGGCGCGACTACTGGCGAAAGATGCGCGGAACGACGCGTGGCAGTCCGCCGCGGGTCAGCAACGAAGAGCTTTTCTGGTCGTGGATCGGGGCCTTTCTTGGCATCTCGGCCCTGGCGGCGGCTGGCCAACTGCTGTTCGCGGGCACCGACCTGGTTTTGTTGATCGGTTCCTTCGGCGCCTCGGCCGTGCTGGTTTACGGGGCGGTGCGCAGCCCGCTGGCCCAGCCGCGCAACCTGCTCGGCGGGCACATGCTGTCGGCCTTGATCGGCGTGATCTGCTGGAAGCTGTTTCATCAGATGCCCTGGCTGGTGCCAGGGCTGGCCGTGGCAACGGCTATCGTTCTGATGCATGCGACCCGCACCCTGCATCCGCCGGGCGGCGCCACGGCGCTGATCGCCGTGATCGGCTCGCCGGAAATTCATGACCTGGGCTTCTGGTACGTGCTCGTGCCGGCGACGCTCGGGCCGCTGATCCTGCTCGTCGTCGCCTTGCTGATCAACAATCTGCCGCGCTCGCGGCGTTATCCGGAAATCTGGTTCTAAAAAAATGGCCGGACAAGCCGGCCATCCGCGAAACCAATCAGTGCCGGTCCTGGATTTCCTCGATATAGCCGAGCATCCCGGTCTGGATATTGCCCGCGTTGCCTTCGTCGGTATCGATGTGCATGGCCAGGCGGAAGGCCGGATTAACCCGGACGACGACGTCACCGAAGATCAACTGGCGTTCGCCTTCGATGCGGACGCGGACGACGTAGTTGTCGCGCACATGGAAGCGCATGGCGTCTTCCGGCGTCATGTGGATGTGGCGCTGGGCGCAGATGACGCCACGCTCGATTGCCGCGGTACCGTGCGGGCCTTCGAGGGTCAGGCCCGGCGTGCCGGCAAGGTCGCCGGACTGGCGGATGGGCGGCTGGATGCCGAGCTTGAACTGCTCGGTCATGGCGATCTCGACCTGGGTTTCCTTGCGTGTCGGGCCGAGGACGCGAACCTTGGCGATGCGTCCCTTGGGGCCGACCAGATGGACTTGTTCCTCGCAGGCGAACTGGCCGGGCTGCGATAGCTCGTGCATCGGCGTCAGCTGGTGGCCGGGGCCGAACAGTTTTTCGACGTCGGCCTGCGAGAGGTGGGCGTGGTGAGCCGAGATTTCGACCGGGATCGGCGCCTCTTCGGGCCTGGCGGCGAGCAGCAGTGCGTTGCGTTCGATGGAGCGCAGGGTTTCCCAGGCGACCAGGCGCTCGTCGTCATTGGCGACGACGAGGATGGTGACCGGCGAGTCGTCGGCCGAGATGATGGCGAAATTGTCGACGCTGCCCAGATTGCGGTTCTTTTCCTCGTCGAGCTTGATGCCCATGAATTCAAGGCCCTGGCAGGCCAGGCTGCGCACCGTGGCGCTCGTTTCGCCGACATCGCCGGTGAAGGCCAGGACGTCGATGCCACCCATCGCCGCGACGTAGGCGCCGATGTTCTTGCGCACCTGGTAGCAGTAGGCCTTGTGGGCGAGCAGCGCGCGGTGGTGGCCGTCGGCGGCGGCGGCCTCGATCTCGTGGATGTCGCTCGAAATGCCGGAAATGCCCTTGAGGCCGCTTTCGCTGTTGATCAGCGTCGATAGCTGCTCGGGCGACATCTGGTGCTTTTCCATGAGGTGGATCATCACCGCCGGGTCGATGCTGCCCGAACGGCTCGGCATGATCAGGCCGTCGCTCGGCGTCATGCCCATGGTCGTGTCGATCGAGCGGCCATGGTCGATGGCGCACAGCGAGGCGCCGATGCCGAGGTGGCAAGAGACGATTTCGAGTTCGCCGAGGGGGCGTCTGAGGACTTCGGCTGACTTCAGTGAAACGTAGCGGTGCGAGGTGCCGTGGAAGCCGTAGCGGCGGATGCCGTGCTGTTTGTAGAGGTCGTAGGGCAGGCCGTAGAGGTAGGCGTAGGGGGCCAGCGTCTGGTGGAAGGCGGTGTCGAAAACGGCGACCTGCGGCACGTTCGGGAAGAGCTTCATGGCAACGCGGATGCCGGCCACGTTGACCGGGTTGTGCAGCGGTGCGAAGACGGCCAGTTCCTCGATGTCGGCGATCACGGCCGGGGTGATGACGACCGAACTCGAGAACTTGTTGCCGCCATGGACGACGCGATGGCCGATGGCGGTGACTTCTTCCGGGTGGAAGGTGAAGGCTTCGCCGAGCAGGGCGGTCGCGTCCCGGATCACCTTGAACAGGTCGGAAAGCTTGAACGGGGCGTGGTCGATGGACCTTTGCTGGGTGCCGACCTTGACGCTGATCCGGGTGACCTGCTGGTCGGCGTGGTCGATGATGCCGTGCACATCGGCGCCGCTCTCTTCGGTGTTGTAGATGCCGAAATGAATCTGGCTGATGCCGACATTGAGGACGACGACCTTGCCCGGCTCGTTGGTCTGCAGCGACAGCGCATACGGGTCGCGCGAGCGGACGATGGCATTGGCCTGGGCGGTGACCAGATCGACCGACATGGCGCGGGTGCGCTCGGCGAGCAGGCGGGAAAGATAGCCGACGGCCTTGGGGTTGCTCAGGATGTGCGTGTTGAAGACGTCCTGCGGAATCATCAGCACGAAACAGCGGTTGCCGGCGATGACGTCGGCGACGATGCGGTCGCCGGTGAGCAGGGACATGACGCCGAAGACGTCACCGACGCCAAGCTGGGTGATGACGGCGCGGGTGCCGGTGTTGTCGGTCATCGAGATCTCGGCATGGCCGCTGATCATGACGCCGATGAAACGGCCTTCGTCGCCGGTTTCGAGGATGGCCTCGTTGCCTTCGTAGGTGGCCAGGCGGGATTTGATGACGATTTCCTCGACCTTGTCGGCCGGGAAATTTTCAAACAGGCGGACCTGCTCGAGGAAGAAGCGTTTCAGGTCGATTTCGCTCATGCTGTTTCTCGCTTTGATCGCGTTATTTTATGCGCCAAAGACTACCATTTTGTTGCGCTGCAGCAAAGTGTGGCTTTCACGGAGTGTGAGTGAGGCCCGCTTCGATATCAGTCCTTGCATTTCCCTTCGGCCGCCGGCCGATTGGCAATCAACGGGCGCAGGGCCGGCTCCATCTCCTTCATGATCTGCACGGGCAGGGCCGAGGTGAAGTCGTAGCCAGCCGCTTTCGCGCCGGGAACGAAGGCGGTGACGACACCGTAGAAACGGTCGCCGATGTAGAAGGCGAAGGTGGCGGCACGGTTCATGACCTTGGCGCTGCGCACGCCGCCGTCGGCGCCGATGATCTTGGAACGGTGGTCGCCGGTACCGGTCTTGCCGCCCATGGCCAGCGGCTGTTCCTCGTGGTCGCGGTAGGTATCCTTGATGCGCCGGGCGGTGCCGCTGTTGACGACGCGGAGCAGGGCGCGCCGGGAGACCTGGGCGACCTCGGCCGGCATGACCCGCTGGCCGGCTTCTGTCTCGCGCTGCAGGCGGGTTTCGAAGGGCGTATCGGTGGCGAAGCGGAGTTCGTCGATGCGCACGGTTGGCCGGCGGATGCCGTCATTGACGATGATGCCCATCAGTTCGGCGAGGGCGGCCGGGCGGTCGGCCGAACTGCCGATCGAGGTGGCCAGCGAGGGCACCAGATGCTCGAAGGGGTAACCCAGGCGGCGCCATTCTTCGGCAATGCGCTCGAAGGCGGCAACTTCGACGACGATGTCGATGCGTACCTGCTGGGCATGCTTGAAGCGTGTCGAAAACAGCCATTTCGAGGCGGCGCGGCGGGCTTCGACGCTGGCCGGGACGATGTCCTTGAGCGTCGCTTTCGGCTCGGCCTGCAGGTGGCGGACCAGCCACAGCTCAAGCGGATGGACGCGGGCCAGGTAACCCTGGTCGGCCAGGTCGTACTGGCGCGTGGCATGGGTGTCGAACAAGCGGCGCAGGCTGGCCTCGCTGCCCGCCCGGTCACCCAGGCGCTGGCGCATGAAGGCGGCGAAGCCGGCGAAATCGCCCTGCGGCCGCACGCTCAGGTAGGCGGCGGCCTGCGCCGACGGCCGCGACGGCACCGAATCGCTGAGCACTTCGAGGCGATCGGCTGGCGCTACGTCGCGGTATTTGTGCCAGTAGGTGCGCAGGAAACCCAGGCCTTCGCGCTCGGCGAAGCGGTTGAGGAAGGCCTGGCGGGTTTCGTCGTCGTCCTTGTCGCGCAGGCCGCGGGCCGGGGCGTCGACGGCTTCGTAGGCGTGATAATGGACGACGTCGTGCATGATGCGCACGAAAGAGAGATTGACCGATTGTTCCAGCGCTTCGGCGACGCTCGGCACCTTGGCGTCGTCTTCATGCTTGAAGTTGCCGAAGCGGTGGATGCCGCCACCGGTGAAGAAGGTTTCACCCGGGGCGGCTGAATAGCGGCGCTCCATGGAGGCTTCGAGCAGTGCCTCGAGCGTTGTTTCCGGTTTGGCGCGCAGGATGTCGATGGCCCAGTTGCTCAGGCGGTCGGCCGGATGTTGCTTGAGCTTGGCCAGTTCTTCCGGCGGCGTCTGGGCGTAACGTTTGTGCAGGTCGGCAACGACGAGCAGGTAGGAGACCAGGGTGCGGAACTTGGCGCTGGAGCCGAGATCGAGCTTGGTCCCGGCGTTGATGTCGAGCGGCTGGTCGAGGTTGTCGGCCTGGATGCGCAGGACGTTGGCGGTCGGTGTGCGCTCGTAGAGGGTGAGGCTGTAATTGACCTGTTTGGGGTCGCCCCTGGCCAGCAGGCGGGATTCCCTGAGGCCGGCGCAGCTTAGGAAGGCCGGGTCGGCGAGGCGGTTGAGAATGCGCGTCACCGCCTGCTGGCTGGGGCCGTCGAGGGTGCTGTGCACGGTCAGGTCGTAGCGGTCGAGGGCGTAGAGGTTTTCAACGTCGAGCAGGTCGCTCAGCGTGCTGCGGATTTCGTTGACCGCCTTGCGCTTGACGAAGGAGACCTCCTCGTCCGGCCGGGCCTGGCGGGCCGGGCTGATGTGCACGAGGAGGGCGGCTTCGCGCAGGTCGGCGGGGATCAACTGGTCGTCGGCGAGCAGGCGGATGTAGCGGTCGGTCAGCGTGTTGAGGCGCCCGGTGCTGTCGCCGAGCAGGCCGGACGGGCGGCGCTGGGCGACGAACAGGGAGAGCGCCTGCTTGAAGGCCTTGGCGCGTTGTGTCAGATCGGCCTTGGGGTCGGCCAGCAGTTGGTTGACGCGGGTGAAATCGCGGCCGTACCAGGCCCACAGGCCGTCACCGATGCCATTGACTTCGCCGTAGCCGGGAATGCCGCCGAGCGGCACCGAATTGACGAAGTCGAGGACGATGCGATGGCGGGCCGCCAGGTTTTCTTCGCCATCCAGATAGGCGCGCAGCGCCGCCGACATCATCTGGTGATATTTGTCCTTGACGTCGTGTGTTCGTCCGCCGGGCGAGTGGCGGAATTTTTCGATCTGCGTCGCCAGCGTGCTGCCGCCGGCCCGACCGCCACCGAGGCCGACCTGGCGCATGGTCTGGGCGGCCGCGACCCAGGTCAGCCGGCCCCAATCGACGGCCGGGTTGCGGCGCGGCGAGCCGGAATCGAGCAGCTCGCGGTTTTCGATGAAGAGCAGCGCTTCGACGAGCACCGGCGGAATGGCCTCGAAGCTGGCGTATTGCTGGCGCGGATACTGGCTGTCGTAAAGGGCCTGGTCGTGGTGGTCGAGGATGGTCAGGCCGGCCCGGGATTTCTCGCGGTAAATGGGGAAATGGCCGCGTCCGACAATGGCGCGGAAGCCCTCGGACTGGCGCGCCTGGGCGGTGACGGTGAAGCCGGCAGCGGTCAGGCGGGGCAGGAAGCTGTTGATCCGGGCGTAACCCAGGCGTTGCTCGTAGGGGCCGGCACCGGGCAGCCAGATGTCCTTGTCGGCACCCGGCTCGACCGTCCACGTCGAGGCCTTGGCCCGTTTGGCGAAGAGGCTCGCCTGCAGGAAGGATTCCTCCATCTCGACCCAGGCGACGCCGGCGAGGATGGTGCTGACGATGCCGAGGCCAAGCAGCAGATGGAATTTCCAGCGCTTTGGCCGGGCGTGGAGGAGATAGGCTTGGTGCGGATCGATGCGGGGCATGAGTCTGGGGGCGGAGCTTTATGGATCTATGGGGCGGAAACCCTCTCCAGCACTGTGTTTTTATCACCGGAGAGGCTGTCATCGTAACCCGTTTGTGTGCTCGTGCAAGCAGTGTGTCAGGGAAAATCGGCAGCTATTTTTTTCATGCGTCGTGCATTTTTGCCACCGGTAGCGCGGCGCTCAGGGGTGTCGCCAATCCGGCTTGGCTCCGGGGTGTTAAAACGGGGGAAAGACGTTTCAATTTTGGCTGTTTTTGTCGGTTGACCGTAGCAATCGGGCTTTTTACGGAAAGTCGGCGGGGTTGGGTGTTTATAAATACGTTGTTAAGCGCAAAATATTGCGCATATATTGTTGTTGTCGTTTTTGTGCGCAATATAATGCGCGCAAGAAATTATAAGTCGTGTAATATTTGGCGTCGAAAGATGCGCGTTATTGTCTTATATTTGTATAAAGCGTGTATTTATGCGCCCTATGGAGAATTGATATGCAGGCCAGTCATACGCTAGCTGAACTCGAAGCGGTCTTGGGCGAGCAGGTCAAAAAGCTTCGGCTCAGCCGAAATGTCGACCAGACCCTGCTCGCCGAGCGGGCCGGGATCAGCCGGCGGGCGCTGCAGAACCTCGAGGCGGGGACGGGTTCCAGTGTCGCCAGCCTGCTCTCCGTGGTGCGGGCGCTTGGGCGCGAAGACTGGCTAAGCCTGCTCGCGCCGGCCACCACCATCAATCCGCTGACCATGGTTCGCGCCCGCCGCGAACGGCAGCGAGCGACCTCGGTTCGCGCCAAGTCGCCAACCGCAAAATAGACGTCGCTGAAGGACCGCCATGGCCACCACTCCCAAGCCCCGTCGTACCCGCGCCGCGCCGTACAAGCACGTCGACCGTGTCGAAGTCCATCTCTGGGGCCAGTTGATGGGCGCCGTCGCCCTCGATCCGGCCTATGGTTTCTACGCTTTTGCCTACGCGCCGAGCTTCATCGCCAAAGGTGTCGAACCCTCGCCCCTGCGCATGCCGCTGCGCGAAGAGCCCTACATCTTTACCGACTTGCCGCGCGAAACCTACAAGGGGTTGCCGGCGCTGCTCAGCGATGCCCTGCCGGACGATTTCGGCAACGCCCTGATCAACAAATACATGGCAGACCGCGGTATCCCGGCCAATCAGGTTTCTGAAATCGACCGCCTGGCCTACATGGGCAACCGCGCCATGGGCGCCATGGTTTTCAAGCCAGGTCGTGGGCCCATCCGCCAGAAGCCGACGCCCATCGAACTGAGCGATCTGGTCAGCGAAGCGCGCAAGGCCGTCGCCGGCACGATTGAAGATGACGAGCAGACCGACGCCGCCCTGCGCAGCATCATCGACGTCGGCACTTCGGCCGGTGGTGTTCGACGGCATCGGCAAAGACCTCGAACTCGGCGCCTCGGGCGGTTACGGCCGCATCGAGCAGGCGTACTACCTGATGGCCAGGGCGGCCGGCATCGAGATGATGGAATGCCGACTGCTTGAAGAAAACGGTCGCGCCCACTTCATGACGCGCCGTTTCGACCGCGAAGACGGCGCCGTCCGCCACCACATGCAAACCCTGTGCGCCATGGACCACCTGGATTACAAGAAAAAGGGCACCAACGCCTACTCGCAACTGTTCCTGGTCATGGACAAACTGGGGCTACCCTACGAGCAGAAGGAAGAGGCCTTCCGGCGCATGGTCTTCAACGTCATGGCGCGCAATTGCGACGACCACACCAAGAACATCTCGTTCCGGCTAAAAGCCAATGAAACCTGGGCCCTGTCCCCTGCCTACGACATCACCTTCGCCCACAACCCGGCCGGCGAATGGACCAATCAGCACCTCATGTCGGTGAATGGGAAGTTCAAGAACTTCACAGAAGCCGACATGCTGGCCGAAGCCGACCGGTTCAAGATCGGCACGGGGCCGAGGGTGATCAGGAAGGTCAGGGAGGCGATCAGGAACTGGCCTGAGTTTGCGCGGGAAACCGGGGTGGCTGAGGCGGAGATTCGAAACATTGGAGAGCAGCATTTGCTGCTGGCTTAGATTTAGTTCGAGCTCGGCCCCATTTCCTCCTCCTGGGCTTTCATTAGGTGGCGCGCGACGCCGGGCCGGCCAATGGCTTGAACGAGAACAAGAGTGACCACAAGGGCACCTACCAAAAAGGCCAAAACGTTTCTGTGGCTTGGATGCGCAGTGATTAGCAATATTGAAAGTAACGGAAAAAGAAATATGAGAATGATCGGGTAATAGGTGACTATTTTTGGGATGACGACTATCGGGATATTCGTTACAGGGTCCAGCCAACCGACAATGTCTGTCTTCGAATTGCCTTGGAAAGCAGCAATTACGTTTTGACCAGAATTTGGTTTAGTTGCAGCAGTGATAGGTAACTCGGGGATGCGCAGACCATCAATGGAGATGGAAACGATCGAGTAAGCAGTGCCTCCACGGGAGGGTACTGTTACAAAATGAGAAACAGCAAGGTTGGAGATTTTCTCTGTATGCAAGAGTGGCAGCCTCTAAGGAATGAGAGCGGGCAAAGAGGGGGCAGAACCTTTTTATTTTCGCCGATTTTTCCGGTTGACCGTGGAAATCATGCTTATGGCGTAAATTTCCTATTCGCCTGACATTTTTGCGCTAGCCAATAAAAAAAACCGGCTCGAAGCCGGGTTCTCATGATCCTGAACAAGATCAGCCCTTCACATGCAGCCCGCATTCCTTGGTTTCGGGATTCTCCCACCACCACCGTCCGGCGCGGACGTCTTCGCCCGGCGAGATGGCGCGGGTGCAGGGGGCGCAGCCGATGCTGGGGTAGAACTTGTCGTGGAGGGCGTTGTAGGGCACGGCGTTTTGCTTGATGTAGGCCCAGACTTCTTTTTCGCTCCAGTCCGACAGCGGATTGAATTTCTCCAGGCCGTTGCCTTCGTCGTATTCGCGGAAGGGCAGGCCGGTGCGGGTGGTGGCTTGCTGGGCGCGCAGGCCGGTGATCCAGGCGCGTTTGCCGGCCAGGGCGCGTTTGAGCGGCTCGACCTTGCGGGCGTGGCAGCAAGCTTTACGCAGGGTGACGGAATCGTAGAAACCGTTGATGCCGTGGTTGCGGACGAAGGCTTCGACTTCTTCGGCTTGCGGGAAGTAGATTTTGAGCTTGAGGCCGTAGTGTTTGCGCAGGGCGTCCATCAAGTCGTAGGTTTCGAGCGGCAGGCGGCCGGTGTCGAGGCTGAAGATTTCGATGGGCAGCTTGGCCTTGACGATGAGGTCGGTCAGCACCATGTCTTCGGCGCCCAGGCTGTTGGCGAAGGCGGCGGTCGACCAGTTGGCGGCGATGTCGGCGAGCAGGGCTTGCACGGCCTTGGTCTTGGTGGCGACGCTGGCGGTCAGTTCGGGCGTGATGTTGAGCAGGCTGGGGGACATGGCTGTTCCTAGGCGCGGCGGCGGAATTGGGGTTGCGGCTGGGTGGTCGAGGCCTGGTAAGCATCGCTGAAGGTGCTGAAGCCGGCTTCGATGGCGTAGATCGCGTTCTTGCCATCCTTCAGCGCATAGCTGTCGAAACCGACGCGCTGCATGTAGAACAGCTGGTCGTGCAGCACGTCGCCGACGGCGCGCAGCTCGCCTTGATACTTGTAACGCTGGCGCAGCAGGCTGGCTGTCGAGTAGCCGCGGCCATCGACGAATTTCGGGAAATTGACGGCGATGACGATGAAATAGTCGAGATCGGCGGCAATGTCCTCGACGCGCTCATCGGGCTGGATGAGCAGGCCGATGCGCTTGTGGCAGGAGATGATCTCGGCTTTGCGCGCCTGCCAGACGGCGAGCGGGAAGATGACGTCGCCGGCGGGCAGGGCAACCGCTTCAGGCGTTTCGCCTTCAGCGAGTTCGAGCGTTGTCCAGGTGTCGAGCGTAGCCGCCCCGTGCTTGATCAGTTGCGCCATTATGCGGCCTCCTTTTGTGCTGCCTTGGCCTTGCCGTGGGCGCGGCCTTCGTAAACGCGGTTCTTGAACGGGTCGATCCCGATACGATCGAAGGTGTCGAGGAAACGCTCGTCGGGGTGACGGCTCTCGATGTAAACCTTGATGATCTTGTCGACGACATCGGGCATTTCATCAGCCGCGAAGGACGGGCCGATGACCTTGCCGAGCTTGGCATCGTTGCCCTGACGGCCGCCCAGCGTGACCTGATAGAACTCGGAGTCGTTCTTGTCGACACCGAGCACGCCGATGTGGCCGACGTGGTGATGGCCGCAGGCGTTCATGCAGCCGGAGATATTGAGGTCGATCTCGCCGATGTCGAACAGGTAGTCGAGATCGTCGAAACGGGCCTGGATGGCGGTGGCAATGGGGATCGACTTGGCGTTGGCCAGATCGCAGAAATCGCCGCCCGGGCAGCAGATGATGCCGGTCAGCAGGCCGATGTTCGGCGTTGCCAGGCCGGCGGCCTTGGCCTTCTGCCAGACTTCGTAGAGGTCGGCCAGCTTGACGTCGGCCAGGATGATGTTCTGTTCGTGGCTGATGCGCAGCTCGCCGAAGCTGTACTGGTCGGCCAGATCGGCGACGACGGCCATCTGCTCGGAAGTGATGTCGCCCGGCGCCACGCCGTGCTTTTTGAGCGACAGCGTGACGGCGGTGTAGCCCGGCACCTTGTGCGGGTGAGTGCTACGGTCAACCCAGTTTTTGAACGATTTTTCAAGTGCCAGCTTTTCGCTCAGGCCGGCATCGGCTGCGCTCAGCTTTTCGTAGGCCGGGGCACTGAAATGCGCGGCAACCCGGTCGAACTCGGCCTGCGTCAGAGTGGCCGGGCCATCCTTGCCATGCGCCCATTCTTCTTCGACCAGTTGGGCAAAGGCTTCGACGCCAAGCGCCTGGACGAGGATCTTGATACGCGCCTTGTAGGCATTGTCGCGGCGACCCTGGCGGTTATAGACGCGGAGAATCGCTTCGCAATAGGTCAGGATGTGCTGCCAGGGCAGGAATTCGCGGACGATCTGGCCGCGGATCGGCGTCCGGCCTAGGCCGCCACCGACGATGACGCGGAAGCCGACTTCACCGTTCTGTTCCTGCAACTGCAGGCCGATATCGTGGAACCACGTCACGGCGCGGTCTTCCTTCGTCCCCGAAATGGCAATCTTGAACTTGCGCGGCAGGAAGGCGAATTCCGGGTGGAAGGTCGTCCATTCGCGGAGAATTTCGGCCAGCGGGCGCGGGTCGATCACTTCGTCGGCGGCAACCCCGGCGAACTGGTCGGTGGTGATGTTGCGCAGGCAGTTACCCGAGGTCTGGATGGCATGCATCTCGACTTCAGCCAGCTCGGCAAGGATTTCCGGCACGTCCTCGATCTTTGGCCAGTTGAGCTGCAGATTGTGGCGCGTCGTAAAGTGGCCGTAGCCACGGTCATACTTGCCGGCAACGTGCCCGAGCGTGCGCAACTGGGCCGAATTGAGCATGCCGTATGGCACGGCAATGCGGAACATCGGCGCGTGGCGCTGGATGTAGAGTCCGTTCTGCAGGCGCAGCGGGCGGAATTCGTCGTCGCTCAGTTCGCCGGCTTTCCAGCGGCGGACCTGGTCACGGAACTGGTCGACGCGCTCGTTGATGAGCTGGCGGTCGATGGCATCGTATTTGTACATGAAACGTCCTTGGGGAAAACGTCAGGCGAAAACCAGCTTGGTGCCGATGAGCACCAGCATGGCAGCCAGAATGCGGCGCAGGATATGTTCCGGCACCTTGGCAGAAACTTGGGTACCCAGCCAGATGCCGGGCAGCGAACCGAGCAGCAGCGCGCCGAGCAGCGACCAGTCGACGCCGCCGAGCATCCAGTGGCCAAGGCCGGCAACCAGCGTCAGCGGCACGGCATGGGCGACATCCGATCCGACAATGCGGACGGGAGAAAGTTTTGGGTAAAGGAAGAACAGCGCGGCAACGCCAAGCGCCCCGGCGCCAACCGACGACACGGTGACCAGCACGCCAAGCGTGATGCCAACCGCCACGGTAATCTTGCCCAGATGGCGCTGGCGCAGCGGCGAGTCATCGTGCTTGCCGGCGTATTCGCGCAGCTTGCGGCCGAACAGGATGGCGATGGCGGTGAGCATCAGGGCAAAACCGAGGCCGTGCGAAATGATCTGGCCGATGACATTGCTGCCCTTCGGCAACTGCGACAGGATATAGAGCGTAATCGCCGCCGCCGGGATGCTGCCGAGCGCCAAGCGGCGGGTGACGGTCCAGTCGATATGGCCTTTCCGGCCGTGCGCCACGGTGCCGCCGGCCTTGGTCATCGCCGCATAAAGCAGGTCGGTGCCGACGGCGGTGGCTGGCGGGACGCCGAACAGCAGCACGAGCAGTGGCGTCATGAGCGAGCCGCCGCCGACGCCGGTCAGGCCGACGATGGCGCCAACAGCAAAGCCGGAAAGGGTGTAGAGGTAATCCATGGCCTGCATGTTAATCGCCGCCAATTGAATCAAAAAGAATATTGAGTTAGATTGTTATATCGTTAAGTTATTAAGTTGCTCCATGAAACTCCAACAGCTACGCTACATCGTCGAAATCCAGCGTCAGGGACTGAATGTCTCCGAGGCCGCCGAATCGCTCTATACCTCGCAGCCGGGCATCTCCAAGCAGGTCAAGCTGCTTGAGGACGAACTCGGTGTCGCCATCTTCGAGCGCAGCGGCAAGCGTTTCACCGGGGTGAGCGAACCGGGCAAGGTGGTGCTGGAGATCGCCGAACGCATCCTGCGCGAAGCGGAAAACCTCAAGCGGGCGAGCAGCGAGTTCGCGACGGGCAGTTCCGGCCGGCTGGTCCTGGCGGCGACCCATACCCAGGCGCGTTACGCGCTGCCGGTGGTGGTCCGCGATTTCGTCGCCCAACACCCGGACGTCAAGCTCGAAATGCACCAGGGCAGCCCGATCCAGATCGCCGAATGGGTGGTCGCCGGCGAGGCCGACATTGGCATCGCCACCGAGTCGCTCGACCAGTATCAGCAGTTGATCACGCTGCCGATCCGCCAATGGACGCATTGCGTCATCGCGCCGGAAGGGCATCCCATCCTTGAATCGCAGCCGCTGTCGCTCAACGAACTGGCGAAATGGCCGCTGATCACCTACGACACGGCCTTTACCGGCCGTTCGCGCATCAACCGCGCCTTCGAGCGCATCGGCGTGCAGCCGAATGTCGCGCTGACCGCTCTCGATGCCGACGTGATCAAGACCTACGTCAGCCTTGGCTTGGGGCTGGGCATCATTTCGGCGCTGGCTTTCGATGCCCAGCGCGACACCGGCCTGGTCGCAATCGATGCCGCCCATCTGTTCGAGTCCAATACGACGCGCCTCGCCCTGCGCCGCGGCACCTATTTGCGCCGCTACGACTACGACCTGATTTCGCTATTTGCCCCGCATCTGTCGAAACGCGTTGTCGAAATGGCCATGCAGGGCGGCGGTGACGAATATCAGTTGTAGGCTTTGGCCGGCTGCATGCGCGGCGCCGTGTCGCGCAGGATGAGGGAAGGCGCCGAGAAGGGTGCCAGCCGTTCGAGGAAATCGAGCAGTTCAAGGACCGGCGAATTGCGGAAAAAAGTGACGCTCGGCGTCTCGATCCACAGGCGGTCGGCGTAAGCGTGCAGTTCGTGCGGCTTGTCGCCGAAGCCGTCGCCATCGAGGTCGAATCCCTCGTAGGTATCCCAGGTATTGCCCCACCAGGTGTCGTTCATCGGGTCGCCGTCGCCAATCACCGTGACCGGCCACAGGTTGCTGCGGAAGGTGTTGTTGATGGCGATGTGGCCGCCTTTGGCGCCGTAGAAATAGATGCCCGTGATGTTGTGGGCGATGACGTTGTTGATGAAAACGATGCGGTTGATGGCGTCCATCGGCGAATCGGCCATGATGCCGTGGGCGCAGTGCACGATTTCGTTGTCGATGACCAGTGCCGCCGAGGTCTCCTTGAGCGCGATGCCGGCACCGGAGGCGTCCATGGCATGCAGGATGCGGTTGCCGCGGATGATCAGGCCATCGGAGTTGAGGGCGATGATGCCGGTCGAGTTTTTCTCGAGAATGTTACGGTCAACCAGACTTCGGTGCGAAAAAAGGAAATTGAAGGCGCGCCGGCTGTCGCGGATGGTGTTGCCGATGTAGCGGTTGAGCGGCGAATTGCTCACCGTGATGTCGCGAATCTGCGCGATGTCGTTGTTCTCGATGCGGTTGCCCGTGCTATACCACAGGCGCAGACCGTCGCCACGGTCGGCCGAGTCGACCGGGCGCGAGCGGATGCGGTTGTGGCGCACGATGCTGTCGGTCGTCCGGTGCAGCGAAATGCCGAACAGCACGTCCTCGATCACATTGTTCTCGATGAGCAGGCCGCTGCCTTCGGTCACCATGATGGCGCCGTCGATGGCGTCATGCGAATCGCCGCTGGCGCGCAGGGTCAGACCGCGAATGGTCACCCCGTCCGCCTTGATGGTCAGCACGGTGCCCTTGCCGCCGCCATCGACGATCACCTTGCCATTGCCTTCCAGCGTCAGCGGCTTGGTGATGCTGGCCGGGCCGCGGTAGGTGCCGGGCGGCAGGCGCAGGACAGTGCCCGGCAGCGCGGTGTCGATCCAGGCTTGCAGGGATTGGTCGGCGTGGGCCGGCAGCCAGAAAATCAGGCTGAGCGCGGCGAATAGTAAACGAATGGCCATTGCAGCGGATTTAGCCACCGCCGGCCAATGATGGCTCCAATCTGCATCAAGTTTTCCGGCGAAAGTCGCCAGTCAGGGCTATTCCCAGTATTCGGTCACTTCACTGGCCCAGGCCGTCGCGGCGAGCAGGGCTCGGTTCACCGTTTCCGGGGCGACGCCGGCGGCCAGCGCCGTCTCCCGCATGCGCGGCAGATCGAAGTCCTCGCTGGCCTCGGCGACGGCCAGCAGTGGCGCGTAGGGGCCGCTGTGCTCAAGCAGTGCCTGCTTGATGTCGTCGGCCAACAGCATGTCGTTGAGCGTTTCCGCCAGCGGCCGATGCAGCAACTCGCCGAGGCAGGAAAAAATCCCGGTCAGGAACAGCGGGTCGTGCGCCACGCCCGGCATCGACTGCTCGCCGAGTGCTTCCATGAGCCGGCCGCGGGTCAGCGCGTTTTCGACCAGCAGCCAGTCGCCGAAATGTGGCTCGCGCACCGAAAAAAGCAGGACCGAGAGCCAGCGGGTCAGGCGCTGCCGGCCGAGGATGACCAGCGCCTGGGCCAGCGAGTCGATGCGACGGCTCAGGCCGAGGGCCGGCGAATTCAGGTAACGCAGGATGCGGAAGCTGAGCAGCGGATCCTGCTTCATCGCCTCGGCGATCTCGACCGTCTCGGCCTCGCCCTGGACCAGGCGCATGATGTTGAGCAGTAGCGCCTTGTGCGGGTCGCCGCTGTTATCCGAACGAACGCCCGAATCCGAACTGGCGAACTTGCCGTGGAAATTGTCGAAATGCCACTGCTGGCAGAAGCGCAGGTCGTCGAGCGTCTCGACATTGCAGGCCAGCAGCTTCTTCGGGCGGTCACCCGCGCTGGCCCGCACTGCGGCCGAAAAGTCGCGGGCCGTATCGGCCTCGTGGGCAGCGATGTTGATGGCGGCAAAATCGGCTTGTTGAATGACCTTGGCGAAAGCCGGGTTCTTCGGCTGGCGGAAAATGCCGATCAGCAAACCGCGCTCGTGCAGCCGGTCGATCGCCGCGCCGACGATGTCTGCCTCGGCGTCGGCAGCGAGCTGGACGAGCAGGACGATATTGGTCGATTTGAGACGGTCGACCGCAGCCAGGTCGAGGCTGGCGGAATTGAGCGGAATGAAGGCCAGGCTCGTGTTCCAGGCATCGCTGCTGGTGTTCAGCGTGTCGAGCAGGGTCTCGTCGAGACTGCGCTGGAGCCGATCGTCGGCGTCGGCCAGGGCAGTCGATTCCTGCAGCGTGAAAATGTGGCCGGACAGGCGATTGTTGCGGTCGAAAACCGCTTCGCGACGGAGAAACTGGGTGGCGGCAGTGCTGGCCGGCGCTGTCGATACGGGCAGGGATCCGCCGGCTTTCCCGGGTTTGCCGCCGAACAGGTTTTTCAGGCTGTTGAACACACTCGCCTCCACAAACAAAAATGCCCACCGAAGGGTGGGCATTCTCGCATCCTGGCGAAGGTTTAGTCGACCTTGGCCTTGTTGCGCAGTTCCTTGACCAGGTTTTCGACCTGTTGCTGGCCGGCGCGCTGTTGCAGTTGCGGCTTGACCTGCTCGAACGGCGGCGGGGTCATCGGACGGGAGTCGTCGAGCTGGATGACGTGGTAACCGAAATCGGACTTGACCGGGGTCTTGGTGTACTCGCCCTTCTTGAGCAGGACCAGGGCGTCGCCAAACGGCTTGACGTAGGCTTTCGGCGAGCTCCAGCCGAGTTCGCCGCCCTTGTCCTTGGAACCAGGATCCTTCGAGGCCTTGGCCAGTTCGGAGAACTTGTCGCCCTTTTCCAGCTTGGCGATGATCGCCTTGGCTTCGTCTTCCTTTTCGACCAGCACATGGCGGGCCTTGTATTCGGTGGCGCCGAGGTTGGTCTTGATCAGGTCGTATTCGGCCTTGAGCTGAGCTTCGCTGATCGGGTGAGCCTTGACGTAGTCGCTCAGGTAGGCGCGAATGAGCACGGCCTGCTTGGCCAGTTCGATCTGGCCCTGAATGTTGGCGTTCTTGTCGAGGCCCTTCTTCTTGGCTTCCTGGGCGAGAATTTCGCGGCGGACCAGCTCTTCCTTGAC
>PHCH01000027.1 GCA_002840785.1 Betaproteobacteria bacterium HGW-Betaproteobacteria-4 | reverse complement strand
CAACGCCGTCGGCAACCACGAATTCGACGAAGGGCGTGACGAACTGCTGCGCATGCAGAACGGCGGCAACCATCCGACCGACATCTACTCCGGCAAGGGTCTCGATGCCGACCTCAAGGACGGCGAGTTTGCCGGCGCCAGCTTCAAGTACCTGGCCGCCAACGTCGTCGATGCCAACTCCGGCGAAACTCTCTTCCCGGGTGTCGGCATCAAGAATTTCCTGGGCAACAAGGTGGCTTTCGTCGGCATGACGCTCGAAGGCACCCCGACCATCGTCTCGCCTTCCGGCGTCGCCGGCCTCAACTTCCAGGACGAAGCCGATACCGTCAATGCCCTGGTCCCCCAACTCAAGGCGCAGGGCATCCAGTCCATCGTCGTGCTCATCCACGAAGGCGGTTTCCCGACCGTTTCCGGCGGCCAGTGCGTCGGCATTTCGGGGGCCATTCTCGACATCGTCAATCGCCTCGACCCGGCGGTCGACCTCGTCATCTCCGGCCACACTCACCAGGAATACAACTGCCTGGTCAATAACAGCGCCGGCAAGCCGATCCGCGTCACCTCCGCCTTCCAGTACGCCCGTCGCCTGAGCGACATCGACATGGTCATCGATACGCGGACCCGGGACGTCGTCAGCATCGCCGCCAACAATGTCGTGGTGCCCGTCCCGGCGGTGAGCAACAACACCGTGCCGCTCGATGCCTCGGTCCAGGAAGTGATCGACCATTACGCCGCCGAATCGGCCGTGCCGGCCGCCCGTGTCGTCGGCAAGATCACCGCCACGATCAGCCGCAGCATGAACACGGCCGGCGAATCGGCACTCGGCGACGTCATCGCCGATGCCCAACTCGACGCCACCAACGATGCCGACACCGGCAACGCCGTGATCGCCCTCATGAACCCGGGCGGCATTCGCGCCGACCTGCCCTTCTCCGCCGCCGGCAAGACCGATGGCGACGTCACCTACGGCGAAGCCTTCACCACCCAGCCCTTCGGCAACTCGCTGGTGACCATGACCCTGACCGGCGCCCAGATCTACGCCGTGCTCGAACAGCAGTGGGGCGCCGCCCAACCCTTCCCGCGCATGCTTCAGGTCTCCAACGGCTTCAGCTACAGCCACAACTTCCCGCTGCCGCTCGACCGCAACCTGACCGCCACCGAAGGCACACAATTCACCACCTCGGTGCGCGGCAACAGCTATGTCGTTCCCGGCTCGGTGACGATCAACGGCGTGCCGGTCGATGCCGCAACCAGCTACCGCGTTACGGTCAACAGCTTCCTGGCCGACGGTGGCGACACCTTCACTGCCCTGATCGGTGGCACCGACCGACTGGGCGGCGCTGTCGATACCGATGCACTGGAAGCCTATTTCACGGCCAATCCGACCGGCCTTGCCCCTGGCGCCCAGAACCGCATCACCCGGAACTGACCCCACCCCCTGATCAGAGAACATCATCATGAAAAAATACGCCCTCAAGCCGCTTCTTGCCTCCCTCCTCCTGATCGGTAGCTGTGCCGCCCAGGCTGCCCATTTCGAGGTCCTCAGCTACGATGCATCGAGCCGCTATACCGGCACGGTCGACTTCAATGATTTCGCCTTTCTGGGCAGCGACGTCTCCGGTGGCAGCGATATCGGAACGAGCGCCAGCGGCGGCGAAATTACCGCCGCTTACCAGCATGACGGCTCTGCCTACGGCGGTTTCCTCGGCGGCAGCACGCTCGAGCTGAGCACCTGGGTGGCTTTCAACTCCGCCTCCGCAATCGAATATTTCGGCACCGCGACCGCCGTCGAAAAGACCATCCAGTTGAAAGTGGTCGCCGACGCCGGCGATGTCGGTTCGCAGGTCAATGTCAGCTTCGCCGGCCTTTCTTCGGCCTTCGACGGGCTTGCCGGTGCCACCGGCTCGTTCCAGACCAGCATCCGTATCCTGAATGGCAGCAGCGTGCTCGGCAGCTACAGCACCAAGCAGCTGACCGACCAGAACATCAACTTCGCCTTCCTGGCCCAGGCCAACGACATCCTGACCCTGTCCGCATCCCAGGGCGTGCACATGAATGCCAGCGGGCCGATCGATGCCAGCCTGACCGGCATGCTCAACGGCCAATTCACGGTCACCGCCGTTCCGGAACCGGATCAGTACGCCATGCTGCTCGCCGGCCTCGGCCTGCTGGGTGTCGCCGCCCGTCGCCGCGCCCGCTGAAGCGACAGGAGAATCTTCGTGCCGCGCATCTTCCGCACCGCCACGCTGGCCGCCCTGTTGCTGGCCGCCCTCCCGGCTGCCCAGGCAGCCACCTACAGCTTTTCCGGGATGATGGATTCGGGCTCGCTGATCGGCGAGACCTTTTCCGGCAATTTCAGCTTCGATGACCTTGGGCTGACCGGCATCGGCTCCGAGATTCTCGGCCTGAGCGGCCTCAGCCTGAGCTTTGCCGGGCGTACCTACAGCCTGATCGATGCCGATGTTGCGCCCGATGTCAGCTATCAGGACGGCGTTTTTCTCGGCCTCTCCTACTCGGCTTCCGCCAGCGATCCGCAAATCAGCTTCATCGCCGGCTACAGCGATATCGGCGAGGCCTATCTGGCCTACACCCAGGGCGGGCTCGACGGGGCCGGCAGCGTGATTTACGCCGCCGTTCCCGAACCGGAGTCCTACGCCATGTTGCTGGCCGGCCTCGGCCTCATGGGCCTTGCCCGCCGCCGTTCGCTGCGCCGCTGACCGCCCGGCAACGGAATCGCCCGATCCACGAATGGCTCCTGCGGGGGCCATTTTTTTGACTTTCCCTGCCGCCCCGGCGGCCCACCCCATATTCGCCATGAGTGACATGCCATGAAAATTCGCCCTTCCGCTCCGCATCAATTCGCCCGCAGCATCATTGCCGCCAGCCTGCTCGCCGCCATGGCGCCAGCCTTCGCCGATGCCACCTACCAAACCCTGCCCTTCAGCCAGAACTGGGCGAATACCGGCCTGATCGGGGCCAATGACGACTGGAGCGGCGTACCGGGCATCGTCGGCTATCGCGGCGACGGCCTGACCGCCAGCACCGGCAGCAACCCGCAGCTCATCCTGGCACCGAGCACGGTTGTCGATGCCATTGCCAACCAGACCGCCCCCAACACCTTGAGCGCCGGCGGCGTCGCCGAATTCGAACTGGCCGATCCGAGCATCGCGCTCAACGGCTCCGGCACAGCCGATGCGCCCTACCTCCAGATTCACCTGAACAGCACTGGCTTCCAGAACATCCAGGTGGCCTATACCGTGCGCGATCTCGATGCTTCCGTCGACAACGCCATCCAGTCGGTGGCCCTGCAATACCGTCTCGGCGACAGCGGCGATTTCACCGACGTTCCGGCCGCCTACCTCGCCGATGCCACCAGCGGCCCAAGCCTGGCGACGCTGGCCACCCCGGTCGGCGTCACCCTGCCGGCCGCCGCCGACAACCAGGCCCAACTGCAGATCCGCATCATCACCGCCAACGCCGGCGGTAACGACGAATGGGTGGGGATCGACGACATCGCAATCAGCGCTGCGCCGATTGGCGGCGGCGTGATCAACCAGCCGATTTCGACCCATTGCCCGGCCGGCAGCCTGGCCCAGGGCCAGGGCGGCAGCATCTCGCTGTCCGCCACCGACGCCGACAGTCGGGTCAACGCGGCCAGCCTCGGTGCAGGCGCCCCGGCCGGTTTCACGCTGGGTACCCTGAGTGCGGCCGCCAGCGATGGCGAAGCGGCTACGGTCGCCCTCAACATCCCGGCCGGCACCGCCGTCGGCAATTACGCCGTACCGGTCGATTTCGCCAACGACGATGCGCAGACCGCCAGTTGCGTGGTCAATGTAACGATCAGCGGCATCACGGCGATCCCCGCCATCCAGGGCAATGGCGCGAGCAGCCCGCTACTCGGCCAGAACGTCACGACCGAGGGCATCGTCACCAAGGTGACCAACAACGGCTTTTTCATGCAGGACGAAGCTGGCGATGGCGACGACAGCACTTCCGACGGCATTTACGTGTTCACCAGCACGGCCCCGACGGTCGCCGTCGGCAACCGCGTCCGCGTTGCCGCAACCGTTACCGAATACAACGTTGGCGCCAGCGGCAATGCCGGGACTGCGGCCAATCCGCTGACCGAACTGACCGGTAGCCCGGCCGTCACGGTTCTGGCATCCGGCCTCGCCATCGCGCCGACGGCCATCCCCTTCCCCGAGGCCGTCGAAGGCGATCTCGAACGCTACGAGGGCATGCTGGTCCGCATCGATGGCCCGCTGACCGTTGGCCAGAACTATTTCCTCGGCCGCTTCGGCCAGCTCACCGTGGCGGCTGGCGGGCGCCTCGAAAAGCCGACCAACCGTCATCCCGCCGGCAGCCCGGAAGCCGTGGCCATGGCCGACGACAATGCCCGCCGTCGCCTCCTGCTCGACGACGGCACCAGCCTGCAGAATCCCAACCCGACGCCTTACCTCGGCGCCGACAACACGGTGCGGGCCGGCGACACCATCGACGGTATCACCGGGGTCATCGACTACGGTCTGGCCACCAGCAGCAACACCGGATTCGGCGATTACCGCATGCACCCGACCGTGGCGCCGGTATTCACCCGTAGCAACCCGCGCAGCGCCGTGCCGGATGCCGTGGGCGGCAACGTCAAGGTGGCCAGCTTCAATGTCCTCAACTACTTCACCACCTTCACCAACGGCCAGACTGCCGACGGCCAGAGCGGCCAGGGTTGCACGCTGGGCGGGGCCACGGCTGCGGCCAATTGCCGAGGCGCCAACAACGCCGAGGAATTCGCCCGCCAGCAGGCCAAGATCGTCAATGCCATCAAGGCGCTCAATGCCGACGTGGTCGGCCTCATGGAAATCCAGAACAACGCCGGCCTTGCCGTGCAGAACCTGGTCGCCGCCCTGAATGCGGCTTACGGCAGCAGCGTCTATAGCGCCGTGACGAACATCAACGGCAGCACCGGCGACGATGCCATCCGCGTGGCGCTGATCTACAAGAATGCTACGGTCAACCCGGTTGGCGAGGCAATTTCGGATGCCGACCCGATCCATAACCGGCCGCCGCTCATGCAAACCTTCGCGGCCGCCAATGGCGAGAAGTTCAGCGTCGTGGTCAATCACTTCAAGTCGAAGGGCAGCTGCCCCGCTTCCGGCGCTGACGCCGAGCAGGGCGATGGCCAGGGCTGCTGGAACGATCTGCGCATCCAGCAGGCCCAAGCCTTGCGCAATGCCGTGCACAACCTCCAGGCGAGCAGCGGCAACAGTGACGTCATCGTCATCGGCGACCTGAATTCCTATGGCAAGGAAGATCCCATCCTCGACTTCACCGCCAACGGCTATATCGACCAGGTCGCCCGCTTCGACAGCTTCGGCTACTCCTACGTCTTCGATGGCGAAGCCGGCTACCTCGATCACGCCCTGGCCACCCCCAGCCTGAGCGCCCGGATCACCGGTGCCAGGCACTGGCGCATCAATGCCGACGAGCCGGCAATCATCGACTACAACACCGAGTACAAGCAGCCGGCCTGCGCCACCTGCGGCCCGGACTACTACTCGAATACGGTCTATCGCTCGTCCGACCACGACCCGGTGCTGATCGGCCTGAACCTGCTCAAGCAGATCGGCGGCACGGCTGGCCGTGACAACCTGGTCGGGACGGCCGGTGACGACGTGATCAGCGGCGGCATCGGCGCCGATACGCTGACCGGCGGCGCCGGTGCGGACCAGTTCGTGTTCGCCAGCCTGCGCGACGGCGTCGATACCATCACCGACTTCCAGCCCGGCGTCGACCGCATCGTCCTCAGCCAGTTACTCCAGTCGTCCGGCATTGCCAGCCCGGCGCCGATCGCGGCCGGCTACGTCACCTGCAAGATGGTGGGCAGCAGTGCGATGATCGGCATCGACCCGGATGCGACCGGCAGCGCCGTCAGCCGCAACCTCGTGCTGCTCAAGAACCAGAGCTGCGCGGCAGCGATCCCCGGCAACTTCGTTTTCTGATCGGAGAGCGACCGCCGACGTCACTGAAAGTGACGTATCAGATGAGAAGGGCCGGCCAATTCCCGGCCCTTCTCGTTCAACCTCGAAGCAAACATCATGACGAGCTTCACAAATATTTAACGCGCCGGGAATAAGCTGGATCGACTTGTGTATGAACCGGCCGCCCGAGCGCCGGTGCTTGCGCTATTGCTTATGCAGAATCGAACCATGACCACCATCGTTTCCGACGCTTGCCCACCTGCCACGGCCGTCGTGGCGCCTCCCCATCTCGGCAGCACTTCGCGCTTCGGCCGGGTGGCCAGCCTGCACATCGGGCGCGACAACCTGATCAACGTGATCGAAGTGATGCTCGACCCGATTGTCCTGACTTTCTCGGTTTGGGTGATCGGATTCATGGAGGAAGGGGAACTCACCCTGCCCTACATGATTCTCTCGCTGATGGCCTTTGCGCTGACCTTTCCGGGCCAGCCCCGTCTTCAGGAATCGTTCAGCCGCAGCGTCATCGGCATCATTTCGGGCTGGCTGTTCCTGGCCACGCTGATTTTCTTCTTCGGCTACGCCACCAAGGGCCTCAGCCTGTATCCGGCCCATGCCATCGTCACCTGGCTGTGGGCAGCGCCGCTCAGCCAGGTTGTCGCCAACGCCGTGCTGCGCCTCGCTGCACCGCTTCTGCTCAGAGCCCAGGGCACCAAGCGGGCGATCATCATCGGCATGAACGAGCAAGGCTCGCAACTGGCCAGCCGCCTGGCCGAAAGCCCGTACAGCGATCTGCAAGTGCAGGGCTTTTTCGATGATCGCAATCTGGAGCGCCTGCATGCCATCGGCCACAACCGCCCGCTGCTCGGGCGGATCAGTGAAGCATCCGAATACGTCAATCGGGAGCAGATCCACCTCATCTACATTTCGCTGCCGATGGCCACCCAGCCGCGCATCATGCGATTGCTTGACGAGCTGCGCGATACCACGGCATCGATCTATTTCGTACCCGACCTGTTCGTCACCGACATTATCCAGAGCCGCATGGAGACGGTCTGCGACATGCCGGTGGTGTCTGTCTGCGAAACGCCGTTTACCGGAAAAAACGGGCTGACCAAGCGGCTCTCGGATATCGTCCTGGCGCTGCTCATCCTGCTCCTGCTTTCGCCGCTGCTGCTCGGCATCGCCTGCGGAGTGAAGCTGACTTCGCCGGGGCCGGTCATTTTCAAGCAGCGCCGCTACGGACTGGACGGCAGGGAAATCGTTGTCTACAAGTTCCGTTCGATGACCGTCTGCGAAGATGGCGCCCAGATCACCCAGGCCCGCAAAGGCGACCAGCGGATCACCCGCCTCGGCGGCATCCTGCGCAAGACTTCGCTCGACGAGCTGCCGCAGTTCATCAACGTGCTGCAGGGACGGATGAGCATCGTCGGCCCCCGGCCGCACGCCGTCGCCCACAACGAGCAGTACCGCAAGCTGATCAACGGCTACATGGTGCGCCACAAGGTCAAGCCGGGCATCACCGGCTGGGCGCAGGTCAACGGCCTGCGCGGCGAAACGGACACGCTGGACAAGATGAAGGCGCGCGTCGATTGTGATCTGGACTATCTGCGCCACTGGTCGCTCGGGCTGGATCTCTACATCATTCTCAAGACCGTCACCGTCGTCTTCAAGGACCAGTATGCCTATTGACCTGGCGCCTGTGCATGGCCGGACGCTGCGGCGGACTGACGATTTTTCCGGAGATCGCCAATTTACCGAACACGGCGGCCGCTACGCTGTTACAATGCGCCCCGCCTGAACGCGATCACCAGTCGCGTTACCGGTTTTCGACATGGCTCGGAGACCCGGGCACATCGCAATCGACGGTATTTCTGATGACATCCGACGGATCGAATCAGAAGAAACGAGGTAACCAGCGGTTACTTTGACCCCGTCAGGAGCATCAGGTTGCCCATGTGGCTCAGTGGTAGAGCACTCCCTTGGTAAGGGAGAGGTCGGCAGTTCGATCCTGCCCATGGGCACCATCCCCGCCTGCAGTTGCCGCCCGGCGAATTTACTGCTTCGTGGCGGGCGAGCCGAACTGCTTGAGCGCCGAGAGGAATTCGCCGAAGTTTGCTTCGCGAACGGTGATGTTGCTCAAGGTATCACGCAGATTGAACACCGACAGATCGATGTCACCGGCGTGTGCAGTGCCCTTGCTGGCGATTCTGCTGCCAGTCTGTGTCGGGCTTGCCTTGGTGCTGGAGATGGACATTTTTCTGTTTTCCTGAATCGATGGGTTCATTCTGCGCTGCGTGCTCCGAGGCGTCTGTGAACAAATTCACGGTGTATTGCCAGCCGGAAAAATTGTTTGCCCATCGTCTAAAACCATTGTTTCAAAATGGTTTTTTCCAAATCGAGCCGAAGCGGCACGGCATTTCAAATTCGGGCAAATTTTCCGGTTGACCGTAGCAATCACCCGGCCGGGCTGCTCGCCTCAGATCAAGCGCGACTTTATTCAGTCGGCCAGTTCGATCTGCCCGCCAACGGTCGTCGTCACCAGGCTTTCGCCGGCCTCCAGCGGCGCCGGTGCGGCCTTGGAGGACATCGCCATGCCACGGGCGGCGCGATACATGGGCTGGGGCCTGCCGCCACCCTGCTGAACGTTGAGCTGCTTGATTTTCCAACGCTTGCCGAGTTGCTGGGCGATGACGTCGGCGCGACTCTGAAAGGCCTGAATGGCCTCGCGTGTTGCCTCGTCTTCGACCTTGCGCCGGGTTTCCGGCGAGGGCAGCAGACTGACGTCGCCAACCGCCAGGCGCATTTGCTGGAGCTTGCCGAGCAGTTCGGAAACGCCGCCCTGATCCTTCGATTCCAGCACCAGCTCGCTGCGCATGCGCCAACTGTCGATCTTCTGGTCCTGGTTGTAAACGGGGTAGGTCGATTGCTGGCCGCTCTTGACCGAGATGCCGGCCTGGCTGCGAATCAGCTTGAGGGCCTCGGCGATGTCGGCGTTCACGCGTTGGGCCAGTTCGGCCGGGCTCTTGCCGCTGGCCTCGCTGTACACGCTGGCCCGCACCATGTCGTTGGCGGCCGGGCGGCTGGCCTCGGCCGACAGATCGACCAGCGCGCCAGCCTGGGCCATGGCGGCGAAAGCCGAGCCGACCAGCAACGTCAGCAGACGCTTTTTCATTCCGGACTCCCGTCGCGCAAGCGGCCGTAGACCACGAGCAGGACGATGGCAACGACGACGGATGCAACAAATCCGGCGCCCTCGCCGGCCCGGTACCAGCCCATGGCCTGACCGACCACGCCGGCGACGAACGAGCCGGCGATGCCGAGCAGCACGGTGGCGATAAATCCCATGTTGTCCTTGCCGGGATGCAGGAACTTGGCGATGACGCCGACGACGAGGCCGACCAGGATGGTCCACACGATTCCCATTGCTGTGTCCTTTCAAATGACGCGATATGCCAGCCGCAAGCATCGGCGGCCGTTGAATCTTAACGCCGGGCGAACAGGAAGGCTGACATCAATCGGTAAAGAATTGTGTCCCGACGCCCTACGGCACGGCCAGGCGCTCGGCCAGCGAATCCATCAAGACCCTGACGCGGTGCGGGACATGGCGATTGCTGGGGAGGATGGCATAGATGCCGAGCTCGGGAATCGGATAGTCGGCCAAAATCTCGACGACCCGGCCGCTGGCCAGGAAGGTATCGGCGATGAAATCCGGCTGGCAGCTGATGCCCAGCCCCTGCGCCGTCGCTTCGGTCAGCACGTCGCCGTTGTTGGCATTGAGGCGGCTGCGGATATGAAAGCTCTCGAGCTGCCCGTCGACCATGAATTGCCAGGCCAGGCTGCTGCCGGCGTTGGTGTAACCGAGGCAGACGTGGTTTATCAAATCGGCCGGTTTTTCCGGTTGACCGTGGCGAGCCAGGTATTCCGGCGCGGCCACGGCCAGCAGGCGGCTGGACCCAATCTTGCGCGCCACGTCGCCGGGCTCGAGCCGCCGGGTGATGCGGATCGACAGGTCGATGCCCTCTTCGATGAGATTCACCCGGCGGTCGCTGTAATCCATGTCGAGCGAGACTTCCGGGTAGCGTTGCGAGAAATCGAGCAGGATGGGCGCCAGCCGTTTCATGCCGTAACTGAGCGGCAGGCTGATGCGGATATTGCCGCGCGGCGTCAGGCGCTCCTCGGCGACGCCGGTTTCGGCTGCTTCGACAAGATTGAGGATGACCCGGCATTTTTCCAGGTAGGCCGTGCCGCCCGAGGTCAGGGCCAGGCGACGCGTGCTGCGCGCCATGAGCTTGACGCCGAGATGCGCCTCGAGCGCGGCGATCTGCCGCGTCACGACTGAGCGAGCGACGCCCAGTTGCTGCGCCACAGCCGAAAAGCTGCCGAGTTCGGCCACCCGAACGAAAAGCTTCATGGCATCGAGCCTGTCCATTGTTGCAACTCCAGCAATAGTAATTTGCACATTGTCGGCTATTTCGATCCAAATAACCGGCCTAAAGTGCGCCCATCGTCACAGGAGTTGCAGCAATGACACCGATACAACCCGCCCTCTTCGTACCGCACGGTTCGCCGACTTTCGCCCTGCGCCCGGGTGCGGCCGGCGCCGCCTTGTCGGCCATGGCCGCCTCGCTGGCCTTGCCGCGCGCCATCGTCATCGTCAGCGCCCACTGGGATACGACCGAGCCGACCGTCGGTTTCGCCGAGCGGCCGGAAACCATCCACGACTTCTGGGGCTTCCCGGACGAGTTGTACGAAATCCGCTACCCGGCGACCGGCTGCCCCGAAGCTTCCCGTGAAGTCGTTGCCGCCATCGCCGACGCCGGCCTGCCGGTCGCCTCCGATGCCGGCCGCGGCCTCGACCACGGCGCCTGGGTGCCGCTGCGCTTGATGTTCCCCGATGCCGAGGTGCCAGTCATCCCGCTCTCCATCCAGAGCCGCGGCGGCCCGGCCCAGGCCTACAAGCTCGGTCAGGCGCTGGCCCCGCTCAGGGAAAAGGGCTTTCTCGTCATCGCCTCGGGCAACGTCACGCACAACCTGAACGACTTCCGGATGGCGACGCGCAATAGCGGCCAGACGCCGGACTACGTGCGCCAGTTCTCCAACTGGCTGGCCGACATGCTGCACGCCCACGACATCGACGCCTTGCTCGACTATCGCCGACAAGCGCCGGGCGGCGCGCAAGCCCACCCGAGCGATGAACATTTGCTGCCCTTGTATGTCGCACTCGGTGCCGGCGGTGAAAACGCCGAAGCCACGCGCTTCCATGCCGGCATCGACAATTACGTCATCGCCATGGATGCCTATTCATTTTTGCCCAAAAAAGGAGGTTGACCGTGGCAACCCAGCACTACACCAGCACCGCCAAGGCTCTGCACTGGCTCATGGCGATCCTGCTCTTCGGCCTGCTCGCGCTCGGCTTCTACATGCACGACCTGCCGCTGTCGCCGGACAAGCTCAAGCTTTATACCTGGCATAAATGGGCCGGCGTCAGCGCCTTCCTGCTCGTCGGTTTCCGCCTGCTCTGGCGTTTCACGCATCGCCCGCCGGCCCTGCCCGGGAGCATGCCGAAGTTCATGCAATTTGCCGCCCACGCCGGCCATCTGGCGCTCTACGCGCTGATGCTCGCCATCCCGCTGTCCGGCTGGCTGATGAGTTCGGCCAAGGGATTCCAGACTGTCTGGTTCGGCGTCCTGCCCATCCCCGACCTGCTTGAGAAAAACAAGGAAGTCGGCGACCTCCTGCAGACCGTCCACATGAGTCTCAACCTGCTCTTCGTCGCCGTGCTCGTCGGCCACATCGGCGCCGCCCTGAAACACCACTTCATCGACAAGGATGACATCCTGATCCGCATGGCCCCCCGCCACTCCAAGGAGAAATGAACATGAAACGCCTCGCCTGCGCACTTGCCTTCGCCACCCTGTTACCGGCCGCTCACGCCGTCGAATACACCCAGGTCCAACCCGACAAAAGCGCCGTCAATTTCGTCTACAAGCAGATGGGCGTTGCGGTCGACGGGAAATTCCGGAAGTTTTCCAGCCAGCTCAAATTCGACCCGGCCAAGCCGACTGCCGCCAAGGCCAGCTTCGACGTCGAACTGGCCAGCGTCGACACCGGCGCCGCCGAAGGCGACGAGGAAGTCGCCGGCAAAGCCTGGTTCAACACCAAGGCCTTCCCGACCGCCCAATTCGTCTCCACCAGCGTCAAGGCGCTCGGCGGCAACAAGGTCGAAGTCGCCGGCCGGCTGACCATCAAGGGCAAGACCCAGGATGTCGTCGTCCCCGCCACCTTCACGGCGCAGGGCAACACGGCTGTCTTCGACGGTGCCTTCACCATCCGCCGCGCCGACTTCACTATCGGCGAAGGCGCCTGGGCCAAGTTCGACATCGTCGCCAACGACGTCCAGATCAAGTTCCGCATCACCGCTGCAACGAAATAACCCCCAACCCACAGGAGAATCACCATGAAAAAACAACTCGCCACCCTCGCTCTCGCCATCGCTGCCGCCAGCCCGGCCCTGGCCGCCCCGGAAACCTTCACGCTTGACGGCTCGCACAGCTTCCCGCGCTTCTCGTACAGCCACTTCGGCTACTCGGTCCAGCTCAGCCGCTTCGACAAGACGACCGGCACCATCGTCCTCGACAAGGCCGCCAAGACCGCCAAGATCGACCTCGTCATCGACACCAAGTCGGTAAGCACCGGTTCCGAGACCTTCAACGAGCACATCCAGGGCGAAGATTTCCTCGATACCGCCAAGTACCCGACCGCCACCTTCAAGTCCACCAAGGTCGTCTTCGAAGGCGACAAGCCGGCTTCCATCGAAGGCAAGCTGACGCTCAAGGGCGTCACCAAGCCGGTCACCCTGAAAGTCACCGGCTACCAGGCCATGCCGCACCCGATGGCCAAGAAGGACGCCATCGGCGGCAACGCCACGGTCACCGTCAAACGCTCCGACTTCAACATGGGCAAGTACGCGCCCTACGTTGGCGACGATGTGACCATCGACGTTGCCATCGAAGCGATCAAGCAGTAATCGTCGGATAGGCGCCCTGACGGGCGCCACGCGGCAAAAGGGGAAATCGCCATTGAATTGGCGATTTCCCCTTTTTATTGGCGAGGGATTGCCTGCTTGAACCTTTGGGGCCACCTTGCTGGCTGGGATGCTTTTCTTGCCGGCGAAGCAAGAAAATAAGCAACGCCCGCACGGGCGGAACCCCATGCCGAATATCACCAACCTTGTCCGAAGACCCCAAAATCGGCGAAAATTCAGAGTTCTAGGCTTTCGCCCACAGCCCCCCAATTTCCCCAAGGATTCTTCATGTCCAACCCCGAACAGCAAGCCCCGGTCCAGCAGGACGAAAACCAGCTCATCGCCGAGCGCCGCACCAAACTGGCCGAGTGGCGCAAGACCGGAAAAGCCTTCCCGAACGACTTCCAGCGCGAGAACACCGCCGCCAAAGTCCTCGAAGGCTATGGCGAGAAGACGGCGGAAGAGCTTGAAGGTCTGCCGGTCGAGGTCAAGGTCGCCGGCCGCATGATGCTCAAGCGCGTCATGGGCAAGGCGTCGTTCGCCACCATTCAGGATCTGTCGGGCCGCATCCAGATTTACGTGACGCGCGACCGCGTTGGCGAAGAGGTTTATGCCGACTTCAAGACATGGGACCTGGGCGACATCATCGGCGTCAGCGGCATCCTCATGAAGACGAAGACCGGCGAACTGTCCATCCAGGCTGCCGAAATTCGCCTGCTGACCAAGTCGCTGCGCCCGCTGCCGGACAAGTTCCACGGCCTGGCCGATCAGGAAATGAAGTATCGCCAGCGTTACGTCGATCTGATCATGAACGAGGAAACGCGCGCCACCTTCCGCGCCCGCTCCGACATCGTCGCCGCTATCCGCAACTACATGACCGGTCACGGCTTCATGGAAGTCGAAACGCCGATGATGCACCCGATCCCCGGCGGCGCCTCGGCCAAGCCGTTTGTCACGCACCACAACGCGCTCGACATGCAGCAGTTCCTGCGTATCGCGCCGGAGCTTTACCTCAAGCGTCTGGTCGTCGGCGGTTTCGAGAAGGTTTTCGAAATCAACCGCAATTTCCGCAACGAAGGCCTCTCGCCGCGCCACAACCCCGAATTCACCATGATGGAGTTCTATGAGGCGTATGCCAACTACCACACGCTCATGGACTTCACCGAAGGCCTCCTCCGCCACGCCGCGCGCGAGGCGCTGGGCAAGGAAGTCTTCGTCTATCAGGGCCGCGAACTCGACCTCTCCAAGCCGTTCCATCGCCTGACCATCAACCAGGCCATCCAGCGCCAGCAGCCGGACTTCACGGATGCGCAGCTGGCAGACACCGAATTCCTCAAGACCAAGATCAAGGCCTTTGGCGAACCGGTCAAGCCGGGCGGTCTGGGCAGCCTGCAACTGCAGTTGTTCGAAGCCTGCGCCGAAGCCCAGTGCTGGGAGCCGACTTTCATCATCGACTACCCGGTTGAAGTGTCCCCGCTGGCTCGTGCTTCCAATACCAATCCGGAGATTACCGAGCGCTTCGAGCTGTTCATTGTCGGCCGCGAGATTGCCAATGGCTTCTCCGAGCTCAACGATGCGGAAGACCAGGCGGCACGCTTCCAGGAACAGATGAAGGCGAAGGATGCGGGCGATGAAGAGGCGATGTATTACGACGCCGACTTCATTCGCGCGCTGGAATACGGTCTGCCGCCGACTGGCGGGTGCGGCATCGGGATTGACCGGCTGATCATGCTGCTGACCGATGCAGCCGCCATCCGCGATGTAATTCTCTTCCCCTCCATGCGCCCCGAGTGATGCGTGGCTGCGCTTGCCAATACGGCGTTGCACGGTACCTTGCATAGCGCTGCTATGCGGCGGCACCGTGCGCCTTGTCTTGGCTGCGCTCGCTCACGCATCGAGCTTTCCCGGTAATTTCTGATGCAAATCCGTCAGCTTCAAGTTGCTTGCGACCAAGTACAGGATCGTCTGCTTCTGCGCATCTCGTCGCAGGATGACGAGGAATACCGGATCTGGCTGACCCGGCGTTTCCTGCGCGAGCTGTGGCCGCACCTGTCCCGGCTGGCCGGAAAACTGGCGGCAACGCCGATAGTTGGCGAAGCCCTGGCCGACGAGGCAGTCAACTTCGACCAGGCCTTTTCTGAAGAAAACGCCACCTTCCCGCTCGGCTCGACGCCGCTGCTGTGCAGCGAACTCAAGGTCGACACCCTGAACGATGGCACGTTCAACCTGACTTTCCGCGAAGGCCGGGAACGCTGTTTCCAGCTCGCCGTCAATGCCGATCTGCTGCAAACCCTGTGCGCCATGCTGCGCGCCGGCGCCGAGCATGCGCAATGGAATCTGGCGCTCGACGGCGTCCAGGCAACAAGCAGCACGGCGCCGCGCAGCGAGCGCCTTTCGCGCCTCCACTAGTGGAAAAACTGCAGCCGGCCAAAATCGAATTCGTCGCCTACGGCACGCCCTACTCCGCCGCCTTCGACGACGTCTATCACTCAGCCCTGGGTGGCCCGACGCAGGCGCGGCATGTCTTTCTCGGCGGCAATGAGCTGCCGCAGCGCTGGCAGGGCCGGGACCGCTTCGTCATCCTCGAAACCGGCTTCGGCACCGGGCTGAATTTCCTCGCCGCCTGGCAAGCCTGGCGTGACGACCCGCAGCGCTGCCGACGCCTGCATTTCATTTCTTGCGAAAAATTCCCGTTGACCGTGGCAGACCTCGCCACCTGCCAGCAAGCCTGGCCGGAATTCGGCGAACTGGCGGCGGAACTGCAAAAACACTGGCCGCCGCTGGTGCCCGGCATGCACCGCCTGCATCTCGACGGCGGGCAAGTCATTCTGACGCTGCTGTTCGGCGACGCTTCGACCGAGTTGCGCGCCATCGACGCCTCGGTCGACGCCTTCTTCCTCGACGGCTTTTCGCCGCAAAAAAACCCTGAACTGTGGTCGCCGCAATTCTGCAAGGGCCTCGCCCGCCTGACTGCACCGGGCGCGACACTGGCCACGTGGACAGTCGCCGGCCACGTCCGCCAAGCCTTGAAAGACGCCGAGTTCGACGTCGAAAAAAGGCCCGGCCCGGTCGGCAAGCGGCAGATGCTGGTCGGCCGCTTCCGTTCGCGCCGGCCGGATCGCCACCTTGCGCCGACGGATCGCCGGGCCATCGTCATCGGCGCCGGCATTGCCGGCAGCGCCACGGCCTACGCGCTGGCCGCCGCCGGCTGGCAGGTCACCGTTCTCGAACAGGCTGATGCCCCGGCGACCGGCGCCTCAAGCAATCTGGCCGGCATGCTGCGCCCGCTGCCCAGCGCCGACGACAACCGCCTGTCGCGTCTGACCCGCGCCGGCTTCCTCGCCACCCGCGCCCTGCTCGCCGGACTGCCCGACGCCCGCTGGTCGCCCTGCGGCGTGCTGCATCTGGCGCGCGAAGCGGAGCACGAAGCGCAGCAAAGGCGTGCCGTCGAACAACTCGGCCTGCCGCCCGAAATCCTGCAGTTCGTCGCCAAGGACGCGGCCAGCCAATTGCTCGGCCAACCGGTAAATATCGGCGGCTGGTGGTTCCCGAACGGCGGCTGGGTCCAACCGCCATCGGTTTGCCAGGCTGCGCTGGCCGCTTTTCCCGAAAAAATCACGACCCGCTTCAATGCTACGGTCAACCGGATTTTTAGGCCAAAAACGGAATGGCAGGCCCTCGATGCGGCCGGCAACATGCTGGCCGAAGCGCCCGTCCTGATCATGGCCAGCGGCGCCGCCGCCCCGAATTTCGAGCAATTCGCCTGGCTGCCGCAACGTTCCGGCCGCGGCCAGGTCAGCCATTTGCCAGCGGCCAACGGCACGCCACTCAAGGCCGTGCTCTTCCAGGTCGGCTACGCCATCCCCGAGGTCGACGGCACGCAACTGATCGGTGCCTCGCTGTCCTACGAAGACGACGAAGCAGCCGAGCGCGAATCCGACCACGCCGACAACCTCGCCCGCCTGCGCCTGACCCTGCCCGACTTCGCCGCCGGTATCGACCCGGCCGCCCTGCTCGGCCGCGTCGGCTTCCGCCCGATGTCGCCGGACCGCCTGCCCATCGTCGGCGCCGTGCCGGATGCCATGGCCGCGACGCCCAACACGCGGCTGCACAACATCCCGCGCCAACCTGGCCTGTGGTGCGTTCAGGGCTTCGGCGCACGCGGCATCGTCTGGTCAGCGCTCATGGCCGACCTGCTGCTCAGCCAGATCGAAGGCGATCCGCTGCCGCTCGAACGCGACCTCGTCGACGCCCTCGACCCCGGCCGTTTCATGATCAAGGCGGCGCGCCATTCAGCCGAGACCTTTCCCGGCGATGAAGAAGCCAGCGAACCGGCAGCATGACGTTCGGGCATAAGCTTAGAAGACATCCTTATTGGCGCACTTCGCCGGGCGCGCTAAGCTAGCAGGCCCGTTTTCCCGACTCCCCTTTTGCAACAACAACACAAAGAGAGACACGCATGAAGATCGAAACCATCGCCGTCCACGGCGGCTACAGCCCCGACCCAACCACCAAGGCCGTCGCCGTCCCCATCTACCAGACGACCTCCTACGCCTTCGACAGCACCCAACACGGCGCCGACCTGTTCGACCTCAAGGTCGCCGGCAACATCTACACGCGCATCATGAACCCGACGCAGGATGTGCTCGAAAAACGCGTCGCCGAATTGGAAGGCGGCATCGCCGCGCTGGCACTGGCCTCCGGCATGGCGGCCATCACCGCCGCGATCCAGACCATCGCCGAAGCCGGCGACAACATCGTCACCTCGAGCGCGTTGTACGGCGGCACCTACAACCTGTTCGCCCACACCCTGCCGCAATACGGCATCGACGTCCGCTTCGCCGACTACCGCGATCCGGCTGCGTTTGAAAAGCTGATCGACGCCAAGACCAAGGCCGTCTTCTGCGAATCAGTCGGCAACCCGCTCGGCAATGTCGTCGATTTCGAAAAGCTCGCCGAAATCGCCCACAAGCATGGCGTCCCGGTCATCGTCGACAACACTGTCCCCTCGCCCTACCTGTGCCGCCCCTTCGAGCACGGCGCCGACATCGTCGTGCACGCCCTGACCAAGTACCTCGGCGGCCATGGCAACAGCCTCGGCGGCATCATCGTCGATAGCGGCAAATTCCCGTGGGCCGAACACAAGGCCAAGTTCAAGCGCCTCAACGAGCCGGACGTGTCTTACCACGGCGTCGTCTACACCGAAGCCCTCGGCCCCGCCGCCTACATCGGCCGCGCCCGCGTCGTTCCGTTACGCAACATGGGCGCCGCGATCAGCCCGTTCAATGCCTTCCTCATCCTGCAAGGCATCGAAACCCTGGCCCTGCGCATGGACCGCATCTGCGAAAACTCGCTCAAGATCGCCAATTTCCTCAAGAGCCACCCGAAGTGCAGCTGGGTCAACTACGCCGGCCTGCCCGACCACAAGGACCACGCGCTGGTCCAGAAATACATGGGCGGCCGCGCCTCCGGCATCCTCAACTTCGGCGTCAAGGGCGGCAGCGTCGCTGGCGGCAAGTTCCAGGATGCCCTGCAACTCGTCACCCGCCTCGTCAACATCGGCGACTGCAAAACCCTCGCCTGCCACCCGGCCTCGACCACGCACCGCCAGTTGTCGCCGGAAGAACTGGCCAAGGCCGGCGTTTCCGAAGACATGATCCGCCTGTCGGTCGGTATCGAGCACATCGACGACCTGATCGCCGATCTGGATCAGGCACTCAACGCCGCCTGATTTTTCGGGGCTCCACAACAACCCGGCCGAGTGCCGGGTTTTCTTTTTTGAAGCCGGCAATGTGCTTATTCCGTCCTGATGATGTTCAAATACCCTATGGCAATTTTTTCTGCTGCACCAAGGTTACTCGTGCCCAGCAACTGTCAAACTGAGGACTACATCACGATGAAAAATACATCTTTCCTGGCCTTGTTCTTCGCATGTCTATCCGTTTCCGCGTTCGCAGAAACCAAGAGTGATGTCATTTGCGCCTATGCGCCGAGTCAGAGCAAAGTTGTCAGCAGCATTGCCGGAAGTGCGGGTGGCGCGGGAGCTGCGACTGCTGCAATTGGACAAGCATTGGGACTAACAGTCGTAACCCACAGCAGCGGCGCATTAATTTTATCTGGTTCAGGTGGGTACATAGCCGGAACACTAGGTGCCGCCGTCGCTGCGCCAGCCATCATCGCCGTTGCAGTCGTCGTTGGGGGAACGGCAGCCACGGTCGAACTCGTTTGCGCACCGAGCAATCACCGAGAGTACGTTGCAAAGGTCAAGGCTGCTGCTGTTGAAGCAAAGAGGCGCTGGGGCGAATCAATTTCTACTGTCAAGGGAAGCTCATCCCAGCAGATCGAACGTATCAGTGCAAAATTTGCGGACGTGAAGGCGAATGTTTTTGAGTACATTTATCGATAATGGGATTGTGCGGGTGCCGTAAGATCGGTTACCAGACGTTCGCAATAGCCAATTTTTCAAGGCTGAGCCTCTGTTCCTGGCCGGTAGCCGACTATCACCAACCGATTCTCAATAACGTGATAACAAAAATATTTCCTAGACGACTGGTCTATTTATTGGCAAACTCCACCCCATGAACACTCGTCACGACAACACGCGCCAGCACATTCTCGACACCGGTCTCGGCATTTTTGCCGGGAAGGGCTTTGCCAGCGTGGGTTTGAACGAATTGCTGAAGGCCGCCGGTGTGCCGAAGGGGTCGTTCTATCATTACTTTGAATCGAAGGAAGACTACGGCAAGGCCTTGCTGGAGGATTACTTCGGGCACTATCTCACCGACATCGACAGCCTGTTTGCAGCCGAGGCGGCGTCGGGGCATGAGCGCCTGATGCGTTATTGGCAGCGCTGGCTGGACAAGCAGTGCGATCAATGTGCCGAGCAGAAATGCCTGGTGGTCAAGCTCGCCGCCGAAGTTTCCGACCTGTCCGATGCCATGCGCCTGACCTTGCGCGACGGTACCGACCGCATCGTCGATCGCATTGCCGGCGCGATTGAAGCGGGCGTCACCGATGGCTCGCTGCCCGCCCTCGATGCCCGGCCGACCGCGCAATTGCTCTACCAACTCTGGCTCGGCGCCAGCCTGCTCGGCAAGCTGCACCGCAACAGCCAGTCCCTCGAAAACGCCATGCGCTTTACCAGTCAGTTGCTGACGCCTTGAATCATTGAACGTCCGACCACGGGCCGCATGCTGTTGCGGCCTCTTTTTAACCCGAATTCATAGACGACCGGTCTAATTTTCACCAATCACCAACCAGGAGACTCACCATGACTTCCCTGTTCGACCCCATCCAAGTCGGCGATATCGCCCTCGCCAACCGCATCGTCATGGCGCCGCTGACGCGCAACCGCGCCATCGCCGGCAATGTCGCCGGGCCGCTGACCGTCGAGTATTACCGCCAGCGCGCCACGGCCGGCCTGATCATCGCCGAGGCCAGCCAGATCAGCCCGATGGCCCAGGGCTACCTCGCCACCCCGGGCATCCACAGCCCGGAACAGATCGCCGGCTGGCGCCAGGTGACCGATGCCGTGCATGCCGCCGGCGGCAAGATTGTGCTGCAGTTGTGGCACGTCGGGCGCATTTCGCACACCTCGCTGCTGCCGGATGGCGCGGCACCGGTGTCGTCGACCGACAAGGTCGCGGATGCCTCGACCTTTACCAGCGACGGTTTCGTCCCGGTGTCCACGCCGCGCGCCCTGCGCGACGATGAAATACCCGGCCTGATCGAGGATTACCGCCGCGCCGCGCGCAACGCCATCGATGCCGGCTTCGACGGCGTCGAGCTGCATGCCGCCAACACCTATCTGATCGAACAGTTCCTGCGCGACAGCGTCAATGACCGTAGCGGCCCCTACGGCGGCAGCATCGCCAATCGCGCCCGCCTGCTGCTTGAAGTCGTCGAAGCGATTACCAAGGAAATCGGCGCCGGTCGCACCGGCATCCGACTGAGCCCGATGACGACCTTCACGGCGCCGCTCGACAGCGATCCGCAGGCGCTCTTCGGCTATGTCGTCGAGCAGCTGGCGCCCTTCGGCCTGGCCTATCTGCACGTGATCGAGGGCGAAACCGGCGGCACGCGCACGCCCGAGGGCAAGGCTTTCGACTACGAAGCCCTGCATCGCGCCTTCCCCGGTGCCTGGATGCTCAACAACGGCTACTCGCGTGACTTGGCCATCGACAATGTGGCGACCGGCAAGGCAAACCTGGTTGCCTTCGGCCGGGCGTTCATCAGCACGCCGGACCTCGTCCGTCGCCTGAAGGATGACCTGCCGCTCAACGAACTGCAGGCCGACAAGCTGTATGGCGGTGGGGCCGAGGGTTATACCGACTACCCGGCGCTGGCTGCCTGATTTTCCATTGACCCGCGCCCCGACCGGCCTAGCGCCGGCCGGGGCCGTTTTTCCCGGAAACACCATGTCCGAATACCGCCGCTGGCTGCCCGCGTTGGCCCTGATCGTCCTCTCGCTGACCTGGGGCTACACCTGGGTGCTCGCCAAGCAGGGCCTGGCCTACGCGCCGCCCTTCGCCTTTGCCGCCGAGCGCTGCGTCGGCGCTGCTCTGGCGTTGATCATCGCGGTCAAGCTGAGCGGGCGTTCGCTGAAGCTCATCGCCCCGCGCCAGACCATCGCCATCGGCTTGGCGCAAGTCTCGGGCTTTATGATCTTCCAGACCTGGGCGCTGGTCGAAGGCGGCCCCGGCAAGACGGCGGTGTTGATTTTCACCATGCCGATCTGGACGCTGTTGCTCGCCTGGCCGATCCTTGGCGAGCGCGTGCGCGGCAAGCAGTGGCTGGCCGCGGCGAGCACGCTGGGCGGATTGCTGCTGATCATCGAACCGTGGGACATGCACGCCAGCCTGTTCAGCAAGTTCCTCGGCCTCATGGCTGCGCTGTGCTGGGCGACCGGCACCATTCTGATCAAGCGTCTGCGTGGCAAAACGCCGGTCGACCTGCTGACCCTGACCACCTGGCAGATGATCATCGGTGCCGTCCCACTCATCCTGCTCGCCCTCATCGTGCCGGAGCATCCAACCGAATGGACCAGCAGTTACGTCGGCATCCTCATCTTCATGTCGATCGGCAGCACGGCGATGTGCTGGTGGCTGTGGATCTACATTCTCGACCGCGTACCGGCCTGGGAGGCCAGCCTGTCGGTGCTCGGCACCCCGCAGCGAGCCGGCGCGATCCGGCAAAACAGATTGAGGAGGCAGCATGAATACCCTGCACGACACCAAACTTTCGATGCTCGACCTCGTGGCCATCCGCGAAGGCGGCACGACGGCCGAGGCGCTGGCCATCGCCCGCGATACGGCGCGCCATGTCGAGAAGCTCGGCTTCACCCGCTACTGGCTGGCCGAACACCACAACATGCCAGGCATCGCCAGCTCGGCGACGGCCGTGCTGGTCGGCTACATCGCCGGGGCGACCAGCCGCATCCGCGTCGGATCGGGCGGCATCATGCTGCCCAACCACGCGCCGCTGGTCGTCGCCGAAGCCTTTGGCACGCTGGCCGAAATCTATCCCGGGCGCATCGATCTCGGCCTTGGCCGTGCCCCGGGCACCGACCAGATGACAATGCGCGCGCTGCGCCGCGACCGGGTCGAAACGGAAGCCGATTTCCCGCGGGCGGTCAGCGAACTGCAGCAACTGCTCGGCCCCCGTTTGCCTGAACAGACGGTGGTTGCCGTGCCCGGCAACGGCACCGAAGTGCCAATCTGGCTGCTTGGCTCAAGCCTGTTCTCGGCCCGCCTGGCGGCCGAGCGCGGCCTGCCCTACTCCTTCGCCTCGCATTTCGCGCCGGCCATGCTGTTGCCGGCCATCGACATCTATCGGCGCAATTTCCGCCCCTCGGCCAAACTCGACAAGCCTTACGTGATGATCGGCGTGCCGGTCATTGCCGCACCGACCGATGACGAAGCCGAGTTCCTGGCCAGCAGCACTTATCAGCGCGTTCTCGGTATCCTGCGCGGCGACCGGCGCTGCCTGCCGCCGCCAAGCGCCGACTACCTGAGCGGCCTGCATCCGCAGGAGCGTTCTGGCATCGCCGATTTTCTCGGTGCCGCCGTCGTCGGCGGGCCGGACACGGTGCGCGATGGCCTGCTGGCACTGAAAGAAGCGACCAGGGCCGATGAAATGATCCTGGTCAGCGATGTGTTCGATCCGGCCCTGCGCCTGCGTTCACTTGAAATCACCGCCAGTTTTTTCGCACAATAAGCTGCCGTTCAGCGCCAAGCCTAGGAGACGAGCAATGCCGCACATTTTCGAATTCAGCTACCACAACCCGACGCAAATCCACTTCGGCCCGAACAGCTTTGCCAAACTGGCCGAGCTGATTCCGCGCGAAGCCAAAGTACTGCTGCTTTACGGCGGCGGCTCGATCAAGCAGAACGGCGTCCATGCGCAAGTTCTTGCGGCGCTGGCCGGGCACACCGTGGTCGAATTTGGCGGCGTCGAGCCGAACCCGACGCTCGAAACACTGACTTCCACGGTCAACCGGATAAAAGAGCAAAAAATAGAATTCATTCTCGGCGTTGGCGGCGGCTCGGTCGCTGACGGCGCCAAGTACGTTGCCTGCGCAGCGCTCTACGACGGGGACGGCTGGGACATCGTCAGCGGCAAACATGTCCCGACCAAAGCCCTTCCGGTCGGCGTCGTGCTGACCCTGCCGGCCACCGGCTCGGAATCGAATGCCGGCGCCGTCGTGACCCGCAAGGCCACCCATGAAAAGCGCGTCTTCTTCGTGCCGCCGGCCCGGCCGCGCTTCGCCATTCTCAACCCGGACGTGATGGCCAGCCTGCCCGATCGCCAGCTGGAAAACGGCCTCGTCGATGCCTTCGTTCATGTCTGCGAGCAATACCTGACCTACCCGGTCGGCGCTCTCGTCCAGGATGGCTATGCCGAAGCCGTGTTGAAGGCTCTCAAGACGCTGGCCGACAGCTTCGCCCAGCGCCACGAAACCGCGTGGCGGCAAAACATGATGTGGTCGGCCAATCAGGCACTGTGCGGCGTCATCGGCCTGGGCGTTCCGGTGGACTGGGCGACGCACCGCATGGCCGTCGAGCTGACCGCCCTGTACGGCATCGACCACGGCCGTACCCTGGCTATCATCCAGCCCTGGCTGTTGCGCGAAACGATCGAAGCCAAGCGGGCCAAACTCGAGCAGATGGGCCGCAACGTCTTCGGGCTGAGCCAGCCGAGCGCCGAGGAAACCATTGCTGCAATCGAAGCCTTCTATCGCAGCCTGAACATGCCGGTTCATCTGTCCGACACCGATGTCAGCGACCCCGAAGCGGCCAATCGCGTCATGCAGGCCCTGCGCGACCACGGCAATGCCGCCCTGGGCGGCCATGCCGAACTCGACGATGCGAAAACCGAGCGGATAATCCGCGCCGCCTGCACGAAATAGGAGCAGACAAACAATTGATCTGAAACGCGTTTGGCGCCGGGATGGGCATGCCATGGTGCTACCCTGATCGGAAAATTGGAATATGATCAGCCGACCAATCTGGACGGAAGGAGTATCACCATGCTGACCCCGACTCAGAAGCAAACGGCGCAATCCATCGTCAACCTGTTCGAAACCGGCGTCGTGCTCGGCGACTACGGCAGCGTCACCGTCATTCCCGGCGATACTGGCCACCTGACTTTCGGCCGCTCGCAAACGACGCTGGCCTCGGGCAATCTGCTCAACCTGCTGCAGCGCTACTGCACCAACGATGGCGCCCGCTTCGGGCCACGGCTGTCGCCCTGGCTGCCACGTTTCGAAGCCATCGACCTGGGCCTGGACGACGAGCTTCGCCTGCACAACCTGCTCCGCGCGACGGCCGACGACCCGGTCATGCGCGAAACGCAAGATCAGTTTTTCGACGAGGTTTATTGGCAGATGGCCGCCCGCATCGCCGCCAACCTCGGTATCACCTCGGCCCTCGGCACGGCAGTGGTCTACGACAGCACTGTGCATGGCTCATGGAAAACCATGCGCGACCGCACCATGGCGCAATCCGGCAGCCTCGCGGCGCTCGGTGAAAAGAAGTGGATCGCGGCCTACGTCGCGACGCGGCGCGCCTGGCTGACCAATCATCCGCGCAGCGACTTGCGCAAGACGGCTTATCGGATGGATGCCTTCCAGCGCCTGATCGAGCAGGGTTATTGGGGTCTCGAACTGCCGCTCGTCATTCGCGGTGCGGAGATTTCGTTGAGCACCCTGCGCGCCACCCCGCCCGGTTGCTATGACGGCCCGCAGCCCGGCACCCGCGCCATCGCTTTGCAAAGCCCGCTGGCCCGGGGCCTCGATGTCCGTCTCGTGCAACTGGGGCTTTCCGAGCAAGGTGTCCCGATCAAGGCCGACGGGATTTTCGGCCAGACCAGCGCCAATCTGCTCAAGCAGTTCCAGGCAAAGACGGGCTTACCGGCCACCGGCGTCGCCGACGGCACTTTGATTGCCCACCTGATTGCCTGAGAACCCGACTCAGGCTTCGGGTTGCCCTTTCTCTGGCGGCAAGGGCGGTTGCGGCCGGCTTGTAACGTAGAGCACGACGGCACAGGCGCCGAGGAAGCCCACCGAGGCCAGGGCGCTCGGCACCCAGGTGTCGGCCAGGCCGCGCTCCAGCCACAGCCAGATGAACACGCCGAAGGCCGGCACGGCGAGCAGGGCGCAAAATATCGAGGTGGCGAGCGCCACTTTTTGTCCGATATGTCGTTTCAGATCACTCATTCAACTTCCTCTACCATCAGCCAGATTGAGCGATTGTCACGCGCATCGCTTGTTGAAAGAGTGAGCGCGCCGCCCTGATTGCCTGATGCCTGGCGACCGCTGCCGCCCATTTCTATCCATTCGCCGAGCCGGCCGGATACCGTCGTCGACAGTTGCTGGCTGTTGATGCTGCCGTAGCCGCCCTGGCTGGCCGCCTGCTGGCTGATATCGAGCGTCACCCGGTTGCCATTCACGCGCGGCACGGCATAAAAGCCGCGACCGACATCCTGATACACCACGTTCTCATTGATCACCGTGCCGCCGGGGCCAATGACGACCTGGCGCATCGGGAGAGGCAGCGAACGGCCGACCTGGATGAAAGCCTGGCCGCCTTCGACGGTCTGCACCATCTGCGCCGCACTCTCGCCGCGCACGCTCTTGGTGTCCCAGACAGTCGCCCCGACCGTGCTGCGCCGGGTGCTACCGAGCACGACCTGGCCGCTCGCCTCGGCACCACGCGCGCTGTCTTCGGCCTGACGGTTTTGCGAAACGCGAATGATAAGGCGCCGGGCCGGTTTGTCGATGACCGCCAGCGCCCGTTTGATGTCTGCCCGGTTGCGCGGCGAGGCCTTGAGGAAAAGCTGGTTGTTCATGCCGGTCAGCGTGCCGCCCGGCTCGACCAGCGGCAACAGAACCGGCAGCACCTCATCGACGTTCTTGCTCCTGAGCTCGATGACTTCCATCTGCTGGGCCCACAACGAGGTGCTGAACAGGCAGGCCAGCAGGCAAAGGGTACGAAGCATCATGGACGTTCTCCCGGCAGCGTGAAGGGTCAATCGTGACAGACGGCGACCCGGTAGCATTCGGCCAGATCCTGGGCAACCAGGCCGACGACGCCCAGATCGGCGCGTCCCAAGTCGGCACGCTCCTGAAGGATGGCCAATATCTGGTCCGGTGTCATTGATTTGCGATAAGGACGGTCCTGCGCCAGCGCCTGAAAGATATCGGCGACATTGATGATGCGCGCTTCTATGGGCAGCGCGGCGCCGCCGATATGGAACGGGTAGCCGTGGCCATCCGGTGTTTCGTGATGCAGCGAGGCCCAGCGGGCGATTTCGGCGATCGCATGCAGCCGCTTGAGGACCTGCAGCGTCCCGTAGCTGTGGCTCTTCATGATGTCGAACTCATGCGCCGTCAAGGCACTTTCACCTTCGATGATCTCGTCGGGAATCTGCAGCTTGCCGATATCGTGCAGCAAGCCGGCCACTTCAATTTTCTCGCAGGTGATGGGGTCAAGTCCGAGCCGTTCGGCAAGATGGCGCGACAGCCGCGCAACACCTTGCGAATGCTGCTCCGTGTAAGGTGATTTGGCGTCGATGATGCGCGAAAAAATGGTCGCGCACTGCTTGAACTCGACCCAGCCGATCATCTTCAGGTCGCCATGGGACTCCATGTCTATCTGGTACTGCTGCACCCACTCCGGCTGCAAGGCCAGCCAGAAAGCCTCTTCCTGAGAAATCACTTCGAAGGCATCCACCAGTTCGGGCGAAAACAGGCGTCCGCGCGCCGAGGCCAGACGGGCACGAATCTCGTCGGCATGTGACAGGACACTCTGGTCGGCATGATAGGGCGCAGCCAGGACGTCAATGCGGTCAGCCAGATAGATCAGGTTGGCGAAACGCGCCGTATCACCCGGGAGTGTCTGCGTTACGAGCCATTCCCAGGCACTGTGGTGATAACGGATGATCGGGGCCAGATGGGCTAGGGGCTGAAAGTTGGCCAGCAATTCGTCGCCGCGAACGCAATGCTCTTCGGCGCCAGTCCATTCGAGATCGACGACCAGACGATGATGAACCCGCGTCGATGACACGCCGCAATCGTGCAGCAGGCCGGCATCGTAAAGAATCAGCTGGTCCGCTTCGCTCCATCCCATGCGGATGGCCATCTCGCGAGCCAGCATGCCAACCCGGCGGCCGTGCATGACATCGTCGACGCCGACCAGATCGACCGTGTTGGCGATAGTCATCACCAGTTGCCGAAGATCGATGGCCAGATCAGCGGGGAGCATTGTTTCAGTCATTTGATCAGCTAACCATATGGGGCAAGGCCAAGTACTCCCTGGAGTTCATTTCGGTCAGACGACTCACGGTACGGGCAAACTCGCTGGCCTGCGTGCCCTCGGTGTAGAGCCCTTCGGCCGCACAGTCGGCGGTGATGATGAGCTTGACCTTGTGATCGTAAAAAACGTCGACCAGCCACGTGAAGCGACGCGCTTCCGAGGCCTGATGGGTGGTCATTTTCGGCACATGGGAGAGGAGCACCGTGTGGTATCCGCGGGCGATTTCGAGATAGTCATTCTGCGAACGCGGTCCGCCACAGAGTATCCGGAAATCGAACCAGATCACGCCATGGCCACGTCGCACGGTCTCGATGTCGCGACCCAGCACCTCGATATGCCCGCCTTTCTTGCCGGCATCACCATCGACCATCTTGAAGTAGTCGAGCATCTTCTTCTCGGCCGCGGCATCGGATGGATAGTGATAGATCTCGACCTGCTCGAGTGCCCGCAAACGGTAGTCGGTACCGGCATCGACCTCGAAAACATCCAGATGCTTGTTGAGCAGCGCAATGGTCGGCAGAAAGCTTTCCCGGTGCAGACCGTTCGGATACAACAGGTCCGGCGGATAGTTGGAAGTCATCACGATGATGACCCCCTGGGCGAACAGGCCATCCATCAGGCGGCCAAGAATCATGGCGTCGGCGATGTCCGAGACGTGGAATTCGTCAAAACACAGTAGGCGCACTTCCTTGGCGATCTGCTCGGCCAGCCTCAGCATCGGGTCCGGTTCGCCCTTGTATTTTTCGAGGTCATGATGAATCTGCTGCATGAAGGCATGGAAGTGAATGCGACGCTTGCGCCGATAAGGGACCGAGTCGTAAAAGCAATCCATCAGGAAGCTCTTGCCACGACCCACCCCGCCCCAGAAATAGACGCCTTTCGGCGGCTTGGGCGGCGACAACAGGCGTTTGAAGGTGCTGCCACGGTCAACCTTGAAAAACAGCAAATTTGTGTAGAGGCTCTGCAACGCCATCGCCGCCGCCATCTGCGCAGCATCGGCAATGTAGCCACGGGCATCAAGCAGGTTTTTATAGGCGTCGAGCATGCCCTGCGCGGCGACATTGAGTTTTTTATGGGGCATGGGGGTGAATCAGGTTTGGGGTAAAAACGTATTCTGCCAAAGAAAAAGGCGGGTGCGTTGCCGCAACCCGCCTTTCCGGCAAAGAAGAGTCAGCTTAGAAGTGCAGCGGACGCTTGTCGCAAGCCAGGGCTGCTTCGTGCACCGCTTCCGACAAGGTCGGGTGAGCGTGGCAGATGCGGGCCAGATCTTCGGAAGCGCCACCGAATTCCATCGCCACAACGGCTTCGGAAATCAACTCGGAGGCATTGACGCCGATGATATGGACGCCGAGGATGCGGTCGGTCTGCGCGCAGGCCAGCATCTTGACGAAGCCGGACGGCTCGCCCATACCCAGTGCGCGGCCATTGGCCATGAACGGGATTTTGCCAACCTTGTAGGCAACGCCATCGGCCTTGAGCTGCTGTTCGCTCTTGCCGACCCAGGCGATTTCCGGCGCGGTGTAGATGACGCCCGGAATGGTGTCGAAGTTGCAGTGGCCAGCTTGACCGGCCATCAACTCGGCAACCATGACGCCCTCTTCCATGGCCTTGTGCGCCAGCATCGGGCCGCGTACCACGTCGCCGACCGCCCAGACGCCGGGGAGATTGGTCTTGCAGTGGCCATCGACTTCAACCATGCCGCGATCAGTCAGCTTGAGGCCAACCGCTTCGCCATTCAGGCCGTCAGTGTTCGGGATGCGACCGATGGAAACGATCAGGCGGTCGGCATCGAGCTTCTCGGCCTTGCCATCCTTCGTTTCGTAGGCAATCGAGACGCCCTTCTTGGTCGTCTTGATATCGCCAATCTTGACGCCGGTCTGGATATTCAGACCCTGCTTGGTGAACAGCTTGAGCGCTTCCTTGGCGATGTCCTGATCGGCAAAAGCCAGAAAATCAGGCATTGCTTCGAGGATGGTGACCTCGGAACCGACGCGACGCCAGACCGAACCCATTTCCAGACCGATAACGCCGGCACCGATGATGGCCAGCTTCTTGGGCACCGATTCCTGGTTCAGGGCGCCTTCGTTGTCCATGACGATCTTGTTGTCGACCGGCACGTTCGGCAGGTGACGCGGCTTGGAGCCGGTCGCGATGATGACCTGCTTGGCCAGCACCTCATCGGCGCCAACCTTGACCTTGTACAGATCGCCTTCCTTGCCGACAAAGGAACCATGACCGTTGAGCAGGGTGACCTTGTTCTTCTTGAACAAGCCCTTGATGCCCGAGGTCAGTTGCGTAACGATGGTGTCCTTGCGGCCCTTCATCACCGGCACGTCGATGGTGGCTTTGCCAACCTTGATGCCTTGGGCTTCAAAGCTGTGACCTGCTTCTTCGAACAGATGCGAGGTATGCAGCAGGGCCTTGGACGGGATACAACCAACGTTCAGGCAGGTGCCGCCAAGACGCGGTTCGCCCTTCGGGTCGGCATACGGATTGGATTCGCAGCAGGCGGCGGAAAAGCCGAGCTGGGCAGCACGAATGGCTGCAACATAGCCGCCAGGGCCACCACCGATAACGAGCACGTCAAATTGCTTGGACATGTGTAAACCTTTCAGATTTCAGATGTGCAAAAGCGCCAGCGCCCTTGGCGGGACACTGGCGCCGGCCAACGTCAATTAGACGCCGAGCAGCAGGCGGGACGGATCTTCCAGCGCTTCCTTCATGGTCACCAGACCGAGGACGGCTTCGCGGCCGTCGATGATGCGGTGATCGTAGGACATGGCCAGATAGTTCATCGGACGCACAACGACTTGACCGTTCTCAACCATGGCGCGGTCCTTGGTGGCATGAATGCCGAGGATCGCGGATTGCGGCGGGTTGATGATCGGGGTGGACATCATCGAACCAAAGATGCCGCCATTGGAAATCGAGAAGGTACCACCGGTCAGGTCTTCGATGGACAGCTTGCCATCCTTGGCCTTGGCACCGAATTCGGCAATCTTCTTTTCGATTTCGGCAATGCTCATCTGGTCCGCATTGCGGATGATCGGCACGACCAGGCCACGCGGCGAACCGACAGCGATACCAATGTCGATGAAGCCGTGGTAGACGATGTCATTGCCATCGACCGAAGCGTTGAGGATCGGGAACTTCTGCAGGGCGGCGCAGGCGGCCTTGACGAAGAAGCCCATGAAGCCGAGGCGGACGCCGTGGGCCTTCTCGAACTTCTCGCCGTACTGCTTGCGCAGCGCCATCATCGGGCCCATGTTCACTTCGTTGAACGTGGTCAGAATGGCATTGGTTTGCTGAGACTGCAGTAGGCGCTCGGCAATACGGGCACGCAGACGGGACATCGGCACGCGCTGCTCGGTACGATCGCCGAGAGCAACGGCAACCGGCGGCGTCGGCATGGCAACCTTGGCAGCAACCGGAGCAGCGACCGGGCCAGACTTCGGCACAGCAGCAACGGCGTCTTCCTTGGTGACACGACCGCCACGACCGGAACCGGCGACATCAGAGGCAGCGATGCCCTTTTCGTCGAGGATTTTGCGGGCCGACGGGCTGGCCGTACCAGCCGGGGCTGCGGCGGCGGCAACCGGTGCGGCAGCTGCTGCCGCTTTCGGCGCTTCAGCAGCGGGAGCAGCGGCCCCCGCCTTGGCTTCGGTATCAATGCGGGCGATCAACTCGCCGGAAACAACGGTATCGCCATCACCCTTGATGATTTCGACCAGAACGCCATTGAACTTCGATAATGCTCATAATGACTCCACTCTGCTGTAGTTATTAGTACTCGATCTTGCCCAGCGCGGACTCGACCAGTGCCTTTTGTTGCTCGTTGTGCTTTGCCAGGTAACCAACCGCTGGCGACGGGGAAGCCGGACGAGAAACCAGCAGCAGCTTGCGCTTGGGGCCGATCTCGGAGTCCAGATGATGACGCGAAGCAATCCAATACCAAGCGCCCTGATTGCGCGGCTCTTCTTGACACCAGACAATTTCAGTCGCCTTCGGATACTTGGCCAGCTCTTCTCCCAGCGAAACTCTCGGGAAGGGATACAACTGTTCTACGCGAACAATGGCGATATCCTTGATCTGCTTCTCGCGCCGAGCAGCCAGCAGGTCGTAATAAACCTTGCCAGAGCACAGCACGACACGCTTCACCTTCTTGTTGTCGAGGTTGTCGACTTCACCAATGACACGCTTGAATTCGCCATTGGCCAAATCCTCAAGCGGCGATGCGGCATCCTTGTGACGCAACAGCGACTTGGGCGACATGACGATCAGTGGCTTGCGCTGCATGCGCACAGCTTGGCGACGCAGCATGTGGAAAACCTGGGCTGCCGTGGTTGGCACGCAGACTTCCATATTCATCTCGGCACACTGGTTCATGAAGCGTTCCAGACGAGCCGACGAATGCTCCGGCCCCTGACCTTCGTATCCGTGAGGAAGCAGCATGACGAGGCCACACGCACGGCCCCACTTGGCTTCACCCGACGTAATGAACTGGTCAATCACCACTTGCGCACCATTGGCGAAGTCGCCGAACTGGCCTTCCCAAATAACCATTTCATAGGGGTTGGCGGATGCGTAACCATAGTCGAAAGCCAATACCGCTTCTTCTGACAGCACAGAGTCATAGCACTGGAATCCAGCCTGCTTTTCCTGCAGGTTTTTCAGCGGATAGTAAGTACCCTCGTCCCAATTGGTCCGATTCTGGTCGTGGAATGCTGCGTGGCGGTGGAAGAAAGTACCCCGACCGACGTCCTCACCCGAGATGCGGATGCCGTAGCCCGACACCAGCAGGGATGCGTAAGCCAGATTCTCGGCCATACCCCAGTCGACCGCCAGTTTTCCCTCACCCATCGCGGCGCGATCTTCGACGATCTTCTTGACGCGCGAATGCAGCGTGTAGCCTTCCGGCATGGTGGTCAGACGCCCGGCAAGACGCTTCAGTTCATCGACCGGCACCGTCGTATCGCAGGTCTTGATATAGGACTTGGCGAGGAAAGGCGTCCAGTCAATTGTCATCGGATGCTTGTAGCCAGCCAGCACCGGGTTGTAAAGCAACTCGCCCTTGTCAAGGTGAGCACGGTATTCCGTGATCATCTGATCCGGGCCATCGGCCGGCAACACCCCCTCGGCAATCAACTTGTCGCCGTAGACCTTGCGGGTACCCGGATGCTTGGCAATGATCTTGTACATCAACGGCTGAGTAACCATAGGCTCGTCTTGTTCGTTGTGGCCGAGCTTGCGGAAACAGATGATATCGACGACAACGTCCTTCTTGAATTGCTGACGATATTCGATGGCGATCTGGGTCACCAGCGCGACGGCTTCCGGATCGTCACCATTGACGTGGAAGATCGGGGCGTCGGCCATCTTGAAGATGTCGGTACAGTAGTGACCGGAGCGGTAGTCACGCGGATCGCTTGTCGTAAAGCCGATCTGGTTGTTAACCACGATGTGTAGCGTACCGCCCGTGCCATAACCACGAGTCTGGGCAAAATTGAGCATTTCCTGATTGACGCCCTGCCCGGCGACAGCCGAGTCGCCGTGCACAATAACCGGCAACACCTTGGATTTACCCTCTTCGCCACGACGAACCTGTCGCGCATAGACCGAGCCTTCGACGACCGGATTGACGATTTCAAGGTGCGATGGGTTGAAAGCCAGCGTCAGGTGGCACGGACCTCCCGGAGTGGACACGTCGGACGAAAAGCCCATGTGGTACTTGACATCACCGGCCGACAGGTCGCTCTTCTTCTTGCCTTCAAACTCTGCAAAGAGCATGGACGGTGCCTTGCCCAGAGTATTGACCAGCACGTTCAGGCGACCGCGGTGGGCCATGCCGATAACAACTTCGTCGATACCCATCGCGCCACCAGTGCGGATGGCTTCGTCCATCGAGACGATCAGCGATTCGCCACCTTCCAGCGAGAAGCGCTTCTGGCCAACGTATTTTGTGTGCAGGTAGCGTTCGAGGGTTTCCGCTGCGGTCAACCGCTCGAGAAGACGCTTTTTCTGATCGGCGTTGTAGGCAGGGCGCGAACGGATACTCTCAAGACGCTCTTGCAACCAGCGCTTCTCGTTGTAATCGGACATGTACATGTACTCGACGCCAACGGTTCCACAATAAGTCTGCTTGAGGGTTTCGAGAATATCACCGAGTTGGGCGGTTTCCGGAAGTCCCTTTAGAGAACCGACACTGAACGACTGATTCAGGTCGGCATCGGTAAAGCCATAGAAAGACAGCTCCAACTCGTCAATCTTGGGGCGCGGCAGACGCTTGAGCGGATCAAGGTCGGCCCAGCGAGTACCGATCGAACGATAGGCCGTAACCAGTTGCCCGACGGCAGATTGCTTCCTGTTGTCACCGCCGGCTACTGGCGCGGGGCGGAAACCACCATCCTTCGCCAGTTCAGCGAAAGCGGAAATAACCGGCGCATGCGCTACGTCGCGAGCGACAAAACCAGGCATTTGCGCCAGACGGTCAAAATACTCGCGCCACTCTTCGGGGACGGCGGTCGGATTGTTCAGGTAATTTTCGTACAGTTCTTCGACAAACGGCGCATTGCCGCCAAAGTACATCGTGCTGTCGAATAGATTATTCATCGTAGTCATAGGCATCCCCTCAAGGGTATTTTTTTCCACTGTAGCCACAGATAGCTGGGTGACAAGTTTCCACAGGTAAAAAAAGGGCGGCCACACGGCCGCCCAATTTCTTTTTTTAGCCGCGTTGGGCGAGCGGCACTACATCGCGCTTTGCTGCACCCATGTACAACTGACGCGGACGACCAATCTTGTATTCCGGATCGGTAATCATTTCTTCCCACTGAGTCATCCAGCCAACCGTACGAGCCAGAGCGAAGATACACGTGAACATCTCGGTCGGAATTCCAATCGCTTTCTGAACAATACCCGAATAGAAATCGACGTTCGGATAGAGTTTCTTCTCGACGAAATATTGATCTTCCAGAGCGATCTTCTCAAGCTCCATTGCGAGTTTGAACAGACGATCATTTTCCAGGCCCAGTTCGCTGAGCACGTCGTTGCACACTTTACGCATCAATTTAGCGCGCGGATCGAAGTTCTTATAGACGCGATGGCCGAATCCCATAAGTTTGAAGGAGTCGTTCTTGTCCTTGGCGCGCTTGATGTATTCACCAACACGTGAGACATCGCCGATTTCTTCCAGCATCTGCAGACAGGCCTCATTTGCACCACCGTGCGCCGGCCCCCACAGGCAAGCTATGCCAGCCGAAATACAAGCGAAGGGGTTGGCACCCGACGAGCCCGCCAGACGCACCGTCGAGGTAGAAGCGTTTTGTTCATGATCAGCGTGCAGGGTAAAAATAGTATCCAGCGCGTTAACCAAAACCGGATTCGGTACGTATTTTTCGCACGGATTACCGAACATCATGCGCATGAAGTTGGCGGTGTAATCCAGATCGTTGTCCGGATACAGGAAAGGCGCACCGGTGTTGTACTTGTAGGCCATGGCAACGATGGTTGGCAACTTGGCAACCATACGGTTAAAGCTGATATTGCGGTGCTCCGCATCCGAGTAGTCCATCGCTTCATGGTAGAAGGCGGAAAGGGCACCGACGACACCAACCATGACGGCCATCGGATGAGCATCACGACGGAAGCCGTTATAGAAGCGGGTCAGTTGGTCATGAACCATCGTGTGCTTCTTGATGGTGTTTTCAAAGCCAACCTTCTGGTCGGCGTTCGGCAACTCGCCGTTTTTCAGCAGGTAGGCGACTTCAAGGAAGTTGCAGTTTTCTGCCAATTGCTCAATCGGGTAACCGCGATAGAGCAATTCGCCCTTGTCGCCATCAATGAAGGTAACAGTGGACTTGCAACTGGCCGTAGAAAGAAAGCCGGAGTCATAAGTAAACAACCCGGTCTTGGCGCCCAAGGTGCGAATATCGACACAATCGTTGCCGTGCGTCGGGGTCATAACCTGGAATTCGACGGGAGCCTGTCCATCGATTGTCAAAATTGCCTTGCGTTCAGTCGTCATGGAGTCATCCCTTTACAGGTGT